>JBELAE010000276.1:0-7579 GCA_049509155.1 Candidatus Sulfotelmatobacter sp.
AACGCGCGGTGCAGCGGCAGCAGGAAGTCCAGGAAGCCCGCTGGCAGATCGCGGGCAGGATCGAATTCGGGCGGTGCACTGTTGATGGGGTTGAGAAGTGTGCCCTGTTCCGGCGTAGTTACGGCAGTTGGCGTCATGCTTCGGGCTCCTGGGTCTCGATCACACATGTGCAATATGGTGAACTGTGATTCGTAATGCTGTCCGATCCTAGGGCAGCCACCGGATCGGGTCAATAGCCATGTTCAATATAGTGAACACGCATTCATTTTGTTGGCGGGATACTGTTTTGCTACCATAACGATTCGGCATGTCTTCCAACCACGAATCTCCGTCGGTCGCCGTCGAGCGGGCATTGGCCATGCTGGAGGCGGTAGCGCAGGAGCCCGACGGCTTGAGTAACGCCGAAATAAGCCGCAAACTCCAGATTCCAAAGAGTTCCGCCAGTTACATCCTGCGAACGCTGGAGAAGCAGGCATACCTGAAGCGTGACGCGGAGACGGGAAAATACCGCGTGGGATTGAAGATTTTGAGCCTGAGCCGGGGAGCGCTGAGCGGGATCGACGTGCGTGAAGTGGCGCTGCCCATCATGCGACACCTGATGGAGAAGACGAATCTCACGTGCCATCTGGCGATTCTCGACGGGCCGGAAGCGGTCTACATTGAGAAAGTGGAACCGCAGGGATTTATCCGCATGGACACCTGGGTGGGCCGACGGCGGCATGGAGAAGAGAACTCCGAAGACTATTACGACCGTGCCACGGCTGCTGAAAGACTTGGAGAAGGTACGTGAGCAAGGCTACGCAGTCGACGACGAGGAGAACAACATGGGCGCGCGCTGCCTGGGCGCGCCGGTATTCAATCAGAGTGGTGCCATCGAGGCGAGTATCGGTTTAAGCGGCACGACCAACCAGGTGAATGCGCAGACGATGCCGCGCATCCTTGAGGCATTGAAAGACGCGGCGCGGCACGTGTCGATGCAGCTAGGCTACCGAGTGCCGCACCGGCGGGTCGGCGGCGACTAGAATCTCCGGCCCGAGAGCCTTTAGCTTTCTCCATCTCACTTCCTCCATCAGTACGATTCCTTTCGAGGACGGAACTCTCCAGGGAACGTTCGCTTCGATCCTGTTCCCAGTTCTTTCCACTCGCCACGACTCGGACAGCATCCCTGAACCCCGTTAAGGCGGACACCACGCAGTGACTGGCATCACTGCAAACCGTTTGGTTTTCCGGCGAGAATCAACTGTTCTCCTCCCGCGGTCACGCGGGAGCCGGGCATGCCACCCATCCCGAATCGCGTTGAGAACCTCAAGCGGAAGGCGAATCGTCTCCTCGTCGTCTCGCTAGTCAGGAGGCCTGACCAATGAAGCTTCAAACGCTGAACGACATCTTTTTTACCATCGTGAAGCGCACCGGGGAGCCGGTGATGCTGGTTCGCGATGCGACCCGCTGGGTTCCGGTCAGCGGGCAAGAGCTTTACCGGGATGTAGCTGGCGTGGCGCAAGCGCTCAGCCGATGGGGCCTGACCAAGGGTGATCGGCTCGCCATCCTGAGTGAGAACCGGCTGGAGTGGGCGGTCGCGGACTTCGCATCTCTCTTGTTGGGTGTGGTGGTTGTGCCGATCTACGCGACGCTCACTGCGCAACAGTGCGCGCACATCTTGCGCGACTCCGGTGCCAGAGTTGTCGTCGTCTCCACGGAGCAGCAACTGGAAAAAGTGCTTTCGATTAAGAATCAAACGGCCGTGGAGTTAGTGGTGGTGATGGATTCCGTCGAAACTGCCGCCGCAGTGCCGATGCGGCAATGGATGCGCGACGACTCGGTTCGCGATCTGGAACTGGAGGCGCGTGCGCGAACCATAGCCGCTGACGATCTGGCGTCGATCATTTACACCTCCGGAACCACCGGCAGCTCAAAGGGCGTGCTGCTGACTCACGGTAATTTGACTGCGAACGTGTTGCACTCGCTGGAGGAATTTGACATTCATCTTGGGCAGGTCAGCATTTCCTTTCTTCCGCTATCGCATGTGACGGCCCGTCACGCCGATTGGGCCTTGCTGTATCGCGGTGTGACGCTGGCGTATTGCCCTTTCATCGAACAGCTGCCGCAGGCGTTGATGGAGGTTTCACCCACCCTGTTTGTGGCGGTGCCACGCGTGTACGAAAAGATCTACAGCCAGGTGGAGCAAAAGGTTAAGGGCTTTGCCAAGAGGGCGATCTATTGGTGGGCTCTTTCGGTGGGCCGAGCCCATAGCTCCAAGATTCTGGCGGGCGAAGTGCCTACGGCGTTGGGCTGGAAGCTGGCCGACAAGCTGGTTTATTCGCAGGTGCGGGCGCGTATGGGCGGCAGAGTCGAAATATTCGTCTCGGGAGGAGCGCCCCTGGGGAAGGAACTCGCAGCGTGGTACGCGAGCATGGGAATTCGCATTCACGAAGGCTACGGCCTGACGGAGACCTCGCCGGTGATTGCAATCAACACCCCGCGCGCTCACCGAATGGGTACGGTGGGTCGTCCGCTGTCCAATGTCGAGGTGCAGATTGCAGACGACTGGGAGATCTTGGTCCGCGGTCCTTCGGTATTTCGCGGTTACTGGAACCGGCCCGAGGAAACCCGTAACGCATTTGTCGACGGCTGGTTCAAAACCGGAGATATCGGCCAGGTCGATGACAATGGTTTTTTGTCGGTTACAGACAGGAAGAAAGATCTGCTCAAGACATCGGGCGGAAAATTCATTGCGCCGCAGCCAATCGAGAATTCCATCAAGCTGAATCCCCTGATAGGAACTGCAGTGGTGCTGGGAGACCGCAGGAAATTCGCTTTCGTCATCATTTCCCCGTGCTTTCCGCTGCTTGAGGATTGGGCCCGCGCCAACGACATATCTTTTTCTTCCCGGGAAGAACTGGTTGCCAGTTCGAAGGTCAAGGATCTTTACGAAGGCATCGTCGCGGAGGTGAACCGAGGACTGGCTCGCTTCGAAACATTGAAAAAAGTCTTGCTGGTGCCGGACGAATTCACTGCCATTGATGGAGTGCTCACCCCGACGTTGAAACTTCGCCGCAAAGCCGTCGAGGAACGCTATCGCAAACAGATCGATGAGCTATACGAGGAAACGGAAGTCGCCTCTCTGACGTAAGAACTGATCTTGAAAAGGAAACGCCGGATCACGAATCGCGGGCGCTATGGCTGACACAGCAAAGGCCTCTGAGGAAGGGGGACTGGTTCACTCTGCGATGCAGCGCCGTACTTTATCCCAGCCGGATGTGGCTCAAGGCAGAACAGGCTCTCTTCAAGCACTGGCTCGCCCGCGGTGTCACGACTCAACCCGTTTCGGCATGAACCTCGGCATGAATTGCGGCCAAAGTTGCATCGTTCCAACCGGTCTCTGCCTTTGGCGCGATGAAACTCATGGCCCGCTCAGCCAGGGCAGTAATGGTGAAGCTGGGGTTTACGCCGAGGTTGGCCGCCACGACCGATCCGTCGCAGACGTACATGTTTTTGTAACCGAACACGCGGTGGCGATGGTCCACAACGCCGTGGTCCGGAGAATCCGCAATCACACAGCCTCCAATGCAGTGCGCGGTGCCCGGAACGTCGAAGAGAATTTCTGGCAGCATGCTCATGGCGAAGCCGCCGGTGATCTGCGCGAATTTCTTGGCAAACTCGTTGGCCTTCGGAATATAGGTTGGCACTTTGTCGCCCCAGCTGACCAGAAACTTGTGGAATGGCCAGAACCAGGGACGTTGCCAGCGCATCTCGATTTCTCCCTCCAGCGCCTGCATGCAAAGCAGGATTACAAACTCCCGTGCCCAACCCCGCGGTTGCAATACTCGAACCGTGTTGAGCGGGTGACGGAGCAGAGATCCCATGACGTTCTTCAGCCACAATGCGATCCGAGGCGGGCCGGGCCGGCCATCCGTGAGGATCGTAGTCAAGAACCCCATGGCGTCGGAACCCAGCGGGTAGCGGACCGCTTCTATGTGAGTATGCTCATCGATATAAACGCCAGAGCCGATCGCGATGCCTTGCGATAAATCCTGCGCGTAGCCCGGGGTGCGCGCCCCGATGAGCGACTCAGAGTTGGTGCGCACGTGCTTGCCCAGTTCGCTGCTGACCGCCGGCAAAGATCCTCTTTCTTTGAGTCGGAATAGAAGTTCCATTGTTCCCAGAGAGGATGCGGAGAAGACCACGGCGCGACAGGTGAACCGATGCGGCTGGCGATGAATCCAGGCGATGGAATTCACGGTGGAGACTTCGTATCCGGCGCTGCCATCAATGGCGCCGTCGAGCGGCCGTACATCCACGACCTTGGTTTCCGGGAAGACCTTCGCGCCCCGCTTTTCTGCGAGATACAGGTAGTTAAGATCCAGCGTGTTCTTGGCGCCGTGGCGACAGCCGATCATGCAGCCGCCGCAGCCGATGCAGGTGGAGCGCGCCGGACCTTCCCCTCCAAAGAATGGATCGGGGAAAGTTTGCCCCTGAGTTCCGTTCGCCGATTGGAAGATGCCCACCGTGGTGCAGTAGAAGGTATTTCCGACGCCAGATGCTTCTGCTGCTTTCTGCAGGAGATGGTCAGCAGGTCCGAGGATTTTATTCTCTGTCAGGCCCAGCATGCTCGAAGCGGTTTCGTAATGCCGTGGCATTTCTGATTGCCAATCGGCCAAACGACTCCACGATCCCGAGGTCCACACTTTCTCGGGAGGAGGGAGCAAGGTACAGGCATAGGTGATGGATCCACCTCCGACGGCGCAACCATGAAAGATGGTGGCGTGGCGGAAGAACCGCATGTTGAAGAAACCGCGGAGGCCAAGTCGGGGACGCCAGAACCAGCGATGAATGGACCAACTGCTGAGGGGCAGATTGTCCGGCGTCCAGCGGCGGCCCATCTCCATGACCGCAACCTTGTAGCCTTTTTCCGCAAGCCGGAGAGCGGAGACGCTGCCCCCGAATCCCGATCCGATCACGACAAAGTCGAAATCGAATGTACGTTTGTCGGACCGGGCGTTATCGGATTGGGCGTTATCGAATTGATCGTTATCGAAGTGACCCGTGTCGGATGAATCGTGGCCGAGAACCATATCACTGCCTGCCTGCTAGACCGCCAAGCGTGAGAGTTTCGCTTTGCTGGACTCGCGCACCGTGGAACCATGCTCGGTGGAATCAGGAGAGGCTTCGGCTGCGCGAATCGCTTTTTCGTCGAGCGCCCACTGATGAATAGCTTTCTGACATCCCTCTCGCGCCAAGGCAGTATTTAATAGTCTCTCCGCTTCGTCGAAGGTTTCCTCGGCATCGATTCTGGCGCGGCGCGCCGCGTCATCGGCCTGCTTCACCTTTTTGGCATATAGCCTGATTTGAGCACCGATGATTTGAGGATCGAGGATTTGAGGATTGATGATCGAAGACGCCGGTGCAACGGTGCGACGCCCTGCCGCACCACCTGCTTTGGGAGCCAACTCGTTGTAAGCGACTTTTACGTCACTGCTCCAGCGCGTCTTGACCGCCTTGTTCAATTTGTCCAAAGCCGCGTTGGCCTGGTCTGCGGTCTCGCGTACTCTGCGTTTTTCAAACAGCCACCGGAACAGGGACCAGTCCGTCGCCTCAATCATCAGCGCCTTGGCTTCTTCGACTTCGGGAAGTTTCTTCATGGTGTCTCCTCACTGACGGAAGCAATGGGCAGAATCCTGTCTGCCGTTCAGCACGAAATCGTTTCTGTCCTCTCGCGCGCTCGAACCCGGGCCGCGATAACTTCGCCAATCCGGCGCAGCGCATCCGCACTCTGCGGCACATCCTGTCCGAAGATCTGGAAATCATGAGTCATGTCTTCCCAGCCTTCGAGGATGACGTCCGCTCCTTGATCGCTGGCATAATCGGCAAATTCCCGAATGCTGTGGTACAGAATCTCGCAGCATCCAGCTTGTATATAAATGGGCGGGAGACCACGCAGATCCGCCCGCAGCGGCGAGACCAACGGATCCCGGCGCTGCGCCGGATCACAAAACCAGTCTCGCCAGCGCAAGAGTGCCGGTTTAGTGATCCAGTCAAACTCTTGGTTGGGAAACAAGTCGATTTCGAAATTGGTTGGCGGCGAGAGGGCAATGGCCAATGACGGCAGCGGTTCATTCGAATCACGTGCCGCCAAGAGAAGCGCCAATGCCAGGTTGCCACCAGCTGAGTCTCCGGCAACGACCAGAGTTTCGGAATCAATGCCGCTGTCCAGTAACCAGCGGTAGGCGTGGAGCGCATCTTCAAGCTGGGCTGGGAACCGGTGCTCCGGGGCAAGCCGGTAATCGAGAGCAAACGTTCTAGCCTTCGCTGCCAGCGTGATCTGAGCGATAAAGTCCGCGTAAGCCTGCGGATAGAACGAGTACCCGCCGCCATGAAGATACAGGACAGTCACCAGCGGTTCCGCGTTCTTGCTGGAGAGCGAGCTTTCGGAGAGCGGGCTTCCTGAAAACCAGCTTCCCTGGAACTTCGGACGCACGATGTGTCTGATGTTTACTTCCGACAATGCCTGTGAACTGATCACCATCGAATCCAAGTAGCGGCGCGACTCGTTTACATCGCGCATTTTCAGGGCGGTGTTTACCTGCCTCCTCAGCATTCCGGTCGCGACTTCGAAGAACGAGTTCCAGCCGGGCCTGCGGGGGCCTTTAAGCATTCGTCGGACAGATACTCCGATGATCGATCGGCACAATTCCGCCGTGCCGCGAACTCGATAGCCAATTGGACCGCTAAAAGTTAATCGTGCTGACATACATCGCACCAGTCCTCTACGCGCAGCGGGAGGCCCGGTCCGCCGAATAAGCCTCCAGGCTCAGCGAAATCGGAGCGCCGAATGGGACATTAGCAACCAGAGTTCGCAAGATGTTATCCGTTTGCCGCCAACAGCCATGAAAGACCTTGCCGCCGGTGTAACGGGCCTGCACTGGACTCCAGCCGTTGACGTCGAAGGACGATTCGGGGCTCACCATCACACTCCGCGTATCGAGCCGCAGTCCGGTTTTTAGCGCCTTGAGCGTGCTCTCCTTTGCACTCCAGAGCAGCGTCACCAGTCGAGTTTGTTCCGCAGCAGGCGCGCGGGCAACCAGAGCTTGTTCTCCAGTTGTGAAATAGTCGGAGAGGAAACCCTCACTACGAGCTTCGACTACTTCCAAGTCACAACCCAGTTCGATGCCCGATTGTGCCACCGCACAGATAGCTCTACCGTTCCCGTGGCTGAGTGAAATAGCCACAGCACAGGGTCTTTCGTCGACAAACGCCTCGGGTGCTCCCGACACAGTTGGACGTATTTCGATCTTCGCGAGCACGAGGGGCTGAGCCGGCAGGTTCAGGTAAGCGGCCAGTGCACGTTTCGCCGTCCAGCGTCCGAGCGTCCAGTCGGCGCGCCGTTTGGCAAAGCGGAGAGCGTGCTGACAAGCCGTTTCGCTTGCGCTCAACCAATCATTTCCTGGCGGCACATCGCTTTGGATCTGTTCCAGCCAATACACCTTCATCGCACTCAACCTCTCCGGGACTAAGCTGCTTCAACTACCTGAAGAGCTTGCTTTCGGGGCTGCAATTCTTCCTCTCGCGCAATCCCGCGCTC
>JBELAE010000277.1:0-7066 GCA_049509155.1 Candidatus Sulfotelmatobacter sp.
GCGCGCATCGGCCCTGAATCAACAATCAGAAATCAACAATCAACAGTCCGCCCGCCAGATCCCCTCCAAGTTCATTCCTGCTACACTGACTTAGGGACAAATTGCTCAGTTTCTGCATCTAATTAGACTGTGTATCCGCAACTCTTTCATCTAGGAAAGTTCTTCCTGCCGACGTATGGATTCCTGGTGTCCATGGGAGTCCTGATCGGCCTGTGGATCAGCGTGCGCAATTCCGAGCGTCTCGGAATAGACGGCGACAAAGCCTGGAACCTGGGCATTCTGGTCGTGCTCTGCGGCATCCTCGGCGCCAAGGTGCTCTACGTCATCAACGAGTGGAGCTACTACTCGGCTCATCCCGGCGAAATCTTCAGCGTCGACACGCTGCAGGCCGGCGGAGTTTTTTCCGGAGGTCTGCTGGCCGCATTCGCAGCGGCCGCCTGGTATGTCTGGAAACATCACATGCCGCCCCTTGGAACCTGCGACGCCTTCGCCCCCGGCCTCGCGCTGGGCCACTCCATCGGCCGCATCGGCTGCTTCGCCGCCGGCTGCTGCTACGGCAAACCCACGCATCACTGGTGGGGCGTCACCTTTCACAATCCCTTGGCCAACTCGATCACCGGCACTCCGCTGGGCATCCCGCTTGAACCCACGCAGTTGTTCGAGTCGGCCGTGGAACTGGCAAATTTCTTCTTCCTCATGTGGCTGCTCAAGCGCAGAAAATTCGACGGCCAGGTATTCGGCGCGTTCCTCTTCATCTACGGAGTCGCCCGATTCTTCCTCGAGTATCTCCGCGACGACCCCGGCCGCGGCTCCGTCTTCGGCGGCATGATGACCGGCACACAGTTAATCGCGATCGGATTAGTGCTCGCCGGCGGATTGATCTGGTGGCTGCGCCCCGGGTCGAAGACTGCCCTGGCATAGACGGTCAGCGCGACGCGGTAACTCCGGATTCGCGCAGGGGCCAGAGATCGTTAATCCTAATCCTCGTAGTCATCGCAGAAATAATCGTAGGTCTCTGATCCCTTGGGATTTCTCTCCAGTGCCGCCAGCCGCTTTCGAGCCTCTTTCTGATTCGCCGCGTTCGGCGCCCTTAAGTATTCTTGATATAGGCGGACGGCGCGCTGCTTTGCCTTCGATGCACCAGCTTTGTAAGATTCTGGCTTGGTGGACTCATTCGGCTCCAGGTTCGATACATTCCACCAAGTCGCGTAAGCGTTGGCCAGCTCCAACCGGATGCTGTCGGAAACTTCGGAATCCGGATACTGACTGAGAAAAGACTCGCCGTGTTTGATGACAACTCGAAATTGATCCGCTCCCTCCTGACAAGCACCCCAGCTCCAGCCCAGCCGAGTCATCATCAGAAAGGCTTGGCGTCCCCAGGGAGAATCCAGGTGGTCCAGCGCCAGTTTCTCAAGATTGACGGGATCGTCTTTAAGGGTAAATTCACCGTCCGGGCCATACCAAAAATATTCGATGCCGAGTTCGCCGAACCTTTTCACTGCCATCGTTGGTTCCAACCGTGATGCCGCATCGGATCCTCCGGGCTGAAGCCGAGCCGGGACGAGTTCGTGAATGCAAAACGCCCTGGCGGCGTAGACCGGAGACCCCACGGGAGTTGCCCTCCATTGCTTCAGGGCTCGCCCCAACACCCGAAGAACGTCATCGGGATCGCCGCTCTGCATTGCCTTCGTAATCTCCCGGCCCTGCTCAAAGTTGGCTTCCTGACAGGCGCGTAACGCGACAGAAGCATCGGCCCGCGTCAGGTCCGGCCCATAAATGGCCCAGGCACACTGGGAACATGCGACGAGGATCATCGCCAACGTCCAGCTCTTTTTCATGGACGCACCTTTCCAGTCGCATCATAATTGCGCTTTCCATGAGCGATCTACATTACCTTCGTCTCGGCGAGGGTGCCCATCCAAGCCGCCTTCTCTGCGGCTGGGGCGGAGACTTCCACTCTTACTTCCCCCGAACTTTCTCCAGCCTCCGCGGCTGTCAAGCAAAAACTTTGCCCGCTAACCTAACCCGTTCTCCCTAAAGCGAATTCTCCTTCGCCCCAGCCCAGAAATTCCTTCTTAACCTTGCTAAAATAGATGTATCCGTGTTCACAAACACGACCAGCCGCGTCGTCAGCCTTGCAACCACGGGAAACAACCCAATCGAAAACCTCCCGCGTAAGTCCTTATCTCACAAGATTTTATCCGTAAGTCATTGGCGTTCAAGATTTTGCCACGAATCGAGCAGTCGAAACCATGCTAACTACAATGAATCCAATATTTTAGCCAAAACAGGGGGGGGAGGGGGGGTACCCTCAACCGTGCAACTTCGCGGAACATCCACACGCATGATCGCGCCTCGTAACCCCCTCACAACCCGATGACCGCCTCGCCCCCCACCGCATTCGCCGTCGCCCCCGAAGACGCCGGCAAGCGCCTCGACCAGTTCCTCGCCGCCAATCTCGATGTCAGCCGGGCACGGGTGCAGGAGATCATCTCAGAAGAAAAAGTCCTCGTGAACGATTCAGCGGCTAAAGCTTCCCTAAAGCTCCGCGGAGGCGAGCGCATCACCGTGCTCACTCCAGCGCCGCGTCCTCCCTTGCGCGCCATCGCCGAAAATATCCCGCTCGACATCATCTACGAAGACAACGACTTGGCCATCATCAACAAGGCCGCTGGAATGATGGTGCACGCCGGCGCCGGAGCGACCGGTCCAAACGGAGAAGACCAGCGCAATCGCGGCACTCTGGTGAATGCGCTGCTCCATCATTTCGCGACTCTATCGGCGGTCGGCGGAGAGATGCGGCCGGGCATCGTCCATCGCCTCGACAAAGAAACCAGCGGGCTGATCATGGTCGCGAAGAACGACGAAGCCCATCGCAAGCTGGCGGCACAGTTCGCCAAGCGCGAAGTGAAGAAGACTTATATCGCGCTGGTGCACGGCTGGCCGAAGAAAGATCGCGGAACCATCTCAGCCAGCATCAGCCGCGACCGCATACGCCGCATCCGCATGACCACACGCGGCACCGGTGGCCGCGAGGCCATCTCGCACTATAGCGTCGTCCGCCGGCTGGACACGGCGTTTGGCAAGTTCACGCTCGTCGAAGTGAAGATCGATACCGGCCGCACCCACCAGATTCGCGTCCACATGGCCTCGCTGGGCCATCCGGTGGTTGGCGACGCGCTCTACGGCGCGCCGCGCGAAATGCGGGCAAGGCGCGGCCGCGCAACGGACGAGGGCGGTGCGATCTCTCTGCCGCGAAATTTCCTGCATGCCGCGCAGCTGGAACTGGTCCATCCCCGCACCGGCGAACGGCTCGCGTTCAAGAGCCCCCTTCCACCCGAGCTGCAGGCCTTCCTGGCGACATTGGAGACAGACATTGCCGACGCCTCTACGAAAGGCGGCCAGGGCTGAAGTATGACTAATGGCTCAATAAATCGCCCTTGCGTCATCCCGAGCCGAGCCGCTTTTCAGGCGGAGCGAGGGATCTCCCAAGCCACGATTCTTGGGGGAGATCCGTCGCTCAGGATAGAACCCACGTCGGTCAGAGTTGAGGCGCATGCGGGTTTGGCGGATATAATGTCGAATAAGATGCACACTTTGGGAACGGAAACGAAAAGCAGATTGATTGCGAGCTTCGGGCTGCTTCTGCTGCTCCTTACAGTCAGTGCGACCGCGCAGTCAGCACCTCCAACTTCGCCCGTTGCACCATCGCCTGCCGCCACACCCGCCGGACAAGAGCAAAAGCCTGCCGATCCAAATGCCGGCGGAGACCCAAACATTCCCACGATCGTCACGCGAACCAACGAAGTGAACGTGGTGTTCACCGTCACCGACAAGCACGGAAAGCGCATCACCGACATGAAGGAAGGCGACTTTCACATACTCGACGACAACAAGCCGCCGGAGTTGATCCGCAGCTTCCACTCCGAAACCAACCTTCCGCTCCAGGTCGGCCTGTTGATCGATGCCAGCAATTCCGTGCGCGACCGCTTCAAGTTCGAACAGGAATCCGCCATCGAGTTTCTGAACCAGACGATTCGTCCGCGGTTCGATCAGGCGTTTGTGGTTGGCTTTGACGTGACGCCCGAAATCACGCAGGACTTCACCGACAATACCGAACTGCTTGCCCATGGAGTGCACGAACTGCGTCCCGGCGGCGGCACCGCGCTCTACGACGCGCTGTATTTTGCCTGCCGCGACAAGCTGCTGAAAGCGCCGAAGTCGACCACCGTGCGGCGCGCCATCATTCTGCTCAGCGATGGCGAAGACAACCAAAGCCACGTTACCCGCGAAGAAGCCATTGAGATGGCGCAGCGCGCCGAAGCCATCGTCTACACCATCAGCACTAACGTGAGCGGAACCGCCGGGCCAGGCGACAAGGTGCTCGATCGCATCGCCGATGCCACCGGCGGACGCCCATTCCATCCCTTCCAGATCCGCGATGTGGCCAACGCGTTTGCCGAGATTCAGGACGAACTCCGCAGCCAGTACGCCATCTCCTACAAGCCGGCAGATCTCAAAGCAGACGGCCACTACCGCACCATCGAAATCGTCACCAACGACAAGAAAACTTTCCGCGTGCGCTCACGCCGGGGATGGTACTCACCGACGCAATAGTGCGAAAGGCTGCAGCCACGAAGAGCATGAAGGTTCACGAAGTCAGACTCCGGCGAATCACATGCGGTGAGGTCGAAGCGAACAACAACTGTAGCTCCTCAAAGACAAATGCCCGGATATTCAGGAACACCGCTCCCGAAAAAGCTTGGCATCAAGCCCGGATTCCGCGTCTGGCTTGCCGAAATGCCGCAGGATGTGCGCGCCGAGTTGAAAGCCGAACTGAAGGAATGCGAAATCGTGCGCGAGGCAAAAGCGCCTCTCGATTTCGCCATGCTGTTCACGAAATCGGCGCCGCAGTTGGTGCGTGAATTCGCCCGCATCAGCAAGCGGCTTGCGCCCGCGGGAATGCTGTGGGTCAGCTGGCCCAAGAAAAGTTCCGGCGTGGTCACCGACCTCGACGAGAACATCGTCCGCGAAATTGGGCTGGCAGCTGGACTGGTTGACGTGAAGGTATGCGCCGTGTCCGAAGTCTGGTCGGGATTGAAATTCGTGCGGCGCCTAAAAGACCGATCATAAACCGGTCGTAAAGAGACAGAGACAGAGACAGAGATACAGAGATTAAAGACCGTAGGCAACGCACGAACAACAGCGCGGCTGAGGAAAGTTATGGTACGAGTAGGCTTAATCGGATTCGGTCTGGCCGGGCAGGCGTTTCATGCGCCCGTTATTCGCGGCGTCCCGGGCATGGAACTGGCGTGCATTCTAGAGCGTCACGGGTCGAACGCGCAGCAGAAATATCCCGAAGTTCGAGTGGCGCGCTCGCTCGACGAAATGCTCTCCGACAAGACAATTGGCTTGTGCGTGGTGGCCACGCCCAACGATTCGCACTTTTCCTACACCAAAGCCTGTCTCGAAGCCGGCCGCGATGTGGTCGTGGACAAACCATTCACGCCGACAATGGCGGAAGCGGAGTCATTGGTGCGTCTCGCCGCCGAGCGTGGCCGGCTGCTCACGGTGTATCAGGAACGCCGCTGGGACGGAGAATTTCACACCGTGAAGCAGCTCGTGAAATCAGGCGCGCTGGGCGCGGTTGCAGAATACGAGTCGCGCTTTGACCGCTTCCGCCTCGAGTCCAAGCCTAATGCCTGGCGTGAAAAACCTGACCATCTAGCGGCCGGAGTTCTGTGGGATCTGGGCCCGCACTTGATCGATCAAGCTCTGGTTTTGTTTGGCACACCCGAAACGATTTGCGCGTCGGCATTCTGTCAGCGCCGGACTTCGCAGATTGACGATGCCTTTGACGTTCAAATGGAATATCCGCATCTTCGCGCAACGTTGCGTGCCCGGATTATTGCCTACGCTCCCGGGCCGCATTTGCTGATTCATGGAACGGGAGGGTCGTTCATCAAGTACGGGATGGATCCCCAGGAAGAAATCCTCCGCAGCGCCGCTTGTCCCGACGGTCCGGACTGGGGCCCGAACTGGGGCGTTGAGACGGAAGATCGATGGGGAACCCTAAGCCGCGTGGGCGAGGAACCACGCAGAGTGAAGACCGACCGCGGAGATTATCGCGGGTACTACGCCAACGTGCGAGACGCAATCGAGAAGAAAGCTCCGCTGGATGTTACACCCGAGCAGGCTCTGCGCACCATGCGCGCACTCCTGCTGGCGCACAAGAGCAGCCGTGAAGGTCGCAGAGTTCTGTGGACTGAAGCGCCGGAGTGAACTGCTTTTTGGGTAGTGCCTTAGTTTGAAATTACTCCACGCGAGATCCCTCGCCCCGCTCGAGAAAACGCGGGGCTTCGGGATGACGCCCGTTAAAAAGGGGAGCCAATCTGCACCACTACTGCCTTTTGACATTCCTTTGACAACTGAGGAGTGGACGCGTGGAAGAATTCGCTGTCGGATTTCTCGCGCTTAGGAGTTCGCCGTGAAAACACACGCCAGCGTCGCGACTATGGTTTGTATTCTGTCCCTAACTGTCGCATCGCCGCTCTGTGCCGCGCAAGCCTCTTACTCCATCACCGACCTGGGCACACTCGGCAGCAGTGGCTTCAGCGTGGCCCGCGCGGTCAACGCCACGGCGGAAGTCACCGGCGCAGCCAGCGCCAACAACAGCAATCTCAGCGACGTTTTCCTTTACAGCGACGGCGTCATGACCAGCCTTGGCACGCTGGGCGGGAATTCGGGGATCGGCAACGGGATCAATTCGTCCGGTCAGGTTGCGGGTTATTCGACAAATTCCGTGGGCACTTACCGCGCATTTCTCTCCGACGGCCCGACGCTCGTCGATATCGGCGATCTCGGCGGAGGGTCGGCAGTCGCGTACGCGCTCAACGATGCCGGACAGGCGGTCGGCTCGTCCGTGACCTCCGACGGCAGCAACCATCCTTTTCTCTATAGCGATGGAAAGATGATCGACTTGGGCACGCTGGGATCGGAGGGCAGCGCGTTCTGGAACAGCGCGCAGGGCATCAACAACTCCGGAGTCGTAACCGGAACCTCCTAC
>JBELAE010000278.1:0-7056 GCA_049509155.1 Candidatus Sulfotelmatobacter sp.
TTTTATCTTACGCCATTTGCCGTCGTGCATGACCTTAGCCGGACGGTACCCCAGCACATACTGATTACGCAGTTCCACCCCGATCTTGGTCGCGACATCCCCCAGATCGTTGGGATTATCAATGGTAAACGCCCGCCCTCCGGTCAGTTCCGTGATGTCGCTAAGCAGTTGCGGGCCCAGGCGTTCCTCCACCGCGGAAGCGTAGCGGTCGTAGATACCGATGGCGTAGATCATCACATCCGCTTCTTTCACCAGCGACCGGATCTCGCCTTCGGTGTAGCGGCTGTGATTATCGCCGCCATCGGAAATGATCAGCAGCGCCTTTTTCGGATACTTGGCTTGCCGCATCTTACTCACGCCCATGTAGATGGCGTCCAGCAGCGCGGTGCGCCGCCGCGGCACTGCAAACACCAGTTTGCTCTGGATCTCGTCCACCGAACTGGTGAAGTCGCTCACCTCCTCGGGCTCGTCGGAGAAGGTAATCATGAAAAACTCATCCTGCGGATTGGCCGTCTTGAAGAACTCCACCACCGCGTCTTTGGCGCGGTCCATCTTGCTGGTCATGCTGCCGCTGGAATCGAAGATTACCCCCAGCGACACAGGAGCATCCTCGCTGGAAAATGTCCGGATCTCCTGCGCGGTGTTGCCCTCGTAGAGCTGGAAGTTCTCCTTATCCAGTCCGGTGACCAGCCGGTTCAGGGGATCGGTAATCGTGACCGGAACCAGAACCAGGTCGACGCCCACTTTCAGCGGACGCACGTGCGCACTCAGCACCGTGGTCGAGGCCACCACATCCGGCTTGGAAGGCTCGGGTGGTTCGGCGGGTTTCCCGACTTCCCGCGGCAAAACGTGCACGTCGTTCACGTCGGTCTGCGAGAACGCGGGCACGCCCAAAAACGCCAGCGCAACCACAGTCAGCACGAGCCACGCCGACAGTCGAATGCCGTTCAGCAACGGAAGATTTTTGCTCAGTCGCGCACGGGTCGGATCCCAGGGGAGAACCCAACAGCCACTAGCAACTTCGCTTACTACGGCCTCAGGGCGAGATGACCGGCGCCCTTCTTCTCTACGCAGGCGGGCCATAAATACCTCAGTGGGGAGGGATGTTAGCACAGCTTTCACCCCGCGCAGCAGGGATTTTTGTCAAAATGCTAAAGACAAATCCCAGAACCGGACCTTGGATGTTATTGGGGGAGAGCTGGTTGGCTAAAGCCGTTAGGGTGGCAGTGGTGCATTTTGAATAAAAGACTCGTATCAGGGCGTGCCTTCAGGCATGCCGGCTCAGAGCGGTTTGAAACCGGCTTCAGCCGCTGCGCCATGGTAACTCTAGCGGCTGAAGCCGCTCGTCCTTGAGCCTTTGTTGGCATCGCTGAAGCTATGCCCTGATACGAATCTTTTTTCAAACCGCACCACTACCTTATAGTCTCACCCGCCCTGGCTCCCCGCCGCCATCTTGCTACAATCAAAAGTTTCCTGTGACTTCCATAATATGGCAGACATCCTTCCTTTTCGCGCTCTCCGCTATGACTTGCAGCGAGTTTCCGCCGCCCAGGTCGTCACTCAACCCTATGACAAAATCACTCCGGCCATGCAGGAGCGCTATTACGCCGCCAGCCCCTACAACCTGGTTCGAATCATCCTGGGCCGCCGCGATCCGGACGATGTCAGTAACAATGTCTACACCCGCGCCGCGGCCTACGCCCGGCAATGGCGATCTCAGGGCATCCTCCGGCAGGATTCCGCGCCCTCCATTTACTCCTATTCCCAAACTTTCACCGCGCCCTCGGGGACCAGCTTCGAGCGCCGCGGATTCATCGCTCTCGGCCGCGTCGAAGACTATTCCGCCAAGGTCGTCTTCCGCCACGAGCAGACTCTCTCTAAACCCAAGGCCGACCGCCTCGACCTTCTGCGCGCCACTCGCGCCCACTACGAACAGCTCTTTCTGCTCTACGAAGACTCCGGGGAGATCGATTCCCTGCTCAAGGCCCCGCAGGCACCCACCATCGACGTGGCCGACGAATACGGAGTCGCCCACCGCGTCTGGCAGATCTCCGATGCCAGCGTAATCGCTGCGGTTCAGGCCAAGATGCGCAACCAGAAACTGGTGATCGCCGACGGCCATCATCGCTACGAAACCGCCCTCAACTTTCGTAATGAATGCCGCAACGAATCCCGCGCCGCTGCCGGCGCGGCTTCAGATCCCCAAGCCCCCTACGAATTCGTCATGATGACCTTCGTCAATATGAACGACCCTGGGCTGCTGGTGCTGCCCACGCATCGCGTGGTGCATTCCCTCGATTCCTTCTCGGCGGACGATTTTCAAACTTCCGCCCGCACCTTCTTCGAAGTTGACGACATCGACCCCGCAATCGACGCAGCCCGCGCCACTACCCTGCTGCGCGAGCGTGGCCGCGCCGGAACCGCTCTGCTGGCCGTCACCGCCCACCGCGCCTGTATCCTGCACTCGCCTAAGCCCGCCTGCGCGCAATTTCTGGCCGGCCTCTCCGATCGCCAGCGCTCGCTCGATGTCGTGCGACTGCACAAATGTTTGCTCGAAGGCGTGCTCAAGCTTTCCGAAGAGTCCATCCGCAACCAGCAGAACCTATCTTACCTGCGCGAGGCTTCCGAGGCCTTGAATCAGGTGCGCGGACAAACGCCCGGGAAAGCCGCAGCCAACATCGCCTTCCTGATGAACCCCTGCCCGGTTGCGCAGGTGCGCGATGTCGCTTTGGCCGGCGAAGTCATGCCCCAGAAGTCCACCGATTTCTATCCCAAGCTGCTCAGTGGATTGACCGCCTATGCGCTGGATTGACGGGAGAGGGACTAACCGAAAGGGGATTAACGGGAGCCCGATTAACTCGAATCTGGGTGCCCCATTTCTCGCGCGCTTTTTGCGCGAGAAGTGGGAGTTTTGGAGAGACCGTAGGTGGTCGCCCCAGCTGCAGCATCGGCTTCTACAAGTAATTACCCTGACCCTGATTTCGACTCTCTGTTCCGGCGCCGCCCCCGAAAAGCATCTCGCCGTCTACTCGGTCGCAGCAAACTATTCCCTCCCGCTCCTCCAGCGCGACAACCGCGGCTACGTAGGACTGCTCGAAGTGCTTGAACCCCTGGGTACGGTTAGCGCCAAGGCGGAGGGCGTGCGCTGGCGCTTGCGCTACAACAACGTGGTAGGCGATTTCCAGCTCGGCAAGTCCCGCGCCCGCGTGCAAGGACGCGACACAGATCTCGGCGGAAGATTCTTCATAGAAAACAGCCGCGGACTCGTCCCCGTCGCCGCGCTAGCTTCTCTTCTGCCGCGTTTTCTGGGCGGCCCGGTTACTCTGCACGAGGCCAGCGGACGTCTCTTCATCGGCAGCGTGGGCACGCACTTCACCGCGTCCTTGTCGGCCGACAACCCGCCGCGGCTCGTCTTCCATTTCACTGCACCCGTCAACCCCACGGTGGCTACCGAACCGGGCGCGCTGCGCATGACCTTCTCCCGCGAACCCGTCGTCGCCCCAGCCTCGCCAACGCTCACTTTCGGCAACAAGGCCATCCCCTCGGCCATTTACAGCGAGAGCAATGGCACGGCCGTGGTTACCGTGAATACCTCCATCCCGGTAATCGCCAGCTTCAGCAATGACGGACGCACGGTGACGATCTCTGCCACCTCCGCGTCCACATCCCCGGTCGCGCAAAATGCCAATCCGCCGACACCCGGAACCCTTGGAACGCCCGCGGCCGCCCCGCAACCGACCCCTGCAGCCCCGGTCCCGAGCGCGGTCGCTCGCCGCTATTTCGCCGTGGTCGACGCCAGCCACGGCGGCGAGGATCACGGCGAGACGCTCAGCAACACCCTGCTCGAAAAAGACGTCACCGTCGCGCTAGCCCGCAGCCTGCGCCAAGAACTCGAGAGCCGCGGCATCCCAACCGTCGTACTGCGCGACTCCGACGCGAATCTCTCTCCTGACCAGCGCGCCACTTTCGCCAACGCCAACCACGCCGCCATTTTTATTACTGTGCACGCGTCCTCCAGCGGTCATGGCGTGCGCGTCTACACCGCGCTGCTTCCTCTGGATGGCGATGATCGCGGAATCTTCCGTGCCTGGGCAACCTCCCAGCACGCTTCGTTGCCTCTCAGCCAGATCACCGCCAACGCCGTCGCCGCCGAATTCCAAAGACGGCAAATTCCGGTACGCACCCTGACCGCCCCGCTCCGCCCTCTGAACAACGTCACCGGACCCGCCATCGCCGTCGAGGTCGCGCCTCAGGGATCCGATTCCTCGCAACTCACCGCCCCCGACTACCAGCAACTCGTGACCAGCGCCGTAGCCACAGCCATCGCCGCCACCCGCGATCAGCTGGGAGGCGCGCCATGAGACTCATGCTTTCAAAATGCCGGCACCTGGAAAGTGAGAACAGGGGTACTGTGGGGACAGCCGCCCCCGGTTGTCCGGTCGAGCGCAGCTCGACCGCTTTCGCTGGCCCCATGGTCAGAACCTTCATGGTCAGAATCGTGAGGTCCGCCTCATGATCCCGCGTCATCTCGTGATCGCGATGGCAGTGCTACTGGTTGCCGTCCTCGGCCTGAGCGCCTATGCGTGGCACATGCGACGCACTGCCGCCACGCCCGTCGCCTCCACCGATACCCGTCCGCTGGCTCCCCCGGTCGCCGGATCCACCGAGCGCGCCACTCTCTACGTGGCGCACGACGACGACGGCACTCTGCGCCCCATGTTCGCCCTGATTCCGCTACCCTCCGGACGCCAGCAGCGTGCCGAAGAACTTCTGCGTGCCCTGCTCTCGGTCTACCTCGACAAATCCTCGCCCCACGTTCTCGGCCCTGGCGCCGACATCCGCAGCGTTTTTCTGGTCGACCCCGGAGTCGCCGTCATCGACCTGAATTCCGCCTTCGCCAACACCCACCGCTCCGGCGTCCTGGTCGAGGACCTGACGGTCGCTTCGCTGATCCACACCATTTCGGCGAACACTCCCGGCATTCAGAAAGTAAGAATCCTCGTCGAAGGCCAGGAACGCGACACCCTCGCCGGCCACGCCGACCTGTCCGGGTTCTACGACGTAACCGCAGTCAATCAACTCGCCGCGCAACTGCAAGCGACGCAGTAGAACCGCACCGCAGACCATCGGGACCGAGCGAGGTCAACCTGCCGGAACATTTATTTGGGCTGGCTCGCCTCCGCCGCTCCCGAAGCCGTCCACAGGAAACCATGCGCTACATCGCTGCTATCGATGAAATAGCCGACGACTTCGCCCTTCGCATTGATACCTGCAGCAACGGTAGTGATCGACCCGGGAAAGGAAAGCGTCTGAAGAACCCGATTCTGGTAAACAAAGCCAACGATTCCTGAAAATGCCTCGTAGTAGCCCACCACGGCAGTTCCCTGCGGATTGGTTCCGAGTACAAAAGGAGACGTCCCCCCGGGAATGGTGATCGTCCGAAACGTATCCTGGTCGAAGAGGAAATTCGAGTAGAGGTTGCGGATATCGGCATAGCCGACCAGGATTCCAGCCGAGCTGATTCCATTGACGAAAGTACCGGTCGAGCCCGGCAGGACGGGTTCCGTGTAGTCGCCGTCCACCAGTTCAAATCCTTGAAATCTCAAATTGCTTTTCTCAAAATAACCAGCCACCGCGCCCGAGTTGTTGATGGCCACCGAGTACGTGTACGAGGCTCCCGGATATTGAATCGGCGTGAACGATTGCGTGTTCATGTCATACAGATATCCAAGCGGGTTCGCCAGTCCGACGATCTGACCGTTATCGTTGATGCCCTGGGCGTAGGAATATTGGGCGCCCGGATAATCGATCGTCGTATAGGCGCCATTCTGCAGCAGAAATCCGTGTCCACCGGCATCGTCTTCATAGCTGCCTACCACGAGGCCGGCCGAGTTGATGCCATTCAGCTGCGTCATCAACGCCGAGGGGAAGTCAATCTGAGTGTAGGTTCCTTGCGCGAGGGCGAAGGATGCACCGAAGACGAAGAAACCGAAGAAACAGAGACAGCGGCAAGTGGATCGCAAATTCCGTATAGTCATGTGGAGTCTCCCGACGACAATCAAACAATCCCCTTTCAAACCATGACAGTCAAACAATGACAGTCAAGAACGGTGGCCAAGCTACCACCATCTCGCTTTTTCGAGATGCGTAAGACCTCGGCCGTACGACAGCTACACTCGAAGGCCGTCGCTAAATCGGATTTCTGTTCGGGGTTACGAGCCGTCCATTGATAGTGATGGTAGGGGCCGTAAGTTCAAGAGTACCCACGCTTTTGATCGTGATCTTTCCGTTCGCCAGCGTGATGGTATTGCCGTATCCGTCCTCGATCACCACAGTTTGAGGTTTGGGTTGATTTAGCATGATGCCTCCTTGCTCGGCCGTGCTGGGCCGATAAACTCCGGAATTCGGCCTTGATTTCAGGTCGACTCCGACATCGCTCCGCCCCAAACCACTTTCGGGACGCCCAATTTCGCCTTTTCAAAATGGTTAGCCTCGCGATCAGGCGCTGCCAAGCCTACGCTAAACCCTCCCGCAGTGTCCAATCGCGGAAGCCCATTCCAGATCCCTGCCCGGAACGCTCGCCTACGGAATTACTCGGATGGGTTGGCTGCTCGCCCTCCCGATGCAGCTGCCCTCGGTCGAGCGAATGGAGAAACTCATCCGCAAGGGCCCAAACAGCAGTCGAGTACCTTGGTACTCTTTCCTTGTCTGCTTTTGTACGCACAATAGATTGTGATCATCAGATCGTGATCATCGAGTCATAGCGCAACGGGAAGTTACCTCTGCTTTAAGGCGGTTGTGTTTCCAGATTGCGCATCTTGGAGCTTGGGCAATGGCGAAACTGTTTCTCAAATTTGACGACCAAGTCATACAAGAAGTATCTCTTTCCTCCGGCACCATAACCATTGGCCGTCAGCCGGACAACGTCCTGCGCATCGATAATCCTGCCGTATCCGGATATCACGCCAAGGTCTACTCCGAAGGCGGCCGCTATGTGCTCGAGGACGCCGAGAGCTTTAATGGCACCTTCGTCAATCGAGTCCGCATTAACAAGGT
>JBELAE010000279.1:0-7041 GCA_049509155.1 Candidatus Sulfotelmatobacter sp.
TCCACCCAGTCATTGCCTGAAGACCGGCCGGGCAGTTCGAGATGAACGGTCCCGGAATATAACTGGCGCTGCGCATAAAACATTCCGGCGCTCAGCGGGACGAACAGCAGCAGCCATCGCAGGACGTGACGCTTGAGGAAGTAGCGGCCCAGCAATCCTCCGGACAGCAGAACAAAGAAAACATACACGAGATGCAGGAAGCGCATGGGCTCGAGCGAGCGAAAACGCTCGAGCGGCGGAGGCAGCATCAGAATCAGCGCGACTGCTAACTGGAAAATGCCGAAGTAGACTGTGCACTCTGCCACGCGTGCCATAACCTTCGAGCCGCGGCCGAGCGCCAGCGAACGGAACCACCACAGCAGCGCCAGCGGGCCGAAGACTCCCAGCCACTCATACCAATGCCACTGCAGTAGAAAGTAAAACGACCGGGTGGCTTCAGCTTGCCGCCAGGTGGGCGTCGCGGGCTCGAACATCCAGCCTAAGGGTATGAGCAGCGCGGCCGCGGCCGGGTTGAGTTGCGCTTTGCGCGAACTCCACTTCGGCCACAGTTTCGGATCCCACATCAGAAAGAAACAGTAAGAGACGCCGAACGGCGTCATGTTGAGGTGCAGCGGAAACGCCAGCAGCAGAAGCACTCCCGCCAGCACGCGGCGTCCGTCGAGCACGGCGACGATTGCCGCCAGGATCAGCGCCGTGGCCAAGGCGCGGGGATGCAGGTGCTGGTCGGTCAAACTCAGGCCTGTGCCCGAGACGGGAAGCGTGAGCAGCGCGGCGACCATGGCTACTGCGGCCCACTGGGCGTAGTTTTCCTCGAAGCAGCGGCGGGCGATTCTCCAACATCCCCAGAGAACCAGAAAAGTTGCGAGCACCTGCCAAAAGAGAAGCGCCCAGGGCAAGGGGATGTGGCTCCAGCGAATGGATAACGCGATCAGCTTGTCAAAGGCTGTGGCCTGAAACAGCACACGGAAAAAATCCGCGTCGTGGGGGAACAAGGCCGGGTTCAGGTTGTTCTTGATGGCGGCGAGGTAGTAGGCATCGTCTTCAAGGCCGGGATGGTAGCCCTGCACCAGCATGGCCAGCGCGGTCAACACCAGCAACCACGCCAGATTCTTCATGTTGGTGAGCATGTTCTCTCCATCAAAATTGCAGGCTGAAGATCTTTAACCACGAAGGACACTAAGGTACACGAAGGAAAAATGTTCATGCGGCTAGGCCGGGCGCACGGTTTCGGAGCGGACAGCGTAGTAGGTTTCACCGGAGGCTTCGAGTTTGCGGCCTTTGTCGCTGAAGCGTGGTAAGTGCAGCAGGCCGATTTTCTGCAGGGCAAACTGCAGGGTCGTGGCCACTACGCCGAAACCGTAGTTCACGCTGCGGCTGAAATTGATCGACGAAGCTTCTTCGAAATACTTGGTGGGGCAGGAGACTTCTCCGATGCGGAAGCCGAAGTGAACGCACTGCGCCAGCATCTGGTTGTCGAAGACGAAGTCGTCGGAGTTTTCGAGCAGCGGCAGTTGGGTGAGCACCTGACGGCTGAAGGCGCGGTAGCCGGTGTGGTACTCGGAGAGTTTCACGCGGAGAAACAGATTCTCGAAGGCGGTAAGAAGCCGGTTGGCGATGTATTTGTAAATGGGCATACCGCCGAGCAGGGCGCGGCCTCCGATGATGCGCGAGCCTAGCACGACGTCATAGACATCGTAGGCGACCATGCTGGCCATGGCGGTGATCAGGAGCGGCGTGTACTGATAGTCGGGATGCAGCATGATGACGACATCGGCGCCGGCGTTCATGGCCTCGCGATAGCAGGTCTGCTGGTTGCGTCCGTAGCCATAGTTGCGGTCGTGCTGGAAGACCAGCAGGCCGAGTTGGCGGGCGAGATCGACGGTCTGGTCGGAACTGTGGTCGTCGACCAGAATGCGAATGTCCACCAGGTCGGGCAGTTCCGCGACCGTGACCCGGAGAGTCTTCTCCGCGTTGTAGGCGGGCATGACGACCGCGATGCGCTTGCCGTTGATCATGGGGAAGAGCCGGGCTGCGCTACTAGTTTAACCGAGATGGTGGGATGCGGCTTTGGCTTAGGGGAGTTTCTGCAGCGTCGGCTTACACGATGCTAAACATATTTAGTTTCATTGGCTTGCGACTGATGCGGCTCTTCCCGGCCCTTGGGTTCGAGTCTTTGAAATCCCAATCTGAAGCGCCGGAAACATTAGGGTCGGTATCCCAACGAAGGCAGCCCGCCTGGCCGGGTGGCACAGATTGCCACGAATCCACAGGTGCAAGCAGGAAAGTTGTGACCGATGTCACAGACTGTTCCCCAGTGAATGGATTATCTTCGCGCCAACGAAAGCGAGATCCCTCTGGGTTACAAAAATGCTTGGACGAAATCAAAGAGGAGAAAGTTTGCAAGATGAAGAACAAACAGGCTCTAGAACGGCTCATGACGGAGCGCTGGCCAAAACTGAAGAAACGAGCGCAGAACGAAAACAATCCAGAAAAACTTATCACAATCCTTGAAGAGATCGACGACTTGTTGTTCAGCGTCGAGATGAGAATTGCCGCCGACAGTGGCCGGACGCATACGAGGGGCGATGGCGATTCAAGATCGGTTCGCCGCGAATCGGGCGCCGCAGCCGCGGACGATTCAGAAATCGGGAGCCCATGAATGAGACCTCACCCAGGGTAGGACGGCGCAGCATCGACGACCTCTCGAAGGAAGTATGTGAATTGTTCGGACAGCAGTTCGAGGCCCTGGAGCAGGGCCTCGCTGAAGTCGAGTTGGAACAATACTTAGAGAGGCGGAGACGGATTCATCAATTGCAGATGGAACTGAAGTCGTCAGTGCGTCGGCCGTCGTAAAAGGACGCTGCCAGGAAAATCGTGCCTCGATGGTGAGGCTGACGTGGCGGGCGGCGGGGGGATGGCAGGTCTTACTCGACTGCCTTCGGTCCCGACTGCCTTGGGCTCGACTGCCTTCGGTCTCGATTGACTTGGGGCTCGAATGACTTGAGTCCGAATTAAAAAGCTGGCTCACTGCCCTCCGTGCAAGCGTCCGAAGGCGTGGGCAGCCATTAGCGAAATAGCCAGGATTCCCGCCCCGAGCACGAGCACGTGCGGAGTCTTGCGCAGATTGAAGCTTCCGACGCGACAGACGAGCAGATAGCCGACGGCAAGGTTGAAAAACCCCCAGAGGACATTCACTGTCGAGGAGGACAAGCCCACGCCGGGTGGCGATGCGAAGGGGCTTTGGAACGCGTGTCCCGATACCCCGTTGCCGAAATGGGGGACGCTGTTGCCGAGGAATGCGCCTCCGAAAAAGTACGCCACATAATGGTACCAACGCATGGTTACTCCCTTCTGACTGCCAAGAACCTTATCAGCCCGTGGTGGAATTCGGAAACTCAAAACCAGCGCCTAAAGGCGCATTGATTTTGCGGCACTGATGGCACGCATGAATGTGTGCCCCGATACGAATCGCACTTGCACCACAGGCTGTTGTCGTAGCTCGAACGACTTTCCCCATGACTTATGACCCAAAGCTTACTTCATGTTGTCGAGGATGGAGCCGACGATGCCGCCGACCACGCCGCCTTCGACGGTGTGTTTCGCGGCCTCGCGCGGCAGATAGCGTTCGATGGCGTGCGCCAGGCGGGCGATGGGCAGAGTTTGCAGCCAGATGCGGCCGGGGCCGGTGAGTGCAGCCAGGAAAATTCCGTCGCCGCCGAAGATCATGTTCTTGATGCCGGGGACGGTCGTGATCTGGAACGCGACGCTGGACTGGAATGCGCCGACGTGGCCGGGATGGACGCGCAAGGTTTCACCGGGCTGCAGGTCGCGGATGACCAGTTCGCCGGAGAGTTCGAGCCAGGCGGTACCTTGTCCGCTGAGCTTCTGCAGCAGGAAGCCGTCGCCGCCGAAAATGCCCGCGCCTAGCGACTGCTGAAAGCCGACGCCGATCTGAATTTGCGGCGTAGCGCAGAGGAAGCCGTGGCGGTGAATCATGTATTCGTGTCCAGGCGAGACTTCGACGGGCACGATGTGGCCGGGGAGCTTGGTGGCGAAGGCGAGTTCGCCGGCATAGCCGATGGCGCGGTATTCGGTCATGAAGATCGAGCCGCCGCCGGCCACGCGCTTGAGCACGCCGAAGATTCCACCGCCGCCGCCGAACTGGGTGTGCGTGGTCATCTGAATCGAGTTGCCCATCCAGGAGAGTTCTCCGGCTTCGGAGATGATGGTCTCATTGGGTTCGAGGGCGAATTCCAGAACGGGCATGGTGGTGCCGGTGATGCGGCTCTGCATGGCGAATCTCCTCAATGAAAGGTCCGCGAATGAAAGGTCCGCGCAGTCTGACGCGCGACCTGGTTCCGGTTCGCGGAAACCACAGAGTATACATCGGCCGGCGATGCGCTCAGAGCGAGCGTTGGGAGGCGGAAATAAC
Source organism: Candidatus Sulfotelmatobacter sp. (assembly GCA_049509155.1). Taxonomy (GTDB): domain Bacteria; phylum Acidobacteriota; class Terriglobia; order Terriglobales; family Acidobacteriaceae; genus Sulfotelmatobacter. The sequence continues at coordinate 4,433 of JBELAE010000279.1, forward strand.
TTGCAGCAAGTTAGCGTCTGCCCCGGCTTCGGCCAGGCGTTTCTGGCTGGCGTCGCTCAGGCTGAAGTCGACTCCAAATTGCTGGACCAGAGTCGCCATGCGTTTGCTGGTGATGCTGCCCTTGAGCCCGGATTCGACTTCGGCCAGAGAGAAGGGCGCGGGCTTGGCCTTTGTCGGTGTCTTGGGCAGGCGGGCCGGCTTTGGCTCGGACACGTTCCAGTCTGCTTCAGCCGTCGAGATCGTCCCTTGATGCAACATGCTCGATAACTGCTCCTGGGCAGCTTTATTTTGCTGCCTTGCCGCTTTCAGGAACCATTTCGCCGCTTCATGCTGATCTTTCGAGACTCCGACTCCATTTTCATACATAATTCCCAAGGCGTATTCGGCCCCAACGTAGTCTTGACGTGCGGATTTTTTTAACCATAAAACCCCCGTCGCCGGATCCTTCGTAACTAACTTCCCCTCGATGTAGGCTCTGGCCAGATCGAATTGGGCGATAGGGTCCCCGGCCTCGGCCTTTTGCCGGATGGCATCAAGATTCTGATTCTGAGCCGAAGCGGATGCGAAAGTGATGACGCAAACAGTGACCATCCCGAACAGTTGGAAGCGGGCAATCATTGGATAACGCTCCTGCCCCTCTGGGGCAGGAGCATTGCTGTGCGCCGATTCTAAGGACACTCCCAGCTGAAGTCAATTTGCGGACTTGAGTCACCCAATTGCGGAAGAACCTTGACAGTCGAGCATTTCTGCATGAGCATTCATTGCTATGTGGCGATATAGCGGCCAATGCGGCGTTGCCCGCTCCCGGTCGCTTGACGTGACCTCATGAAATACTGCCCTGCATGTCACAAAACTTATCCGTCCGACTATAACGTGTGTCCGGCGGATCAGACCGGTCTGCAAAATCCCCGCGAGCTGCAGCCGGGGATGATCATTCGCAACAAGTACGAGATTCTGGACCAGATTGGCGTTGGCGGCATGGGGGTGGTCTACCGGGGCCGGCACGTCACCTTCAACGAGGTGTGCGCCATCAAGATTGTCAATGACGCCATCGCCGGAGACGCCAACTTCCTGCAACGCTTTCAGACCGAGGCCGTGGTCACCCGCAAACTGCGGCATCCCAACGCAGTTCGAGTGGACGATTTCGACTACACCGACGATGGCCGCCCTTTCATTGTGATGGAACTGGTGGAGGGCAAGAGCATCGGCGAGATTCTGCAGGAGCAAGGGCCGTTCCGCGTGCCGCGGGCGCTGCGCATTGCGACGCAGGCGGCGCGGGCGCTGGGGGCCGCTCACAAGCTGGGCGTGGTGCACCGGGATATTAAGCCCGCCAATATTCTGCTCACGACCGACGAGCAGGGCCAGGAAATCGCCAAGGTGCTCGATTTCGGGATCGCGAAACTGCGCGAAGTCGCGGGAACCGATCAGCCGGGGATGACCATGACGGGGATGGTGGTGGGCACGCCGCTCTACATGTCTCCGGAGCAGTTCATGGGGAAGAAGGCTGCCGGGGAAGTTGACGGGCGAACCGATATTTATTCGCTGGGAGTGGTGCTCTATCAGATGGTGACAGCGCAACTGCCCTTTGACGGCGACACGCCCTATTCCTTGATGATGCAGCACATCCAGGGAACGGTGCGGCCGCCCCACGAACTGGCGCCGGATCTGCACATTCCGGAAGCGCTTTCGCGCGTGATTTTGAAAGCGATCGACAAAGCGCGCGAACAGAGATTTCAGGACGCGGAAGAGTTTATTGCTGCCATGGATTCGGTTACCGTCGACAGCGAGCCTTGGGCAGACGCAGTGGTGGAAGAGGGTCAGACGCAGGACGGGCCAGGGCCGCAGACACTGGCTAAAACGGAGGCCGCTCCCGCTCCGACCCCGCCGCCGACCCAACCACGGTCGACGCAGCCCGCGTTGAAGCAGCCTGCTTCGAATCAGCCTGTTTCGAATCAGCCAACTTCGAATCAGCCCTCGAAGATTCAGCCCTCGCAGGGGCGAGCGTCGCAAGTTACGCCGGCTCCGGCGAAGTCCGAAGCTGCTAAGGCGGCGAAGGTAACGACTCCAGCGCCGTTGGCGACCCAGCCTTTGACCATACCGGTTGTGGCCCAACCGGCATTGGCAGGCAGCATGAGTGCCGCGCCGACGGCGGATTCGGTGCTGATAAAGAGCGCCGCGCAGCATGTGTTTGTGCAGCCGCGAAAGTTTCGGGTAGCGCAATTGCTCATGCTGGTGGTTCTGCTTTTGGCGGCTGTGTTGGTAGCTGGCGTTGGTTATCTGAAGTACCAGTCGTTTCGGCGATTAAGAATTGAGAACGCGGTCGCGGAAAAATTGAATGCTGTGCCGGCTCTTCGCGCACTTCGAGTGTCGGTCTCCGACAAGCGGGAAGTGATTCTCGATGGCAGTGTGTCGACTGCGGACGATCGTAAGGCAGCAGAGGACCTGGCAGGTGCCGTCCCCGAAGTTGCTCAGGTGATCAATCGGGTACTTGTGACTCCTGCCCCGGGGTCAGTTCGGGGACCAACCTACGAGTCTCTGATCAGCGACGGAATGAAGTTTATGGATGACGGAAAATATGACGAGGCGATCGACTGCTTCACTAAGGCAGC
>JBELAE010000028.1:0-22086 GCA_049509155.1 Candidatus Sulfotelmatobacter sp.
GACAACATTCCAATGGTCAACATCATGCCGTTCGGCGTGTGTATGTCACCTGCCAATCCGATGGTCGCGGCTGCGACCGCTGCCGCGATGGGCGTGCTGACACCGATGCCCTGCATTCCCATGACGGTCGCCCCGTGGGTGCCGGGAGCTCCGACGGTGATGCTCGCCGACATGCCCACGCTGGACGATACCTCGACGCTGATGTGCATGTGGGCCGGCGTCATCAGCATTGTCATGCCGGGAGAGATGACGGTGATGGTGCCGTAAGGGCTGGCCGACACATCCGCCGGTAAAGTCGACGCCAGCGAAGAACTCGCTGTCGAATTCCCTGCCGTCAAACTTCGGACCTCAGCTCAGCTTGGTTCCCTTGCTGCCGTCGTCGGCCGTGTCCGGATCGTTCGGGGCCGTTGGAGAATCCGGGCTGTCGGGCGATCCTGAGCTGGGGTCAGAGGTGCTGGCCGGAGAACTCCCGCTGTTGAGGTAGGCAAACGGAACTCCCGTGATATACACGCCGGAGGGGCCGATATCAATGGAATTGGCTCCCGAGCTCAGCGTAATTCCCAACGGACATTCAATCACGATGCCCGTCTGCGCACTGAGGTGAATGCTCAGGGCGCTCATCATGTACCCCATTGTGATCGAGTCCATCTTTCCCCCGGTGACCGAAAGCGAAACGTTGCCGGTGACGCTTTCGCTTTGGTTCCCCGTAACACTGAGCGAGACGTTGCCGGTAACGCTCTCGTTCTGATTGCCGGTGACGCTGAGTGACTTGTTGCCCGTCACACTCTCCATCTGATTGCCGCCGACGTTCAGCGACATGTTGGTGTCGATCTTCTCGTAATGGCTTCCCTCAACGTGCAAATGCTTGTCCGTCTGGACTTGCTCCACCTGGTTCGTGGTCACGATCAGATGCCGGTTGGCGCCGATGAATTCGCGCGAATCCTTCTCGACGCGCAGATCCATATCCATTTCCGCATTCATGAAGATCTGTTCCTGCCCCTTCAGATCTTCGAAGCGAAGTTCGTTATAGTTGGCGGCGCCACCACCCTGGGAACTGCGCGACATAAAAGTGCTGCGCGTCTGATAAGTGGGCAGAGCGTAAGGCGGCATCTGGTTGGCGTTGTAGACGCGGCCTGTAATGACGGGACGGTCGGGGTCGCCTTCCAGAAAGCTGACCAGCACTTCCTGACCGATGCGGGGAATCCACATCGCGCCCCAGTTTCCGCCAGCCCAGGGTTGCGAGGTGCGAATCCAACAGGAGCTGTTCTCATTTTGCACACCGATCCGATCCCAATAAAATTGCACGACGACGCGTCCGTACTGATCCACCCAGATTTCCTCTCCGGCTTTGCCGACCACCAACGCGGGCTGTGGACCTTGCACGAAGGGCTTCGGGGTCACCCGTTCGGGGCGATACGTCACCGACAGCGGAATGCAGGTCAGAGTGTTGGAGTAGGTCTCTCCCTCTTGCGTGTCCGCGGTGGTGGTGTAGGTTTGTCCCTCCGAGGCGGAGTGCCGGACCTCGGTTACCACGTAGGTCGTGTTCTGGTCGGAACGATAATGATTCTTTAGCAGAAACGAGTAGCCAGGAATCACGCCGAAGCAGTTGCCTTCAGCCGACACCACCATGTAGCCCGCTTCCTCTTCCTGCATGCGGGTTTTGGCCACCGTGTCGCCGAGATCCTTGGTGGTATGCAATCCCGGGTAATCAAAAAGTTCCAGAGGCTCGCTGGCGGAGAGATCGACCACGGTGGGTTCGGTGGACTGCAGACTGGTGGAGGGAGTCGTGAAATTGTAATCGGTTACGGTGTACATGCCAGTGCGCACTTCTTGGCGGACGCGCCAGGCACTGATTGCCTCGGGATCCTCAAGGCCTCCGACCTGGGTGCTGTAGCTGATAGGAGAGCTGGAACACGCGGGCAGCGTGCTCGACTGATCGGCCAGCACCATCGTGTGCTTGCCATACGTCGAATGATCGAAGTAGTAGAAAATACCGAACTCCTCCATGAGGCGCGACACGAAATTGAACGTGGTCTCGCGATACTGCACGCAATACTCGAGCTCAGGATAAGTGCCGGTCAGACTAAGCCGGAAATCATTTAAATCGAACAAACTCAACACCTGGCTGAGGATGTCATTCACCGCGAGGTTCTGAAAAATGCGGCAATCCGCCTCGCGGGTCAGAAACCACAACCAAGGCACAACTTGCGCTTGGTAATGGGTGAAATTTCGGTCGTCGGTGTCGCCCTGCGTAAACTGGCTCACGTAGCCATTGATGTAGCGCGGAGTGCCGCTGGGACTAGTCAGCGTGATGGTAACGCTCTGCCCGACGATATCGGAAAAGACAATGGAATCGTTGTCGTGGGCCAGCAGAATCAGGTCGTAGTTGAACAGGCGCGAGATGCCTTCGTACCCCGTGAGCGCCTGCAACAGGAGCACGTCATGGCCCAGCGGGGTATCGATGGACAGCAGCCGGTCTTCTTGACTATAGCTAACATCTGCCACGAAGCGGTCCTTCCCTTGGTTGGCCCTTGATTGTTTGCGGGCCCTTGATTTGTGCGAACTGCGACCGCGCAGCCCGCGTGAAATCCTTCAGCCTTACGCGCCGCCAGTTTACTTAGCGATATTCGAATGCTCCGTCGGTGCCAATGCCCACGTGGATTCGCTCCATGGCTTCATTGGCCACCATGCGTCCCAGCAACTGCCGCGAAATATCGGGAAGCAGCGTGTTGGTAAGAATGTTATCCACGTTGCGAGCGCCACTCTCCACCTCGGTGCAGCGATTCGCCACTTCCTGTACCAGGGCAGCATCGTAGGTCATCTCGATCTTGTGGTTCTCCTGCATGCGGCGCTGGATCTTACCGAGCTTGAGCCGGATGATTTGTTTGAGATTCTCATCGCGAATGGGCAGATAAGGAATCAGCACCATGCGCCCCAGAAATGCAGGCTTGAAGATCTTGTTGAGCTCCGGTTTGAGCGCCTTCAACAGACCTTCGGAACCCGGCATGGTTTCAGGATCGGCGCACAGTTTCGCCATGGTGTCGGTGCCCGCGTTGGTGGTGAGAATGATAATCGTGTTCTTGAAATCGATCTCGCGGCCTTCGCCGTCTTCCATGTGCCCCTTGTCGAACACCTGATAGAAAAGTTCGAGCACGTCGGGATGCGCTTTCTCGACTTCGTCGAGCAGCACCACGGAATAGGGCCGGCGACGAACGGCTTCAGTGAGCACGCCGCCTTCGCCGTAACCGACATAGCCTGGAGGCGAGCCCTTCAGCGTCGACACGGTGTGCGCTTCCTGGAATTCCGACATGTTGATGGTGATCAGGTTGCGCTCCCCGCCGTAAAGCAGGTCCGACAAGGCGAGCGCGGTTTCGGTTTTACCGACCCCGCTGGGCCCCACCAGCATGAAAACACCGATCGGCTTGATGGGGTCGTCCAGACGGGCGCGCGCCGTCGAGATGCGCTGGCTAATGATTTCCAGAGCGTGCAACTGCCCGATCACGCGCTGGCCCAGGAATGTCGGCAGAGAAAGGACGGTGGAGATTTCGTCCTTCATCATTTTGCCGACGGGAATTCCAGTCCATGCGGATATGACTTCGCCGACAATCTGCGCATCGACGGCGACGCGAATCATCGGCTCTTCGCCTTGTAGCGCCGCGAGTTCGGCCTCAGCCTCGGCGAGCTTGCCGCGCATTGCGGCCACGTCCACCGGCTTGGCAGCTTCTTCGACCGCGGTGGCGGTTGCCGATGTTGATGTCGACGTTGACGACGACGACGCTGTTGCCGGAGCTGTCGCGGCGGGAGCGCTCGCAGTTGCATCGCTCGCGACTCCGGGAATTTCAGTTCGCGCGACAGCGTTGCCATTTTGTGAACCTGCGCTTTCGAGCTGGGAACGAAAATCCCGGATCGTCGTGACCAGGTCGCGTTCCTTCTCAAAGCGAGTGCGCAAACCAGCCAGGCGCGATTCGATTTCCGCGCTCTTGGTGGCGATTTCCTGCAGCCTCTCGCGATGGTCGGTGCCCACTAGCGACTCGCGTTCCAGAATGCGCTTCTGAACCGCAAAATCGTCGATCTGGCGGACACTGTCTTCAATCGCGGGCGGAGTCGCACTTTGCCCCAGGGCCAGCCGCGCACAGGCCGTGTCCAGCACGCTGACGGCTTTGTCGGGCAACTGGCGCCCGGCGAGATAGCGGTGCGAAAGATGGACCGCGGCGCTCAAGCCCTCATCCAGAATGCGAACTTTATGGTGCTTCTCCAGCGACGGCACAATGCCACGCAGCATAGTCAGACACTGCGCTTCAACCGGCTCCTCGACCTTCACTACCTGGAAGCGGCGAGCCAGCGCGGGATCTTTTTCGAAATATTTCTTGTACTCCGACCATGTCGTGGCCGCGATAGTCCGTAGCTCGCCGCGAGCCAATGCCGGCTTAAGAAGGTTGGCGGCGTCGCCTTGTCCCGCCTGTCCGCCCGCACCGATCATGGTGTGGGCTTCGTCGATAAACAAGATGATGGGAATCGGCGAGGCCTTCACTTCCTCGATCAATCCCTTCAGCCGGTTTTCGAATTCACCTTTGATTCCCGCCCCCGCCTGCAGCAGCGCGAGATCGAGAGTTCGCACGGTGACGTTGCGCAAGGGCGGAGGCACGTCGCCTTGCGACACGCGCAATGCGAAGCCTTCTACCACGGCGGTCTTCCCTACTCCGGCTTCGCCGGTGAGAATCGGATTGTTCTGGCGGCGTCGCATTAAAATGTCGACCACCTGGCGAATCTCAAAGTCGCGCCCCAACACGGGATCGATCTTGCCGGTCTTGGCTTTCTCCGTCAGATTGATGGTGAACTGGTCGAGGTTGGGAGTTTTTCCACCGGGACGCGGAGCCCCAGCCGGCGCGCCGGGCGCGGCCGCAGCGGCAGCTACGGCGGCCTGCGCCTCCTCGCTCGAATTGCCGACAATAGAGGCAAAATCCTTGCGCAAGGAATCGGCCTGAATCTTCTGAAACTCGCGGCTGACGTCGCGCATGATGCGCACGAGTTCATCATTGGTCACGAGAGCGAGGATGGTAAAGCCGGTGCGAACCTGTCCGGCGTTGTAGTCGATCGATCCGATGGTCCAGGCCTCAATCAGCATTCGCATGAGCGACGGGCTGAGCGCGGGGGTGCGCGCGTTTCCGGTTTTCAGCTTGTCCAACGCCCGCGCCAGTTCCCCGGAAAGCCGCGAAGTGTCGATCTCGAAGTGTTTATAAATCGCGGCCACATCGTTGTCGGTGGAGTCGAGCAGTTTGGTCAGGTAATGTTCCACCTCGATGTCATAGTGCGTGCGCGCCAGGCAGAGTCCTGCCGCCGCCTCCAGTGCGCCGCGAGTCGAATCGTTAAGCTTGCCGATCAGAGACTTCAGATTCATGGCTTCCCCTCTCCGCTGATTCCAGCGCCAGCACGGTATCGTCCGGGTCCCGGCCGAAGGGTACGGACTTCACCCACGACACCCAGCCCAACTGCGGGCCCGATATGCCTTCGGCTCCCAGGGTGCAGGGCGGAACCTGCTCGCGTTCGAGAATCAGCTTCACTTCGAAATCCCATTCGTCGTTCGAAAAAAATCGTACCCACGCCCCGAGCGGCTCATACGATTGGCCGTCGGGAAGAAAATCCGCATAACGTTCCAGAGTCAGCGGACCCAGAACGACGCGAACTTTCGACTGCTGGTTCCACACCTCATCGCCCACCACGGCGCCGAAACCGAGTTCTCCGCTCTCGCTGTTCCCTTCCGACAAGCGGCACTGCGTCTCCGGATCGAGGCGATACCAGCCGCCGGCAAATTGCTCGATCGCGACCGGCACCTCAAAGTAGTCGGCCAGAACCTGCTGCAGGGCCTGCGCGGAGCGCGGGCGCTGCGCCAGCAGGCCAGCATAGTACACCAAAGCGTCGTCCGATACAGCTTGGCGGTCGCGCAAGCCATCCGTGCCAAGGCCTAGCAGGCTGAGGAGATGGCGCGAAAACAAATCGCGCTCGCCCTGCTCGCAGGCGACATCGAATCGGTACTTTCTCCAGGCCCGGTAAAAGAGCGAGATGATGCGGTGATTGAAGAGATCGAGAAAATCCCGCGGCGCGGCGTCATTGAATCGGAGGCGCTCGATGAGCAGGGTAGTGTAGGGGTTGGGCAGAACGCCCTGGGGACCGGTCAGACCCATGAAATTCACTGTCATCTGAACTGCTTTTTCCTCGGGCCAGTCATCCTCGCCGGGCCACTTCATGCCCTGGATCTGGCTGGCGGGAAAGGCCAGCGAGGGATGCGCTCCAAAACGCGCGACCTCGGTCTCAGGGTGCGCGAACTGGCCGACCGACGTCCGCTCCGGGAAAAAGCGCTCGAGCAGACGCACCGCCTGGAAGAAATCAAACGAGAAGGGCTCCCGCCGGAGCTTCTCGGCGATTTCGGAGGCGGCTAGATTAGAACGGATTGTCCCGCTCTCGGTGGCCACTCTTCCAACGGCTCCTTTCGCTGGCGGCTGCGCGCCACCAATTGGCTGAAGCTGTTCATCGAAACGTATAAGCCCAGAAATTTTTCGAGCACGCTGGCAAACAGGTAAGCGCCGCCGCCGCTGAACTGCTCTTCGTCGAATTCGATCTCCACCCGGGTGCCGCGCGCGAAACCGATCCCATGTTCGGAGATCACGCGGGTAAAATGGCGGCGCGCGTCGACCGAAGTGATTCCGCCAATCTGCTTCTTGGTGTCAGGCGAATCGGAGAAATCATACAGCTCAAGAATCTTCTGCAGCGCTTCCTTGCCGTCATCCACAATGGAGAGATAGTTCAGCGAGAGCTGCGAGATCAGACTCCACAGCGTCTTCCCGTCCAGTGGAGGACGCAGCGTGCGCGTGGGTTTGTGCAGCGCGATAATGCGCTTGATCGCGGCCCCTCCGGCCATCTCGAAATCGCCGTTCTCGCTGCCGAAGGGCAGGCGCGTCACCAGGTCGCGATTGGTGCAAGTGCTGCGCACCGTCACCGTGTCGTAGTCGAGTTGCATGGGACGAGCCGAGAGATCCACCAGTGAAAGAAAAACGTCGGTGCCATCGTCGCCCTTGCGCGTAGAAGCCGCGCGGGTGATGTACCAGTACGCCGGAGTCGTGCCCTGCACGACGTGCCGCTCCGAATAGAGCGGGTGGTAAGTCACCGTCTGATGAGTCTCAGCGTCGGTGCTGACGACTTCATCCACGGAGTAGACTTCCATCGTCTGCCGGCGCCGCGCGTCGGGCACGATCGGATATTGATAGCGCGTCTGATCAACCAGTATGGGTTCGGCGGTCTGGGCAAACAGATTGATGATAGGGGTGCATCCCAAACGCAGCGTCTTCGGATTCACCGCGACTTCCAGACGCTGCTGGCGGCCGTCCTGTTCGAAGGGCGAGATCATGAACAGAATCTCGGCTTTCGATCCAAGTCCGGCTCGCTGCAGCTCCGAAAGCCCGGTGAGACTCATGAAGAAAAACTTCTCTGGAAAAGCGAAGTACTCCTGCAGCAGCCGGTAACCGACAAAAGAACGGCGCGGATACGGCAGGACGTCTTCCGTTTCTCCGAAGCCCATGGGCTGCAGATTCTTCACTGGAAGTTCGCGCACCGCTGCCTTCGGGTTGGCCGGATCACGCACCAGAATGCGGACGCAGTTCCGGCACAACAGCTCGTAGAGCCCATGAACGACGGCGCTTTCGCCGTTCAGATAAAAATCCAGCGTTTCCAAGTCGAGCTTTTCAAACGAAACGTCCTGGAAGCATTCCAATTCCACTCGCAACACGGCGGCTTCCGAGGCGCGCAACGCGGGGCGAATGCGATCAGGCGTCATCCACTGCGCCTGCGACACTTTGAACGGCCACAGCGTCGCGTCGTAAGAGGTCCGGAACTTGCACGGGACTCCTTCCACCGGGCGCGAATAGAGCACGGTTCCCTTCGGAATCTTGAGGCTGCTGGTGAGCTTTCCCTGCTCGGCATCGGTGTGAAACTGGGCCACCGACATCGAGGGCACGGGCCGCATGTAGTGCGGATAGAGGATGTTCAGGAGCGCCTCGGTGATCTGAGGAAAGTCGTCGTCGATGCGCAGGTGAACCCGCGCCGCCAGCAGCGCAAAGGCCTCAAGCATCCGTTCCGCATGAGGATCTTCACAGCGATCCGGCTCCAGCACCAGGCGCGAAGCGATCTTGGGATACTTGTCGGCGAACTCCGCTCCGATCTGGCGCAGGAACGTGAGTTCGCTCTCGTAATAATTCCTCAGCTCATTGCGCAAGGTCGGCTCCCTTGACTTCGTACTCGCCCTTGCCCAACTCGAGGACCGTATCAAAACGCACCGGCTCGGGCGCAGGATCCATGCACAATAGGCCTTCGATCACGAACTTCAAGGCTCGATAACTGCCTTTCACTGGCTCCATGCGCACCTTGGCACGCTTCAAGCGTGGCTCAAAAAACGCGATCGCCGACTCCATCTCCCGCACCAGGTCGCTTTGATCGCGGGCGGACAATACCGACTTGGAAGAGATGTCCTCAAACCCGTAGTGGTACACTGAGCGGATCGTCTCACGCGCCGAGTCCGGCGCGGGATCGATGGTCTTTCTGGTATTCAGCAGCCATTCCAGATCGCGTTTCAAAGACAACTTCAACTCGCGCAACGATTGCGCGCGGGTGAGGGGAATCTCCGAACTGGTCTTCGGATCCCGATCGATGAGCCGGTCCAGCACCGAGAGCGTGACCGGACCGGTAGCATCTCGCTTGGCCATGAATTACTTCCCGTCCCCCAGCGCCTGCGCCGGATCGAGCCGGCAGATGCGCTCGAACAATTTCTGCAGCTGCGCCTTGTCCGCCTGAATCTTCGTGCTCATCTTCATGATCGTGGCCAGTGCGCCGGCGACCATGCCCGGATCTTCCCACTCGTCGAGCTTGTGGGTCTCGATCGCGGCAGCCAGATCGTCCAGGATGGGCTGCGCGACGTTTGCCTTGTTGGTGGATGCGCAGATCTCCACCAGTTGCATACGCCGGCGGAAGCGCTCGCGGCCGGAGCGCTTGCGGGCAATGTCCTGCTGCAGGATTTCGAATGCCTTGCGCTCCTGGCCTTCGCGCAAGGCTTGCACCGCCGAGGCATACGCGTCGGTCGGCTGCCCTGGCCACATCGATCCCTGACCATTCGAGCCAGCCGAGGCCCGCAGCGGCAATTCTGCTGCAGCAGTTGACCCAGCAGGCGCTTGGCTTAGCGCCACCAGCCAGGCACGCGTCTCGGCATTGGCCGCCGGCGTATCATCCATCAGTGTGGCGTCGAGCAGTTGCGGAATATCGGTAACCAGCGCCTTCAGTTCTGAACGGATCGCCCGGGCAATCGCTTCGTAGCCGCTGCCCAGGGCATCGCAGGCTTCGACCACAAAACGCTGCAGATCAAGCCAGGCGCGGCTACATGGGAGCGCCATTGCGCTCTCTGCCGCTTCCAGCAGTTGTTCATATTTCTTGTCGAGCGCCAGCTTTTTCAAATGGCGGCGCAGTTCAGTAGGCGGCGCTTCCAGCCGCGTCGGATCCGCCAGATCAATCGCCGCGCGCAACTCTCCCCAGCGCAGGCCGCGCAACATCAAATAGGAAGCTGGACTGGTGGGCTCGCGCTGCCGCAGAAATGCCGCGGCCTCCGCCACCTTACGAATCGCATCGATGCGGTCCGGAGGCTCCGAAGAGCCATCCAGCGAAACCAGAATCCCGGCGCGCACCGCACCCGTAACTCCCGCCGCACCTTCACCCTCCGTGCCGGCGGCGCCGCCCTCGACCGCGACCGGTTCCACGGGATCGGGTTCCTTCTCACGCTTCTTCTGGAGAAAACCGTGGATCAGGTGCCGGGCTGCCTCCAGCGATGACTGCAGCGGGCCAAATGCAGGCCCGTCGTCCGCGAACTTCTCGTCGCAGGTTTTTTTCAGCTGGGCGAGCGTTTTCAGTGAGGTGTCGAGATCCTGTTCCGCCTGCGCGTAAAACTTCTTCGGAGTCTCGTCGAAAGCCTTATCGAAAGCCTCAGGAGCGAGCCTGCCTTCTTTTACCAGCTGGGCCCGTTTTTTCTTGGCTTCGTCGGTCTTTGCCTGATCTTCGTAGCCCACTTCGCGGGATTGCTGGTAATCCAGCCGTCCGTAATGGACCTTCTCCACCACCGGAACCAGTCTCAGCGGGATTTCAAGCTTCGTTCCGACGAATCCCAGAGGCGCTCCGCGGGATTGGGCATCGCCATCTTCCAGTTCGGGGTATACCGTGTCCCAGAACTTCTCAACCAAGCCGCAGCACAGGGCAAGACCGTCCCTTATTCCCGCGAAACCTCGCTGCTTGAGCAGCGCTTCGGCAAGCCAGGCAGCGATTTGCAGATCCTTGGTTTTATTAGTGAGCAGGTCGGTCGCGAGCTTGATGACCAGCGGGTTGTCCGACAACTTGCGGTCGCGCTCGGTCATCCCCGGAGGAGGCTGATCTTCCTCGCGCCGCGCTTCCTTAATCTTGTCGTAGACCGGGTCGTAGCGCAGGTTAGCGCCGCTGGGATTCGGACCTTCAATAGGGTTCAACAGATCGTCGGGAAAGGGCATGATAGATTAGGCGGCCACGGAGGCTGGATCGAACTCAAGAGCGCGCAGTTCAAGGAATGGGATTTCCTCTTCGTCCACCACCCACATTTTTTGGCCAAAGGGAACCTGATGTTCGTACCCTTGCGGCTTCTCCCACACAGTCACGCGCCCCAGGCGAACTGCTTCATCGGGATGCCGCCACGAGAACGGCGCCATCACCGGGAGCAACACTTCACCCAGTTCCGTTCCTTTGAATGAAGGCGCGGTGCGCACCGCCGCCGGCGTCCACAAAAGATCTCTCAGCCGCTGCGGCGGCGGGATTTGGATGGAGGCTACGTGTTCCAGTGGAAGCAGAAGGTAGTTTCCGGCAGCGAACAGTTCGAGGCGGGCGCCAGTTCTTGGATCGGCGTCGGAAAAATAATTAAATGGCTTGCCGTTCGCTTGCCCGCCGCGATTCGATTCGTCCTCAACCTTTTCCGCGGGCAACTCGCCCTTCTCGAACAAATCATGACGCTGGCGCTCGGCAAATAAAGCGCTGCGATAGAGCAGCACACCCATCTCGCTTTCGGGACCGGCTTGGCCCAGCACTTCGAGTTGCTTGTCCGCACGTTCCCACTCGCCCGCAAAGCACAAGAGCTCGAACAGGAAAGTGCGACGCTTCAGGTCGGTAGGGTTGTCGCGCAATTCTGCGCTCAAAGCTTTGATCGCGTCGGTGAGCCGGCCGGCCCGGTATAGCTCGTGTGGATTCATCCAGGCACCCCGGAACAGGAATTGGAAGCAATTGCACAGACTACTGCGGGGAAACTCTCCCCAAAAAATACAGCTTTGGAGGCACTCCCGTTCAGCCGAGTCTTCGGCTTCGGGAGTGCCTCCAGATGCAATCGACATCAAGCCATCGACTGGTTAGCTCGTCGTAGCGGTAGCAATGTTGTAGGTCGCGTTCCCCGCATTTGAAACGGAACCGTCAGCGCTGTTCTGGGTGCTGAACGCGTACGCGATCTGCTCATAGGCGAAGCTAATACTCTGGGAAGCCTTTCCCTGATTTGAGCCTCCGAAACTTTGACTGGTAATGTAGCAGTTGGTGAAGGTCACCGTTAAATACGGAGGGGCTTGGGCAGCTCCGGTGGACTCCACCAGCGTGAAGGTGGCGGTGTCGACAGGCTTGCCGTTGTAGAGCTGACTGAGAATCGCGGCGCTGGACGCATCGACCTCGCAGGTAAAGCTGAAGTCCGAGAGCGACACCGTGCCGCCCGAAAGACCGTTACTGCCGAGGTTGGCCGGGTTCGAAGCGCCAAATGAATAGCTCTCCACCTCGATGGCATTGGTCACTGTTTTGGATTCACCGGTAATCCCATTAAGCACAATAAACGCAGAGCCTGGCATTGTATTCCTCCTCAAGAAACATCGAATTCAAGAACCCCTTGGGGCCTTGTTTGAAACTTGGACCGAAACAAACGGATATCACTTCGCAGCAGCCGGCAAATCCGCCACCAGCCGTAGCGAGATATTGAGTTCGTCGAGCTGGAAATGCGGTCGAAGGTAAGCGATCGCCCGGTAGACCCCGGGTTTTCCTTTCACTTCTTCCACATCGATACGCGCTTCACGCAGCGGGAATTTGGCCTTAATGGTCTGATTGGCCTTGTCGTCCTGCGTTACGTATTGATTGATCCAGCGATTCAGGAAGCGGTAGCAATCGTCCTTCGACATGAACCCGCCAATCTTATCGCGCATCATCGACTTCAGGTAATGCGCGAACCGGCAGGTGGCCATCAAGTAAGGCAGTTGGGCGGAAATCCGCGCGTTCGCCGTCGCCGCGTCGCTGTCATACAGCTTGGGCTTATTGCACGATTGGATGCTGAAGAATGCAGCCTTGTCCGTGCCCTTGCAATGAACCAGCGACACCAGCCCCTGATCCGCCAGCTCTTTTTCCCGGCGATCGGTGATGGCAATCTCGGTCGGGCACTTCAGCGCCACGTCGCCTTCGTCGGTGCGGAAGGTGTGCGAAGGAAGCCCGTCGACCAGACCGCCGCCTTCAACACCCCGAATCGCCACGCACCACCCGTACGTCGCGAACGCCTGCGTCATCTTGGACGCGAGCGCGAATGCGGCGTTACCCCAGAGGTATTTCGAGTGATCCGTTCCGTCCACGCCCTCTTCGAAGTTGAAGCCCTCGACCGGAGCCGTATCCCGGCCATAAGGCAGACGCATCAGGATGCGCGGGCAAGTCAGTGCAACATACCTCGAGTCATCGCTCTCGCGGAAGCCCTTCCACTTGGCGTACTCGGTGCTGTCGAAGATCTTGCCGATATCCCGAGGCTGGTCCAGGTTGGTAAAGCTATCCATGTTCAACAACTCGGACGACGCCGCCGAGAGGAACGGAGCATGAGCCGCCGCCGCAACCTGAGAAACTTTCTCCAGCAATTCCAGATCTTCTGGATGTTTGCTGAATTCGTAGTCGCCGACCAGCGCGCCGAAAGGTTCGCCGCCAAACAGGCCGTACTCTTCCTCGTAGACCTTCTTGAACATCGCGCTTTGATCGAATTCAGGAGCCCGTTGCAGATCGCGCAGCAAGTCCTTCTTCGATGCATTGAGAATGCGAATCTTCAGTTTCGACCCGGTTTCCGACTGGTCCAGCAGATACTTCAGTCCGCGCCAGGTGGATTCCAACTTCTGGAACTGGGCGTTGTGCAACACCTCGTTCAACTGAAGCGAAATCAGATGGTCGATCTGGGCCACGCGCGCAGAGATCATTTGATCGGCGTCGCGCCCCAGGGTCATCGACCCTTCGAGCACCTGGGCAACAAACTCCTTGATCAGACCCTTGCCACGCTCGCGCGCGCTCGGGTCGCTGAACCTACCCTTCTCAACAATCTGGTCGAGAAGACTCGATTCCGCGGCCTGCTCTACTACGGCCGTACTGCCAGCAGCTTTCTCAGTCTCAGGCATTGGGTTCCCCCTTCTCGCCGACTTCGGCTTTCAGTTTGTCGAGCTTTTCCGTCTTGCTCACGGCGTCGAGCAAGGCCTCGTCCAGCTTGTCGTTGGTCTGCAGCGTACCCTTCAGATCGTTGAGGCGGGTACGCAGATCCAGGAGCTCCTTCAGCGGCTTCACTTGCCTAGCCACCTGCTCGGGCTCGAAGTCTTCCAGACTCTTGAATTTCAAATCCACGCGGATTTGGCCGGCGCTCGAGTCTTCGCTCAGCTTGTTTTCCACCGCAAACGAGAGGTGCGGCTTCATGCTTTCGAGAACTGAATCGAAGTTGTCGGGGGTTACCTCGACAAAGCGGCGCTCTTTCAGCTTGGGCAGCGGTTGTTCGGGTTGTCCGGTGAAGTCTCCAAGGACGCCGACCACGAAGGGCAACTCCTTGATTTCAATTGCGCCGCCCGTTTCGACGTCATAAGTGATCTGAACCCGGGGCGGGCGCACCCGGTCCAGTTTGTGCTGTGTGCTCGGTTTTGCCATATTATCTCCCTACCTATTCCGGTTTTAGAGGAAGTTCCACTTCTAGATTTACCAATTCCGGTTTTGCAGCCGACCAGGGAACGTTACGGTCAGGGGGCCCCTCTCCTTGGATAAGGTGGCCAGACATCTCGCCGGCAGACCGAACGGGTCGTGGAGGTCCGGTTTATCACAAGCTCTAACCACAGTCAAGCACTAGACTTTGTTTTCTTGCAAAAAAGCGTTTTTCCTCTAATAAATGACGTTCCCTCCATTCGGTCCCCAGGGGCGGAAACCGCTTCATAACGCCCAAAAACAGCCGGTAACGGCTCGCGCCATGCAGATTTAGGGGACTGTACGGTTTGGGGGGGCGTCGAGGGCAATCGTCCTGCCGGCCGAGAATAGGCCTATTCCCATCCCATTCGGACGCCAAAGCTGAGCCAAACCAGCGGCAAGTCAATCGCCCCAACGCCCCGCCAGAGCCCGCGGCGGGTCGGCAATTGACTGGAATCTTACCAGCCGAACCCTATCCCGGCCCTTGAGCGAAACCAGGGGCATCAGGCCTTCCTCAAGTATCCGCTCGGCGGCATCCTCGGTGAGCAGCACCTCGGAGCACGGCTGTGATTCCGACTCGCCGGCTTTCAGGTAGATATGAAGCGGCAGTTGCTCAATCTCCGTCACAGTGCCTGGATGCATCTCCCATGCCGCCGCGCTGAAGGACTGACCTAGCACCAGCGCAGCCGCAAACGCCGGATTGCCCCATAAGTAGTCCTCGTGGACGGGCAGATCGGGAAATTCCTCGAAGTCGAATGACTCCAGGGGAGAAGTTTTCTTGCCGTAGGGCAAACGTAGCAGGAACCTTGGAATCGCGAGCCCAACGGCATTTGCTTCGGGCAGATGTCGAAGTTCCGCCCAGCCCCGGGCAAGTTCCTCCGGCCTGGCTTTCCACTCTCGCGGTTGCGGGGTTGATGCCAATGACGAGCAACCCAGAAGATGCGGGCTGGCGGCGGCAAGGAATGGTGCGCGAGCCCGGCTCGCGATCTTCGCCATCCGAGACAGTAGTTCAGCGTCCTCGCTGGCCGAGCCGAAGGTGTAGTTCCCCACGATGATCGCCCACGGTTCCGCGCCGGGCGTTTCAATGCTCTGCTCGGCCAGAAGACGGTAGAGCCCGGTATCCCGCAGGTCTGAAGCGGAATTGAGGTCGGCCGCCAGCTCCTGCCTGGAAACATCGAACAGGTAGAGCTTGAGCTGCGAACCGGTTTCGAGTTGCCGAACCAGAAGAAACACGGCACGCCACGCGGCCTCCAGTGCCTGAAAATCCGGGTTGTGCAGGACCGCTCTCATCAGCGAGCCAATGCCGCGATCGATGACGGCAAGAATTTCCGGCTGGTGGGGATCGGGGGTGCTCACCAGATGTTGTGCCACGACGCGTCGCGCGAACTCGTGGACCTCATCGGTTGAACGATCAGTCGAGCGCCCGATCGAGTGCGGGGAGCGATCCGAGGCGCCGCGAGCTTCCGTCTGCTCGATCATCTCGTCCAGCAGGCTGCCCGAAGCCAGCTGCACGGCGCCGGGCGCAACCGCGGGCCCAAGGGCAGTCGAAGGATCGGATGTTCTAGTCGGTGCCGAATCTCGCGAACGCAGCCCTAATTGTTCCGCGGCTTTCTCGAAGGTCGAAGGATCTTGCAGGTTGCTCCGCAGGTCGCGCAGTTTGCCGAAGATCTCAAGGCGCTCGAAAACTCGGTCGGGATGAAAATCCTCGAGTTCGGAAAATCGCAAGCGTAACAAGCCACTGTCTTCGATCGGCAGCTGAATTTCCGCGCCGGAGCGGGACAACACTTCGTCGAAGTTGTCTCGATCCACCAGCCAGGCGCGGCGCTTGCTGATCGTTTTGGTATCGGAAACGCCGCGGTTGGCGCGCCCGCTGAAGTCACCCAGAATCGCGATGCAAAAAGGAGTTTCCGCAGTCGGATGGGCGACTGAACTATCTTCGCCAGCGGTCAGGTTGACTCCGCCGAAGTCGAACGGTTTGGGCATTGGCAACTCCTTCGGGAGCGTTCGCTTCTTGACGAAGGCACTTACTTGCGGGACTTAGTTTACCGGACCGGCATGGAAGGCACGACGGTGAGCCGTCATCATTCGTCGCTCATGGTTGATCTCTTAATTTCTTGATGAATCATTGTTGATCCTTCTGAATCTTGTCGAGCTTCTTCAGACCGTCTTTTGCGGCCTGATTGGACGGCTGCAGGTTCTGGACTTTGCGATACTTCAGCCGAGCGCTGTCGTACTTGCCGTCTCCGACATCCTTTAAGGCACCGTTAAGCAGGAGAGGAATGTCACCCACCGACAAGCCTCCAGACTCCTCGGCGGCATCTTGTTCCGCTGGCGGGGTCTGTTTTTTCTTCGCGCGATTATCCACCGGCGGCTTGGTTACTGCTGCAGGCTTAGCTGCCGGATCTACAGTCTGCGCTTCTGGCGAGCCTGTCTTGGTTTCGGATTGGGGAGTGACGGCAGGCTGTTGGCCAGTGCTTTCCGTTCCGCCGGTCTGGCCCTGCTGTTGCGTAATGGGAGGCTTTGAATCCCGCGTCGGACGGAAAATCACCGCGATCAGTGCCGCCACCAGAACCAGAGCGGCCACACCCAGAATGATCCTGGTGCGTGTGAAAAGGGAGCGATCTTCGAACTCAATTCGTCCCGTGAACGAACCGTCTGTTGATGAACTGCCCTGGATCGGCTGGAAGTCTTGAGGGGCCTGGCCTGTTCGACCCGACCCAGTTTCCTGGCCGCCCTTGACGAGATAGTCTGCCGTAGGAGTTGCGGACGACACAGCTTCATTCGTCGGCCCGCGCCGCGCAAGGGCAGAATCAATCTTAGGGGAGTCAATGATCAGGGTTGCGCCAACCCCTGGACTGTCATCACGGCGCGCCTCGCCGCGCTGCTGTCCGGAGCCATCGCTTACTGACTCTCGCAGGAGTGCGACTTGCTCCGGCGTGGTCCACATCAACTCCGTCAATCCCGTCGACCCGTCTTCGGCAGCGCCGGCCGGCCCGGGCGCAGCAAGAAACTCAATGCCGGGAAGATCGCGCAGGCGCTGCGCGACATTATCCGTCAGCAGGATTTGACCGGGCTTGGCCTGTCCCAGTTCGTTCTGCACCATCTCGCTGCTCGGGCCGGTAGGGTTGGTCGTCCTCGGCTGATAAATCAGGATCGCGCCCCCCACCCGTTCTCCGGGACGGCAGGCCAGGAACTCCAGGATCGAGGTCTGAATGCGCTTCGCAGCAACCAGAGCATGCCGGCAAGCGTCAAAATGGGCAGTCATGACGGCAGGTGCTTCTTCGGCAATACGGCCGCGGCTGGCGGCGACCAGATCCGCGATCATATAAACCAGAACACTGTCAGCCTTCCACGTCAGGGCTACAGGCCAATCCACGCGCGCCGGACTCCAAAGCCGGATGGCGATGTCGGCGGCATCGGCAGGCGAATTTTCGCTCCACGATCCGAGATTCTGCTGACCCAGGTTCTGCTGACCCAGGTTCTGCTGACCCGCTTGCTGGTCAGGATTGGCAACCTCGAATTCCCGGCTGTCGGTTTTCTGCTCGTACTGCGCCATTGGTATTCTTCGACGATTAGGTTTCGACGGCTGCGAAACTCGGCTGTAGGTTACGCCAAAATACTACCCCAGGCAAATGTTTACGGCGCAGACTCATAGCACTCTCGTGCCCCGCATGCACCACCGGCGCGCGCTTGACTTCGGGCAAACAGTGAGTATGATACGGGACACTTGCGCGGCGAATATATGGCTGTTGCCGTCATTTCGGGGAGTCTATGCCACGACGTCCGAAGCTTTGGGGTAAATTGTGTCTGGAGTCTTCTGTGGAGTCCTCCATGGGGGCTTCAGTAAAGAAGGCTTCTGTAAAGAAGGCATTCGTAGATCCGCGGTTCGTTGCTCTCATAGTTGTCGTCACAATCGTTCTCACCGGTCCAGCCCTCCACTCCAAGGAAGCTCCACTAATAGCGATCGAGTTATTCGACGGACCGAGCGGCGCCGCCTTCGTTCAGGTGAACGATCTTCTGATCAATGGCAAGGCTGAGGTGCGCTCCTGCGGTGGTGCAGCCCAGATCAATAAGTCCACTTATGGCAAGCTACTCAAGATTCCACTGAATTCCTCGGTAACATCGCTGGAACGCGATGCCCAGGGAACCATGAATCTTACGCGCGGTTCGGCGTCGGAGTGCGTGGTTCCTTCTAACTTGAAATTCGACAAGGATGAATCTCTTACCCCCGCGCAGCTGGCGGATCGTGCGACGTTGTCGGGGACGGTATTGAGTTCATCGCCGGCGGGAACCACTGAAACTCAGCCCTTCAAGCCCACCGTAAAGATCGTCTTCGTTGCCGCGCCTGACACAGAATTGGGCGAGTACCTGCGCGCCGATCGCGCTCACTCGGTTCCCCAGTGGCAGGACTACCTGGGCCGGTACCCCAAAGCTGCGCACACTGACCCCGGCAAGCAAGCCCTGGCGGCCCTCCTGTTGAAAGAGGGCGAAGATGCATTGGCTGCCTACCGCAACTCCGCGGCCGCGAACTCTCCCGCTTATCCTCAGCTTAGGACCGCCTACTTGCGGGCTGATCAGGTGCGCGCGCTGCTGCCCGACAACGATGGGGCTGCCAAACTACAAGACAATGTTCGCGCGGAGTTGGTGCTGGTTGTCGGCAAGGGTAGCGCTGAGTTGCAAGTGTATAAGCAAGCGCTGGCGGGCCATACCGGCGGATATGTTCATCTGGCCAATGCCCGAGTGTTGGCCGATCACACTTTGGAAATCGATGCGCATTTTGACCAGGGACTGGCGTTGCAGGACAAGATTGCGGAGGAAAGCAAACGAGTCGACGCGGCGTTACGCAACGCCGAATCGATGATAGTCACTCAGCACTACGATGAAGCCGTTGCCGCTGTCGCGGATTTTCGCTCCTTCGCCGATGAAGAACCGCGCATCGCCGCCGTTATCGATCAGGCGTACAAGTACCACTTCGAACTGGGCAAGGCGGACGCGTCGAGCCAGAAGTGGCATGACGCGATGCAGGAGTATAAGACAGCCGCAGACATCAAGCCAACCTCAGAAGCTGCGGACGCTCTGAGGCAGGCGCAGGCAGAATTCGTGTCGTCCACCAACCGGGATGCCGCGGCTGCCGCAGTGCAGCAGAGCGCCGCATTCCAGCAGGATAAACATTTCATCGAAGCCTACGAAGTATTAGCCGGCCTCCCAGAAGCCCAGCGTGCCCTGGTAAAGGACCAGATGCAGGCGCTCGAAGCGGACTACGTAAAGAGCGCCTCGGACGCGGCTGCGAAACTGAAAGATGCTCACGTCCCCATCCAGGGACGAACCGACGAGATCTTCGTGCAGAAGGCCTATAACTACCTGCGGGCGGCCAGCACTCTGCGGCCCGACGATCAGGATCTTAAGCTCCGTCTGGAGCTGATTTCTCAAACCCTCAGCGACTACTATGTGGTGCAGGCGAAAAAGTATCTCGATAAACCCCTGGGATCGGGCGTCGGCCTGGCGTGGATGTATCTGGACGAAGCCCAGCAATACAAGTCGAACCGCGATGATGTCCGCGACGAGCGCACGAAAAATACCGCGATCCACAATGTACGTTCCACGCTTTCGATCAAGGTGACATTCCGCGACCAAACGTCTCGGCGCGACAGCTCGGGCTTCGCCGATCAGCTTTCTGACGCGATCGCCAGCGGCCTGGAGAAAACTAATTTGCACGTCAGAGTCATCCGCGCCGCCGATGCAACGCCCGTCGAACCGAACTTCACGCTGATTGGAGACGTCCTGGAACGCCGGTTGCTTCCCACTGTGAAGGTAGATTCCATCACCTCCGAGTACACAGCCGGCGAACACGAGGTGCCCAACGAAGAGTGGAATAAAGCAAATCGCGATTACGAGGACGCAAATCTGGACTTGCAGAAACAGCAACAGCTTCTGGAAGGGGCTCAGGCGCGCGGCAAGAAGAAGGAAATTTCAGCCGCGAGCGAGGCCGTCGATGCGGCTAAGAAGAAAGTCGAGGAATCCCATCGCAAGCTCGATTCCATCCCGAAAACAATCTTCGTCGACGTACCCAAGCCTTACACCTATACCCGCAGGACGACCGATTTGAATGCTGGGGTCGAAATCGAATTTCGCATCAACGACGCCAACGGCGCAATCATTGCAAACAACGCTTCAGTCAAGAAGACGAACGAGAAACAGTTTGTCGTGCTGGAGAACGTGAAGCCGGAGGATACCAAAGGCATCAAACAATCAGATGCCCCGCCCGATGAGGCTCAGTTTCTCATCGATGTCGAGATCGCCGCCCGCGTCGCCTTGATTCAGGACGTGACGGACAAGGTCGAGGCACTCCCCGGGATAATTCTCGCGCGGGCGCGGAAGCACATCATGGAAGGTGATAACGACGGCACCGCGGAAGACTTCATCCTCTATCTCAACTCCACTCCAGATGCTTCGACGCCGGAGCGCGAGGAGGCCAAGAAGTTCTTGCGGGACCAATTCAACATGATCTGGCCGGGTGGTTCCGTCTAGCTCGCGCCAGATCAGTTCGCGGCTGGCCCAGCCAGTTTTGCAGGAGTAGACTTGTTCGACGTCCAGGATCCGTTTGCAAGTCTTGCGATCATCGGTGATCGTGATCAGGTAACGATTTAGAGGGCATTCCTCCTGGCCTTCTGGTATGTGAAATATCAAGCGCCGTGACTGCTCCGAATATCAAACGCATCGGCAAGTACGAAGTGATCGATCTTCTCGGTCGCGGCGGGATGGGTCTGGTCTATCGCGCATTTGACCGCCAGTTGAATCGCGAGGTCGCGATCAAGACTGTGACCGAGGGCTTCACCGGCGACCAGGAAATGCTGCAGCGCTTCTATCGCGAGGCGGCCAAGACCGGTGCACTGAAACATCCCAATATTGTCATCGTGTACGACTTGGGCGAGCAGGACGGTTTCCCCTACATCGTGATGGAGTACTTGTCCGGCGATCCGCTGGACAAGCTCATCCGCTCCGGGCAGTCTTTAGCACTTGCGTTCAAGCTGAAGATCATCGAGCAGGTCTGTTACGCGCTAGGATATGCCCATCGCAATGACGTGATTCACCGCGACGTTAAGCCGGCCAACGTGATCGTGCAGTCGGACGGCATTGTGAAGTTGCTCGACTTCGGCATCGCCCGCCAGGAAAAGACCGACGGTCATCTCACCCGCACCGGGCATGTAATCGGCACCATTCAGTACATGGCGCCCGAGCGCCTGAGAAATGAGCCCTTCGACGGCCGCTCCGACATTTTTTCGGTCGGAGTCATGCTATTCGAGCTGCTGACCGGGGAACTCCCTTTCACGGGCGAATACGGCCTGGTACAGCAGATCCTATCCGGAAAGTATCGCCCGCTGAGTCAATTCCTCCAGCAATATCCTCCTGCACTGGATAACGTTCTCGAGCGTTCCCTGGCTAAAAACCCGAATGACCGTTATTCCACTGCCGATGAGATGGCTGCGGAAGTCTCTTCGCTCGCTCACGAGTTGAAAAAGGAACAAGTTGCCGAGTGGATCGAGCGGGCCGAGCGCCTGGTCCAGGAAGAGCAATACGCGACCGCCCGGGAAGTTCTGCTGCAGTTGTTGAAAGTGGATAGCCAGCACACCCGAGCCCGCCAGCTGATCGCACAGGTGCAACAAAATCTGACCATGCGGCAGCGTGCGGAGCAAATCCGAAAGCTGCGTCAGCAGGCCGAGGAAGCTGCTGGCGACAAGCGTTATGACGAAGCCATCGCCGACCTGCAGGAGGCTTGCGGTCTCGATCCCGAAAACTCGGAGCTGTCGGAGTTGCTGGAAACCGCCCGGCAGAAAAAACGGCGCAAAGAACTTCTGGATGGATACCTGCGCCAGGCCGACTCGGCGCGCGACCGCGGCGATCTGGAAGGCGCCGAAGCCGTCATCGCCAAGGCCTTCGAACTCGATAGCGAAGACTCCCGCGTTCGCGCCGCTCAGGGTGCCTTGGCGCGTCTGATCGAAGAAGCTGCTCGTTTGGCAAGAGCCCGGCAACTGCTGGAGTCTGCCC
>JBELAE010000280.1:0-6950 GCA_049509155.1 Candidatus Sulfotelmatobacter sp.
GGCGATGTTGGGAAAGCGGTGGACTCAGGCCAGCTGCAATACAACATCGTCCGGGTCGACGGTCAGCATTCCGTCTACATTCCGATCTTAAAGCAGGGCGGGGGATCGAACACGATCAGTATCGTGAACGGTATTCGAGAAGCGGTGAAACATCTGCTGGATATTCCGAAGGCGCTCAAAACGGCGGTCGTCTTCGATCAATCCGTCTTCGTAAAGATTGCGGTGAAGAATGTGATCAACGAGGGCGGTATCGGTTTGTGCCTCACCGCGCTGATGATACTTCTCTTTCTCGGCAATCTGCGCGCGACGATTTCGGTATTGCTTTCGATCCCAATTTCTTGCCTCGCCGCCTTCATTGCGTTGAACCTGGGCGCAAGCACGATCAACACCATGGTGCTTGGCGGCATCGCGCTCGCCCTCTCCCGATTGATTGATAACTCGGTCGTCGTTCTTGAGAACATCTTTCGTCATATGGAGTTGGGCGAACCGGCGGTTGAAGCCGCCATCAACGGAGGCAAAGAGGTCCAGCTTGCAGTGCTGGCAGCTACGTGCAGCACAAGCATCGTTTTCTTTCCTGTCATCCTGCTCTCGGGTGTCAGCAAATATATTTTTAGCGCCCTGGCCCTCGCGGTCGTGCTGGCGCTCTTTGCTTCTTATGCCGTCGCGATGACTGTCGTGCCACTGTTCTGCGCGAAGTTCATCCGTCTGGAGCCTGAACATAAAGACACTCCTTATAGCACGGTGGGCGGCGCCAGGGAGGCAGTGCTAGAGGTCGAACGGGAACAAAGAATAAACATGGCGAACATTTTTCGGCGCATGGTCATCGCTTTCAATCAGCAATTCGAACGGTTGCAGGAAGCCTACGAAAAAGCTATCGCGGTTTGCTTGGATCGACCCGTATTGGTCGTATGTGGTTTTGCTGCTTTCGTGGCGCTGAGCTTTGCGTTGTTTCCATTCCTTGGCGTGGCTTTCTTTCCGCGCACCGATCCCGGGCAATTTGTGGTCAATGTCAAAGTCCCGCCCGGAACTCGTCTTGAGGTGACTGATGAGTACGTCGGAAAGATGGAGCAGGACATCCGCGACGTAGTGTCACCGCAGGACATGAATATGATCGTGTCGAACATTGGTATTACGCCGGATCTTTCGGCCATCTACACCAGCAATTCCGGAATGCATACCGCCTTCATTCAGGTCAGTCTCAAGGAGGACCACAAGACCAGCAGCTTCGCTTACATGCAACGTTTGCGCGAGAGGTTCGCCAACGACTTTCCAGAAGTGAGCACTTATTTTCAAACGGGTGGATTGGTAGATTCCGTCGTTAACCAGGGGCAGCCCGCTCCGATCGACATTCGAATCGGGGGCAGTGACCTGGATGAACCGTTTGCTTTCGCTAAGTCCGTGGCTGCGAGGGTGAAAGCGTTGAGTTCGGTCAACGATGTCCTGATTCCGCAGGACCTCGACTATCCGGGGCTGGAATTGGATATCGATCGCGAACATGCGGCGCTGCTGGGCATATCGCCGGAGGCGGCGCTCGATAATGTCATCACTGCGCTTACGTCGGACACGATGATTGCCCCGAGTTTCTGGGTCGATCCGACGACTGGCAACAATTACTTTCTCAGCGTGCAATATCCCGACAATCAAATTAAAACCCTGACCGACTTAAAGCAGATTCCCTTGCGCGCCCCCGGAGCCACGAACACAACACCGCTTGAGTCACTGGCATCTATCAAACAGATCAATACGCCGACGGAGGTAGATCACTACCAACTGCGTCGCAGTTTCGACATCTACGTCATGCCGAAGAAGGAAGATCTCGGCCGCGTAAGCGCTGAGATCAAACACGTCCTTGATGACATGCACCACTCTTCCCAGATCACTGTGTCGATGGGCGGAGCGATCTCTGACATGAACAGTTCGTTCCAGAGTTTCGGCATCGGCCTCATCCTGGCGATCGTGCTGGTTTATCTCATCCTAATGGCGCAGTTCGCTTCGTTCTCCGATCCATTCATTATCTTGCTGGCGATTCCTCCGGGGCTTTCGGGCGTGATCCTATTCCTGATGGTCACGGGCACTACGCTCAACGTCATGTCGCTCATGGGAGTAATCATGATGACCGGAATCGCGGTTTCCGACAGCATCCTTATCGTGGAATTCGTCGGCACGCTCCGCGCAAGTGGTCGTCCCCTCAAGCAGGCCCTGGCCGAAGCCTGTAAAGTGCGTTTGCGTCCCATTCTGATGACCACGCTAGCCACTATCCTCGGCCTCATTCCAATGGCGCTCGCTCTGGAGCCGGGCAGCGAACAATACGCGCCGCTGGCACGAGCAATTCTGGGAGGGTTGACCGTTTCCGGCATCGTAACCGTTTTCTTAGTGCCGACAGCGTACCTGCTGATTCATCGCAACAAAAGTCGTGATGACGAAATCGATCCCCGAACCGGTGAGGTGACCCATGCTTAACCGAAGTCTATTCTTGCCGTTCTGGCTTCTGCTGTGTCCGGTCGCCATGCGCGCACAGGAGGTCGTTTCGCAGCAGATCGCGCAGCTTCCAGATGCGCCCCGGCTCCAGGCGCCGGCCCAGCAGTCAACATCGGCGTTAAATTCCGCGATAACGAATTCTCCGGTCTCTTTCCCGCCAGACTCGACCGGAGAGCCGCTCACGCGCCAACAGGCGGAACAACTAGCGCTCAAGAACAACCCACGAATTAGCGTTGCGGCGCTGCTCGCCCTGGCACAAAAGCAGGTCGTCCGCGAGACTCGCTCGGCGTTGCTTCCGAAGCTGAATGGCAATGTGACTGGAGTCGACGCCGAGGAAGCAAGCCGCATCTCGGCTGGGACGCTGGACGCCTCCAGGCTCCTCTATCACGTGGGGGCGGGGGTTGATCTCAATCAGTTGATCACGGATTTTGGCCACACCCACAATTTGGTCGCGTCCTCATCCTTTGAGGCAAAGGCCTCAGAGCAACAATCTGTTGCGACACGGGAGGACATCGTTTTGGCGGCGGACATTGCTTTCTACAATGCTCTGGAGACGCAGGCCACGCTGCAGGTTGCGAAGAGCACAGTCAAGGCTCGGGAAGCGGTCAGCGATCAGGTCAATGCACTAACTGCGAGCAAGCTCAAGTCCACGCTCGACCAGAGTTTTGCGCAAGTCAATCTGTCGCAGGCCAAGTTGCTCGACCTCGATTCGCAAAATCAGTTCGATGCCGCAATGGCGAATCTCAATGAGGTGCTCGGAACCACGAGCGATCAACAGTACCAACTCGTCGACGACCCATCGCCCCCGCTACCGGTCGCGCCTTCGGCGGACGCAGTCATTGCTCTCGCCTTGCGACAACGCCCCGACCTTCTTGCTCTCAAACTCATTCACGAGGCGGATGTGCGCTTCAGCCGGGCGCAGCACGACCAGCTATTGCCTACGATCTCCGGGTTGGGCACGGTGGGCATCACCCCGGTCGGATCCAGCACCTACTTCACTCCTGATTGGTATGGAGCGGCGGGCGTGAACATTGGCGTACCGATCTTCGAAGGTTTCAAATTCCATGCGCAGGCCGCGGAAGCCGACCTGCGCGCCAAGACGTCCGACGAGCAGAGCCGGGTGCTCATCAATCGCATCGTGCGGGATGTCCGCACAGCCTGGCTGAGAGCGAACACTGCACAACAGAAAATGGGTGTAACCGCGGAGCTTTTGCAAGAGGCAAACACCGCACTGGACCTGGCCGATACAAGGTATCGCCTGGGGCTCAGCTCGATTGTTGAGTTAAGTCAGGCGCAGTTACAACAGACACAAGCACAGATCGCCGAGGCCAATGCCCGATTTGACTATGAAGCAGACCTTGCCGCATTGCGGTTTCAGAGTGGATCGCAGCCCTAGGTTGTAAAGAAGCATCCAGACCAAGCCCGTCACGAAAGTATGCTCTGATTGGGCGTTGCGATATTGCGCGTCAAGGTTGCGGATAGGAAATCTATTGGTGTTTGCTGAACCCGCAAACTAACAGCCACCAAGCCGAAGTATGCTAATCGGCTATGAATAGCCGGCCAACAGGAACTTGGCCAGAAACGGGCTTCTGAGAAGTGAATGTGGGTCGGAAGGGTATGCCTAGGAGTCCGAAAACTGGGAGCCATGTACCGTCGTTGACGTAACATCCCCATTGCACTCATCGACAGGTCAATGGGTGAAATCGCCTGCTTAGAACGGTTACTCTGTCCAACCGACCTTACAAACGTCGGTTTCTGTCCTGCGAGTCCTCGCGCAGCTCCTTTATTTTGTCGCGCGCTTGAGGGACTGACTTTTCGTAAGGGACGATCGGGATGCTACGACGGATGACAAGGTAAAACTTGTGGCTGCCTGCTAGCCGGGAAGGCGCTCTGAGCCCACCCACAGTTGAGCTAGATCTCTGAGGTTGTCTTTGTATGTACGCGTTACCAAGTATTGCTTCCCGCCTTTTACGCGCAGCCTGTACTCTCCCGTCGGTAAAGGTTGGATCTCCTCGACCGCCGAAATATTCACGACGACCGAGCGGTGGATGCGAATAAAGCCGTAGGGTTTGAGCTTTTCCGCCATGGACGAGAGGGACTCGTGCACCAAATAGGGATTGGGTCGGTGTTGCAACGAAACGTAATTACCTTCGGCTTGCACTGCCAGGATGTCGGCTAAATCCAAAAGTAGGATGCTGCCCTTTGCCTTGAACGCGATTCGTGGCGCCTGTCGTTTTGCAAAAACCTCCAACTGCTGCAAGACTCGCATGAGGTTTGCAGCATCGACTCGGATTACCGGAAGCAATGATGTATCCGCAGCTTCGCGGAACTCGTCCGCCGATTCAAAGGTGTAATCCCGTCTACTCTTGGTGGAGCAAATCGTAGCTCCCCGCAGTGGGCCAGTCGAAATGTCCGCCTTCGCGTGATCAGTTTGTTGAACAAACATCTCACGGGCAATGGCCTTCTGATCCTGACTTTCGGGGGCGCTCATGATGGAACCCCTTGCTCTCTCGTTTCGACTTCCTGCTACCCGAAGTGAAAATGACGAGTGCACAGATGTAATGGTCCTACATAACCGGAGCAGCGGATCCGTCTGACCACCTGCCCACGGGAACGACGAACACGTCGATTGGTTGAGCGCCTTTGTATTGTGGATTCAGCATCACCGGTGAATTCGGCAGATCGGCACCCCACGCCTTACCTTCCAGGCCCGCAGGTTACTTCTGCCCGGTGCTCACTGCTGACGGAAAGCTGGATTGCTCGCCGAAATAACACTCAATCGATTGCAACTTTCCATTCTTGATGCGGAGATACTCCACGTTCCGGAACGCCTTACCGTCCTTGGTGTGGCACAGATACTTCACAAAAGCATCCTCCGTGCCAGTGGTGATTCGCTCCAGTTCAAAATGTCCAATGAAATCGATCTGTGTTTCCCAGCATCGCGTTTTGAAAGTGCTCTTGCTGATGTGGTCGTCGCCGGCCGCGCTTGTAAAGGTGAAGTTATCGGCGAGCAGGCTATCCACTGGGCCCCAGTCTTTCTTCTCCCAGGCTGCGTACCACTTCCGGACAATCTCCTCATTCGCTAAGTTCTGCCCTCCCGATGCGCTGGCACTTGCCGGTCCCGGCAGGCTCACGACACCTAACAGCGCGCAGGCTCCCGTTGCGAGCAGATTCCTGCGCGACAATGCAATCCTTGCCATTGTTCTCCCCGTCATTTTTCGTTCTCCTTTTCATGATGTATCTCGAAGTGCTTCGACCGATCCGCGATGCTGCAAACTGGTTTCCGATCATATCAACCAGTTGGTATGCAACAGTGCCAAACTGCTCCTTGAGACAGCGATCAACCTCGCTGACGACTGCCCGGCGTGCGCAGGGACCGCAGCCAGCCCACGATGTTTCTGATCCCCGCTTTCATCACTTTCGGATCCTGAGCATTCTTTGCCAGCGACGCATAGCCTTCGACCATCGCGATCAGTAAACCGGCGGCGTCAGCGGGTTCCACGTCGCGGCGAACGCTTCCCTGAGTCTGGCCCTCTCGCAAAACGGAGACAACGGCCTCCCGCCAGGCATCGAAGATGATCGCTAGCCGCTTCCGGAATCCCGCGTCAAGAGGAGACATTTCCTGCGCCAGATTGTTCAACTGGCAACCGCCCCGTACATCCGCCAGCCGAACCGGTATACCTTGAACAGCGCCGATCAATGCGTCGATAGGGCTCGTGCCGCTCTGTAGAGGGCGCACCCACTTGCCGCGGACGACCGGGCCGATGACCTCGTCGACGACGGCGTGTCCCAAGGCTTCCTTGCTGTCGAAGTGGTAGTACAGTGCGCCCTTGGTGACCCCGGCTACGGCCAGAATCGTGCCCAGGCTGGCACTCTGGAAACCCGATCTGTAGATCTCGCGCGATGCCGCCTGCAGCAAGCGCTCCCGCGTGCGCCCAGAATCGCGCAGCCTGGTCGCTCTAGGTTGCGGACGGTGCTTCGGACGCTTGCGTGCTGCCAGCATACCAACCAGTATGTATGTTAATAATCTGAAAGTCAATCACACTTGAGCTGCCCGATTTTTGGCTGCCTACCTTCTCGAATCTCATAACCTCTCGCCAGTGTGTATGAAAAGTCGGAGAAAAAGTCGCTCTAGCCCTTTTTGCCTTCGTCCCGCGAAGTTGTGATTCCGCCACTCGCTTTCTAGGTCTGACGCGTTGGGCCTGTTGTCTCACGTAATCGTTGTGAAAGTGGAGCGCCACATGCTCCCTCAGTTCTGACTCAGCAGGAATTTGTGAAGCTGTGAGCCAATTCTGCTCTCAATTGCAAACTAACTGTCAGAGCGCCTGTCGGGCGAAGTTTCAAGCAAATTTTGGGGAGGCGTATGAATTCGACTCTTGCGATCGAGACGTCAAAAGATAAGATGAAGATCACGAGTGCGGCAGCGTTGCTGCTGGTTGTCATCCTGCTGGCGTCTAACTGCTTCGCGCAGC
>JBELAE010000281.1:0-6945 GCA_049509155.1 Candidatus Sulfotelmatobacter sp.
GCCCCGGGCGAGAATCTGCGCCGCTTCTTTGTTCGTCATAGCGACACCGAATTACGCGAGCTTCTCGCCGGAGAATCCGTCGCCGCGGTCGCCCGCGATTTGCCGGATTCGACTAAGGCCCTAGCTGCATCAGGAGGGACCGGTGACTAACTTGTTCCCCATGTTTCTGAAACTGGAAGGCAGGCATTGCCTGGTCGTCGGAGCCGGAAAAGTTGGCGAACCGAAGATCAGTGGCCTGCTCGAAACGGGCGCGCGTATCCGCGTGGTCGCTCTTGATGCAAGTTCGGCGGTTCGCGAGTGGGCGCGCGCCGGGAAACTCGAACTCGCGTTGCGAGCTTTCTCTGGTGACGACTTGAACGGCGCCTTCCTGGCCGTCGTCGCCACGAATTCGCGCACCTTGAATGAACTTGTCTATCGCGAAGCGCAAAGACGCGGCGTGCTCTGCAACGTGGTCGATGTTCCCGATCTTTGCGATTTCTACTATCCCGCGGTCGTCCGTCGCGGAGATCTGCAGATCGCAGTTTCAACCGCGGGAAAGAGTCCGTCGCTGGCTCAGAAAATTCGTCAGCAGCTCGAAAAACAATTTGGTCTCGGATACGCCGCGTGGGTGGCTGAACTCGGCGAGACTCGCAGGCTCATCCTGGCCAGCGATCTCGACAAGGAACGCAAGCTCGATCTGCTGCATTCCCTGGCCAGCAGGGAAGCGCTCGAAGCGGCCTTGGCAGAAACGCCCGAACTGGCGGCAAAGGCAGAGGGAGCATGATGGGAAAGAACATGAAGGGAAAAGTCTACTTGGTGGGTGCGGGACCCGGCGACCCGGAGTTGCTCACGCTGAAAGCGCTGCGCGTACTGCGCACCGCCGATGCCGTGTTGCACGACGACCTAGTCGCTCCCGAAATCTTGCAGCTGATTCCTGCGAAGGCTGAGCTGCACAATGTGGGCAAGCGCTGCGGAAAGAAAAAGATTGTTCAGGAAGAAATCAATTTTCTCATGATCGCGCTCGCCGATTCTGGACTGCGCGTCGTCCGGCTAAAGAGCGGCGATCCGCTCATCTTCGGCCGGGCAGGCGAAGAAATCGAAGCGCTGCGCCGGGCCAACATCCCCGTCGAGATTATTCCCGGCGTCACTTCGGCTTTGGGCGCGGCAGCCGTGGCCCAGATTCCCTTGACTCATCGCCGCGCGTCGTCTGCCCTGGTTTTCATCACGGCCCATCAAGCCCCCGGTAGTGAGGTCGCAAACTGGAGCAAGCTGGCCGGCAGCGGCGCAACCCTGGTGATTTACATGCCGGGACAGAACTACTCCGAGGTTGCCGCAAAGCTGAAAGCCGCGGGCCTTTCAGCGCAGACTCCCTGCGCGGTCATCTCGCGCGCGACCACTCCGCAGCAGCGAACCCACCGCTCCACCATCGCCGAGTTGCACCGCTCGCCAAAGCTAGCCGCTCCTACGCTGCTGGTTGTAGGAGAAACGGTGCGGTTCGCCGATCCGGTCGTCTTGGCGCAGCAATTTAGCGTTCCGGCGGTCGCCGCGAACGCAGGCGCTGTTCCGGCCGCGCTCTTTGCAGATTCCACTTTAGTAGCCGACTTCAGAACGAACGATGAGGAGCCACTCGCGTGAACCACCAGATCCAGAATAATGTCGACGATGTCAAGAAGCTGATCACAGAGGTTCAGCCGGCGGCCGAGACCTGGAGCCCGCAGCGGACTCTGACCTGGGCGTTCGAGACCTTCGGCAACAGCGTGGCCATTGCTTCGGCCTTCGGCGCCAAGGGAATGGTAGTGATCGATATCGCGTCGCGAGTTCGGAAGGACTTTCGCCTGTTTACCCTCGACACGGAATTTCTCTTCCCCGAGACCTACAACTTGATGGACCGGATCGAAGAAAAATACGGAATCGCGATCGAAAAAGTATATTCCGTCCTCTCGCCGGAAGAGCAGGAGCGTACTCAAGGAGCCGCGCTGTGGACGCGCGATCCCGACCTCTGCTGCCGCCTTCGGAAAGTTGAACCATTGCGTCGCAAACTCACTGAGTTGAGCGCGTGGATCAGCAGCATTCGCCGCGACGAGACCCCAGTTCGCGCCAACGCGCGCAGAATCGAATGGGATGCAAAGTACGGCCTCGTGAAGATCAATCCTATCGTCGACTGGACCTCAAAGCAGGTGTGGCGCTACATCCACGATCACGACGTTCCCTACAACCCGCTGCACAATCAGGACTATCCCAGCATCGGCTGCACGCATTGCACGCGCGCCGTCAGGCCGGGAGAGGATCCCCGAGCGGGGCGCTGGTCGGGATTTGCCAAGACCGAGTGCGGCCTGCATATTATTGAGGCCGCATCGGACTCAGTTCCCGCGGTGGCAGCGAAAGCCGCCAAGCTCGGCAACTAAAGAGTCGGTGGTTTGGCTCCACTCGCCAGTCTGTCATCCTGAGCGTAGCCGTTTTTCAGGCGTAGCGAAGGATCTCCCGCTGAACCGGCCTGACGCGTAAGCCAAACTGCGCTACTCTCAACTTCAGTCCGCGTTTTCAACCCGCCTGGCAGTATGCGCTGGAGAGCCCTCCCCAGTCGCGCACGGGTTCGCGCCGCGGGAAAAATATTCCATGCAGCCGCCGCACCAGCTCTTCGACCTTCGACTCTTCCACCAGGAACGAGATCGCCCGGTCAGAGGCGTCCTGGCAAACCACGCAAGCGTCCATGTCCGACACAGCAGCGAACACTCGGCTGGCCAGTTCTGGTTGCCGTCGAATATTCTCTCCCACCAGGCAGACCAGCGCCTTGTGATTTTCCCACCGGACATCCCAGCTCACTTCGGCCACACCGCGTAGCTCGGCAGTAATCGCGGGCAACGCAGCCGTCGAGCCCACCAGCAACGAGATTCGCCCCAGCGACGTAGTCATTGCATCCACAGGACAGGAATGCCGATCAAAGACCGCATAGACAGCCTGCAATAGCTCTGAGTTAACTCCCTGCGCGGATTCAATCTCAACTGCCGCCACTTTTCTCTTGGCGGTAATCGCGATGACCGCGTTTCCGGTTTTCACTCGGCCGACAATCTCCGTGCCCTGGCCTTCGGGCCGTCTCGAATTCAGAACATAAACCGGAATGTTCTGCCGCATCGCCGGCGCCAGCGTCGCGGGATGCAGCACTTTCGCCCCGCAGTGCGCCAACTCCGCCGCCTCGTCAAAACTCAACCGGCGGATCACACGCGCGTCGGAACACAGCTTGGGATCGGTGGTCATAATCCCGTCCACATCAGTCCAGATTTCTACGCGGGAAGCGCACAGAGCCGCTCCAACAATCGCCGCGGTGAAGTCAGACCCGCCGCGGCCCAAAGTCGTGGGTACTCCATCGCAGGTCGACGCGATGAAGCCGCCCAGCACCGGGACCTGCCCGCGTTCCAGCAGCGGACTCACCGTCTCCTGCAGCCGCTGCTCGGTCACGTCCCACACTGCACTCGCCTGCCCATGGCGCGCATCGGTGACGATGCAGGTTCGCGCGTCGACGTGCTCGGCGTCGATTCCCGCCCGGCACAACGCTTCCTTTACCAGCCGGCTGGAAAAACATTCCCCGAACCCCAGCAAATGGTCCTGAGACTTAGGATCCAGCCGCCCCGCGGCTGCGAGATCGAGCAGCAGCGATTCCAGTTCCCGAAACTCGCCGCGCAATTCGCGATCGAGCGCACCGTAAGCGGAATCGCCGACCAAAGAGTCTGCCAATCCCTCATGCCGAACATAAATGCCGCGCACCGTCGCGAGGGCCGAGCCCAGATGGCCCTTCGCAGCCGCAGTTCCAGCCTCCTGCAGCTGGTCGGTAACCCCGGCCAGCGCGCTGACCACGACCACCGGTTGCGAACCATTCCTGCTCCGCACGATGCCGATGACCCGCCCAATGGCGGCCGCATCCTCCACCGACGTGCCTCCGAACTTCATCACCACCACGTCGTCACTTCTGTCGAATCTGCTCCGTCGCTCGAGTCCCGCTCGATGTCCGTCTAAGTGTCCGCTCATGGCCAGCTCCGTTTTTCAGTTTCTTGGCGCATTCTTGCTGCAAAAGAAAAACCCACCGCCAGATCGCTTCTGGCGGTGGGTTCGGGTGATTCTCTTAAGAGTGCTTTACTTCATCCGATTCCATCCTCCAGAAGACACGTAGTAATTCGTGTCGACATGCCTGTGCCTGTCGATGTAATTCGCGTGTCCTTCTGGATGATGTTCGTCATGAAATTCGCAATTGCAGACAACAATGACAGCTATCAACTGAGGCTATCGAACAGGGCCGCCCAGGAGAAACTCAAAATTCCGATAGTTTCCATCAACTTCTTAGATAGTAGAGGGAATCCACAGGGAGATTAGAAATTTATGTAGGGAACCCCGCCCCCGGCTGTCTCTCGAGCGCAGCTCGAAGGTCTTCGCTGCCAGCTACTCCTCCGCCTTCTTCATGTTCGTGGCGAACTGCCGCAACAAAGCCACAAACGCAGTCGAAGCCACCGACAGCGTACGGTCGCGCCGGTAAGCCAGTCCCAGCTCGCGATACAGCACCGCATCCTCAATCTCAATCAGCTTCACCCGCCCCGATTCCACTTCGTCGCGAGCGAACGACGCGCTGATCAGCGACACTCCTAAGTCCGCCGCTACGAAACTCTTGATCATGCCAATGCTGGGCAATTCCATGCGCACCTGCAGTTCGGCGGCGTGCGGCCGAAACAGCTTGTCCAGCAGCCTGCGCGTGTGGCCTGTCTTTGGGAACAGCAGCGGATGTTTGACGATCTCGCTGACCGGCACCACCTTGAACTTGGCCAGCGGATTCTTGGGGCTGACCATCAACATCAGCTTGTCGCGAAAAATAGGCTGGATCTTCAGACTCGGAGACTGAATCGGCAAGGTTAGAATGCCCACTTCCACCTGCCCGTTTTCCAGCTTCTCCACGATTTTGTAAGTGAAGTTGCGATAGATGCTGATCTGCACCGGCGGATAAAGCCGGCAGTATTCGCCGAACACCTCGGGC
Organism: Candidatus Sulfotelmatobacter sp.; assembly: GCA_049509155.1. GTDB lineage: Bacteria > Acidobacteriota > Terriglobia > Terriglobales > Acidobacteriaceae > Sulfotelmatobacter. The sequence continues at coordinate 4,997 of JBELAE010000281.1, forward strand.
AGAACATACAGGCAGGTTGCCTCGTTCGCGCCCACCCGCAGCGTGCCGCGCGGCGTACCGCTGTGGTCGGCCACCGCCATCAACGATTCATCGCGCAGACTCTTCAGCCGTTCCGCGTACTCGAAAAACACCTGCCCGGCTGGGGTCAGCTTTACGGCCTTGCCCGAACGGTCAAGCAACCGGTCGCCGTATTCCTGCTCCAACTGGCGGATTTGCGCGCTGACCGCCGACTGGGAGCGGAAAACCTTCTCCCCGGCGCGCGAAAAACTACCCTGCCGGGCAACTTCCAGAAACGTGATGAGTTGATCGAAGTCCATTGTGGTTTCAGCGAATTATAGCGAACTTCCCCTCCTTCCGAGGTTAATTCCCGGGTGCCCGCCGGGCCGAAGGCGCACCCTGAAATTTGCATGACTTGCATCGAAATTCTGCATTGTACTTGCCTGCCCGCAAGGCCAGACAATATGAGCGTCTGTTCCTGAGCAGAGGTGTGCGACGCCCGTCGCCCCCAGGCCGCGCCCAAGAACATAGTCACATTGAAGCACAAGTGATTCGAAAGGAATTCAGTCCGCTGGACGAAGTCGGACTCCGCGATGAGGGCGACGATGAGGAAGACGCGTCTAAACTCGAGCAATGGCTTGCCGCCCGCACAGGGACTTTACAATCCTGCGCACGAGCACGATGCCTGCGGAATCGGATTCGTCGCCAACATCAACGGCCATAAAAGTCACGACATCATCCAAAAGGGAATCCAGGTGCTGCTCAACCTGGCGCATCGCGGCGCCTGCGGCTGCGATCCTGAAACCGGCGACGGCGCCGGCGTGCTCATCCAGATTCCGCACAAGTTCTTCGCCCGCGAATGCGAAAAGCTCGGCTTCACCCTGCCGAAGCCGGGAACCTACGGCGTCGGCATGACTTTTCTGCCAGTCGAGAAACACCAGCGCCTGCAGTGTGAAGGAATTCTCGAGCGCATCATTCGCGAAGAAGGCCTCACGCTTCTCGGCTGGCGCGATACTCCCACCTATGCTTCCGCCATCGGCCGCGTGGCGCGCGCTTCGCAGCCTTACATCCAGCAGATTTTCATGCGCTGCGCTCCTGGCATGGACGAAGACGCCTTCGAGCGCAAACTCTACGTCGTACGCAAGAGGGCAGAGAACGAGATTCGCGAGTCCGGCATTGAAGATTCCGAGATGTTCTACATTCCGTCTCTCTCTTGTCGCACCATCGTCTACAAGGGATTATTGCTCGCTCCGCAGATCGCAAATTTCTACCGCGAACTCTCAGACCCCGACGCGGTCAGCGCGTTGTGCCTGGTGCACCAGCGCTTTTCCACCAACACGTTTCCCAGTTGGCAGCGCGCCCACCCTTACCGCTACATCGCCCACAATGGCGAGATCAACACGCTGCGCGGCAACGTGAACTGGATGCAGGCCCGCCAGTCGCTGCTGGAGTCTCCGCTGTTCGGCGACGACATTAAGAAACTGCATCCCGTCATCGCGCCCGACGGCAGCGATTCGTCAAACTTCGACAACGCCGTCGAATTACTTTTGCAGTCCGGACGCAGCCTGCCCCACGTGATGGCCATGCTGATTCCCGAAGCCTGGTCGGGCAATCCGCACATGAAGCCGGAAAAGCGCGCCTTCTACGAGTACCACGCCTGCCTCATGGAGCCCTGGGACGGCCCGGCGGCGATTGCCTTCACCGACGGCCGCGTCATCGGTGCCACCCTCGACCGCAACGGTCTGCGCCCTGGACGATACGTCGTAACCCACGACGGGCTGGTCGTGATGGCGTCCGAGGCCGGAGTGCTCGACATCTCTCCCGAGCAGGTCAAGAGCAAAGGCCGCCTGCAGCCGGGCAAGATGTTCCTGGTCGACACGGTTGAAGGCCGCATCGTTTCCGATAAAGAGATCAAAGACAAACTCGCATCACGCCAGCCCTACGCGCAGTGG
>JBELAE010000282.1:0-6940 GCA_049509155.1 Candidatus Sulfotelmatobacter sp.
CGTACTGCCTGTCGTTTCCCGAGGCGACGGAGAAGCTGCAATGGGGAGACGCTCTGTGTTTCAAAGTGAGGACAAAAATGTTCGCGGTGCTAGGGCTGGATCGGGTTCGGCTTACCTTCAAATGTACGCCGGAGATTTTTGCTGAATTGATTGAGCGCCCGGATGTCCGGCCGTCTCCGTATCTAGCGCGGCACAACTGGGTCCTGGTCGAGAGGCTGGACGCTTTGCGCCAAGACGAACTGAAGGACTTGATCGGCCAGTCGTACGCGATGGTGACGGCGAAAGGCCCGAAGGGAAACACGCGTCAACCGAAACAAAAGACGACGCAAATAAAGAAGCGTAAAACCGTGCCCAAGACTCGCAAGAAACGTTAGCGCCCGTTGGGTGCCCGACTCGGGGATGCTCAAAAAACCCCGCGTCCGGATTTGACTCTGCCTGCTTCACTCGGCTAGCCTCAAGAGTCTGTTGCAATTCCTGATGCCTTCAATCCGCATGCGATCTCCGCATAAATCATTAATTTTGCTGCTGATGGCGCTTCTGGCGCTGGGTTCAGCGCCTTTCGTTAGGGCATCCGCCTATCCGGTGCATGCGCAGCATGCCATTGTGGTGAGCGTGCACGAACTGGCGTCTCGCGCCGGCGTTGAGATTATGCAGGCCGGCGGCAATGCCGTCGATGCCGCAGTCGCCACCGGATTCGCCCTCGCTGTAGTACATCCACCCGCGGGAAACATCGGTGGCGGCGGATTCATGCTCATCCGCATGGCCGACGGCAAGACGCACTTTCTTGACTACCGCGAAAAGGCTCCCGCAGCGGCGACGCGCGACATGTATTTGGACGCGCAGGGCAATGTGGTTCCCGGTGCCAGCGAAATCGGCTACAAATCGATCGGCGTCCCCGGATCGGTGGCGGGCATGGTTTATGCTGAGCAGAAATATGGCAAGCTCACGCTGCAGCAGGTGATGGCCCCGGCGATCCGGTTGGCGCGCGAGGGCTATGCCCTGACCTGGGGAGAGGCGGCTGATTTCCATGACCGTCACTTAGCGGAGTTTCCCGAATCCCGCCGCGTGTTTCAGCGCAACGGCGACTACTACAAGCCGGGAGAGATTTTCCGCCAGCCCGATCTGGCGCGGACTCTGGAGCGCATTGCCGCCAAACCGGAAGACTTTTATCACGGCTCGCTGGCGCGGGAACTGGCCGCTGCCATGCAAAAAGGCGGAGGCCTGATTAAGGCTGACGATCTGGCGCACTATGAAGTAAAGGAGCGCGAGCCGGTGCGCGGTACCTATCGCGGGTACGAAATCATCAGCGCGCCACCGCCGTCCTCCGGCGGAACGGTTCTGATTGAATCGCTGAATATTCTGGAAGGCTACGATCTGGCCAAGATGGGCGACCGCTCGGCCCAGTCGATTCATTACACCGCCGAAGCTTTCCGGCGTGCATTTTTCGACCGTGCTGAGTTTATGGGCGATCCGGACTTTTCGAAGATCCCGGTGGCCCAGCTCATCGACAAGAAATATGCGGCGGCCTGGCGCGAAACCATTGAGCCGACTCATTCCAGCGCCAGCCAGGAGTTGAAGCGTCCGGCCATTTTCAACGAATTGGAACAATATGCGGCGGCCCATCCGCCGGTAACGGCGCTGCCGGAATCCAATCACACGACACACTACTCCGTGATGGACGCCGACGGGAATGCCGTCGCGGTAACTACGACCATTAACGACTGGTTCGGATCGCGCGTCACGGCTGACGGTCTGGGCTTCTTGCTCAACGATGAGATGGACGATTTCTCTTCGAAGCCGGGCGTGCCCAATTCCGACGGCCTGATTCAGGGCGAGATGAATGCGATTGGCCCGGGAAAGCGGCCGCTTTCATCGATGACTCCTACGATTGTCGTGCATGACGCTAAGACCTTCATGGTTCTGGGGTCGCCCGGCAGTTCGAAGATCATCACAACCGTAGCCAATGTTCTGATGGGTGTGGTCGATTACGGCATGAGCATTCAGGAAGCGGTCAACGCTCCCCGCTTTCACAATCAATGGATGCCCGACGTAGTCAACGTGGAACGCTGGTTTTCGCCCGACACCGTGGACCGGCTGCAGCAAATGGGGTACAAAATTGAAATCGGCTTACACTACGGGGCGGATGTGTCGCCCTACTGGAGCGATGCCGAGTGCATCGCCGTCGATGCTAAAACCGGCGAGCGGCTCGGAGCCAGCGATGGGCGGGGCAACGGAAAGGCAGTAGGGTACTAGAAGCAATTGCTGATTGCTGATTGCTGACTGAAGATCAAGGGCGTCAGGTTCCTTGGTTTTCAATCAGTAATCAATAATCAACAATCAGAAATCTTCCAAGGGACGCGCATGCTGAGAGCGGTTTCCACATATCTGTTCGTGAAAGAGCGGCTGCATCCCGGCATTCTGGATGGGCTGACTCGCAGCGGAGTGCAATCGGTCGAGATTTTCGCCGCGCGCCAGCATATCGATTATGCCAATCGCAAGCAGCACGTGAAAGAAATCGCCGAATGGTTCCGCGGCAGTGGTATTCCACTCAACTCCGTGCACTCACCACTCTACGCCGACTATGAGTGGGGACGCGCCGGGGCTCCGCCCGTCAATATCGCATCCACCGACCGCGCCGGCAGAATCGAGGCCATGGATGAAATCAAACGCGCTCTCGAAATTGCCGAGCAGATTCCGTTCCGTTTCCTGGTGCAGCATCTGGGATCGCCCAACGAAAGTTTCAGCGAGAAGGGGTTCGAGGCGGCGATGACCTCGATCGAGCACCTCCGTGCCTTCGCCAAGCCGCTCGGGGTGCGCATTCTGCTGGAGAACATTCCCAACGAACTTTCGACGCCCGACCGGTTGATCGAGATGATCCGCGGTGCGCACTTCGATGACGTCGGCGTCTGTTTCGACGTGGGGCACGCGCACATGGCGGGATCCGTGCGCGAGGCATTTGAGATTTTGCGCAGCCACATCTGCTCGACTCACATCCACGACAACGACAAAATGAAGGACTCGCACTTGTGGCCGGGACAGGGAACCATCGACTGGAAAGAGGCCATGGAACTGCTCCGTTCGGCCCCGCAAACTCCGCCCCTGATGCTGGAACTCGCGGAAGATGAAAAGTCAAACCCTTTGGAGAAGTTGGCGGAGACATTCGAGAAACTGGAAGGAAGTTAGGACATTTGGTAATTGAGTAATTTATTAATTGTGCAATTGAAAAACCGCTGTACATGCGCAAGGGTCTTAAATTACTCAATTACTAAATTTCCCAATTACTCAATCAAGCTATGTCTTCCCCGGTAACAACGATTGCAGAAATCGGCAAGCACGAGGGCCAGTCGGTCACCATCCGCGGCTGGCTCTATAACCTGCGCGAAAGCGGGAAATTGCTTTTCCCGCAGTTTCGCGACGGCTCCGGCATTATTCAAGGGGTCGTGCCGAAGAATGCGGTTCCGCCGGAAGTATTCGACGCCATCAAGACGCTGACCCAGGAATCGAGCGTGATCGTCGAAGGCAAAGTCCGCGCGGACAAGCGCGCCCACGGCGGCTACGAGCTCGATGTGGCCAACGTGCAAGTCGTGCAGCGCGTGCCCGAGTCTTCGCCGTACCCGATCACTCCCAAGGAACATGGCACCGACTTCCTCATGGAACACCGGCATCTTTGGGTGAGGTCGCAGCGCCAGGCGGCGATTCTCCGCGTGCGAGCCGAGATCATCAAGGCGGCGCGCGATTTCTTTGACGAACGCGGTTTCACCCTGACCGATCCGCCCATCATTACTCCGGCGGCGTGCGAGGGCACGAGCACGCTCTTTCCAGTCGACTATTTCGACGAACAGGCGTTCCTCACACAGTCCGGCCAACTCTATGTCGAAGCGACCGCGATGGCGCTGGGCAAGGTGTATTCGTTCGGTCCCACATTTCGCGCTGAAAAATCGAAGACACGCCGCCATCTCACTGAGTTCTGGATGGTCGAGCCGGAGGTCGCCTACGCCGAACTCGACGACATCATGGCACTGGCCGAGGACCTCATCAGCTTCATCGTGAAGCGCTGTCTCGAAAAGCGGCGAGTCGACCTGCAAACCATTGGCCGCGACATTTCCAAGCTCGAAAAAATCGAGGCCCCTTTCCCGCGCATAAGCTACGACGACGCGGTGAAAAATCTGCAGGAAGGCCACGCCAAGGGCGCGCTGGAGACGAAGTTCGAGTGGGGCGGCGATCTCGGCTCGCCCGACGAAACCTATCTCTCTGCGCAATTCGACAAGCCCGTCATGGTGCATCGGTACCCGGCGAAAGTGAAAGCATTTTACATGGAGCCTGACCCACAGCGTCCCGAGTTGGCGTTGTGCGTCGATGTGCTGGCGCCCGAGGGCTACGGAGAAATTATCGGCGGCTCGCAACGCATGGCGTCGTATGAATTGCTCTTGCAGCGCATTCGCGAACACAATTTGCCGGAAGAAGCATTCCAGTGGTATCTCGATCTGCGCAAGTTCGGCAGCGTGCCCCACGGCGGATTCGGCATGGGCATTGAACGCGCCGTGGCCTGGATCTGCGGGCTGGAGCACGTGCGCGAAACGATACCGTTTCCCCGGATGCTGTACCGGCTTTACCCCTGAGAGAATTGCTCAATCCCCGTCGATTGACCCTATGACCACGACAGCTAGCTCCTCCAACATCACTCCCCGAAAAATTCGCGTGATCGGGGTTCCGCTTGATCTTGGACAATCCCGGCGCGGCGTCGACATGGGGCCATCGGCCGTCCGCGTGGCTGGGCTTGAGGCGCGCCTCGAGGCTCTCGGACACGAAGTGGAAGATGGTGGCAACGTCGCCGTCGCCATACCCGAACAAAAAAAGGAAGGCGACACCCACGCCAAGTATTTAAAAGAGATCACGGCCACCTGCACCAAACATGCGGAGTTGGTGGTCAAGACGCTCGAAGCCGGCAAAGTTCCTCTGGCGCTCGGCGGAGATCACTCCATGGCCGCCGGCACGGTCTCAGGTGTCGCTGAATTCTATCGTCGCCAGAACCAGCACGTCGGGCTGATCTGGATCGACGCCCATACCGACATCAACACTCCCGATTCTTCCCCCAGCGGCAACGTGCACGGCATGCCGCTGGCCGCGCTGATGGGCCTGTGGCCCTCGGAACTGGGAAAGATTTTCGACTTCTCGCCCAAGGTGAAGCCACAGAATTGCGTCCTCGTGGGCGTGCGCGACATCGACGCCGTGGAGAAAGAAAACGTGCGGCGCGCCGGCATCGGCGTCTTCACCATGCGCGACATTGACGAGCGTGGGATGCGCACCGTCATGGAAGAGGCGTTGCGCATGGCCGGACGCGGCACCGCCGGCTACCACATTTCGCTCGATATGGACTGGGTTGATCCCGAAGACGCGCCCGGCGTGGGCACTCCCGTCCGCGGTGGCGCGACCTACCGCGAAGCTCACCTTGCCATGGAAATCATCGCCGACCACGGCCGCCTTCTGAGTTTCGAAATCGTCGAGGTCAATCCCGTAATCGACGAGCACAACCGCACCGCCGACCTGGCGGTCGAACTGGCGCTATCGGCATTCGGGAAGAAGATTCTTTAGCCACGGATTCTCACGGATTCGCACGGATCAAGAAAAGAGAGAAGAGGAATTATGCGTGGAAATCCGTGCAAATCCGTGGCTAAGAGGTTCTGCGACGTGACTACCGTACCCACCCTGCGATTGACGCGGCGCTTGCCTCGCATCCACACTAGAGAGTCATGGAAAAGATTCGAGTCGGCATCCTATTCGGCGGGCGCAGTGGAGAGCATGAGGTTTCGCTGCTCTCGGCTGCGTCGGTTCTCAACGCCATCGATAAAGAGAAATACGAGGTCGTCCCCATCGGCATCACGAAAGACGGGCGCTGGCTCACGGCCGAGCACGCCGAAAACCTGCTGACCGGCAAGCTGGTGCTCGAGCCGCGCAACCTGCGCGCCGGCGATCCTGACACCACGTCTTCGGCGGCGGTGCTGGCGCAGGGCGAATCTGTGGTCGTGCCGCCCGAACCGGTGCATCGCCATCGTGGCCTGGTGCCTTTTCAAACCGATGCCGCTCTCACCCGCCGCGCCACCGATCGTGCCATCAACGTCGACGTAATTTTCCCCGTACTGCACGGCACGTTCGGCGAGGACGGCACCATCCAGGGCCTGCTCGAGCTCGCCGACATTCCTTACGTGGGCGCGGGCGTGCTTGGTTCTGCCGCGGGCATGGACAAGGACATCATGAAGTCGTTGTTCATCGCCGCTGGAATCCCCATCGTGAAGCACGTTACGATTCTGCGCGGCGCGTGGGAAAAGGATCCGAAGAAAGTTCAGAAACTTGTCGAGAGCAAGCTCACCTATCCGGTATTTGTGAAGCCGGCGAATCTTGGGTCGTCAGTGGGTATCAGCAAAGCCCACAACCGCAAGGAATTCGGCCCGGCCATCGAAGAAGCCGCGAAATTCGACAGCAAGATCGTCATTGAACAGGGCGTTGGCGGCAAGAAAGAAAAAGCCCGCGAGATCGAGTGCTCAGTGCTCGGCAACGACGAACCCGCAGCCTCAGTGCCGGGTGAGATCGTTCCCGGCAAAGAGTTCTACGACTATACCGCCAAGTACGTTGACGAAGGTTCGCAACTGATTATCCCCGCGAAGCTGACCAAGGCCGAAACAAGAAAAGTGCAGGAACTGGCGATTGCGGCGTTCCAGGCAGTCGACTGCTCCGGCTTGGCGCGCGTCGACTTCCTCATGGACCCAAGAACGCGCAAGATTTTCCTGAACGAGATCAACACCATGCCGGGATTCACGGCGATCAGCATGTACCCCAAGCTGTGGGCCGCGTCCGGGCTGGCGTATGCCGACCTGATCGACCGGCTTATCCAACTCGGCATCGAGCGTCACGAAGACAAGAAGAAGAATCAGTACAGTCGGTG
>JBELAE010000283.1:0-6907 GCA_049509155.1 Candidatus Sulfotelmatobacter sp.
AAAGCCGACGAGAATTGCCCCGCAAGCCGCGTCTCGAGACTCAGGGCGGGAACTTTATCAACTCCGCGACTTATGGATTCCGCGACACGACTGAGACGCTGCGGGCGTTGTAGCGTTCTCCATCGAATTCTGCCTGGATACTGACGTCAACACCTTCACGCAAGAGACGCAGACTGTCGGCATCGAGCGAGCCGATGGCGAGTTCGCGAACGCTCTGGTCAGAATCATTGGAGAGGGCCAGAACACGCGAACGCAGGTCCACGGCGACAATTCGACCCTGAAACGCAAACGAATTTCCTCGTTCCGCGAGAATCTCGACCCGGTTCACGCTGTTCCCCGCATTTTGTGTGGGCGAAAACCACACCTGCACCAGCATGCCCGGAGATAAGGCCTGCGGCGCGGCAGGCTGGCCGCGGTTGACGACTACCGTGCTGGAAGTAATGCGCAGCGCAACACTTTTCGGGCTCAAGGGATCGCGAAGCGTGAGCTGGGACCTGGTCGCGTCATATCGGACGACCTGTCCATTCAACTCAACCGCATTGGCCCCACCGGTTCGCACCGAGCGCGCGAGCAGCTTTCCATTGGCGACCACGGTGTCGACAGAGACTACTGATCCAGGGGGAAGGCTGATCAACTGTGTGCTCGCATTTTCGGCAAGAAGTTGAGTTCGAGGGTCGAAGGCGATCCGGACATCGCCGCCGCCGAAGGCATGAATCAACAACTGATCGTGAATCGGATCGAGCCGCTTCAGTACGCCGCGTACCAGACCAACCTTACCGGACGCGAGTTCGGAGGGCGCGCTGTCTGTGATCAAAACGGTTGGCTGTGGGCTGGCGTCGTCAGACTTGGGAGCTATTGCCGGCGATGCGGCGGGCACAGCATCTTGCGCCTGCGCGCCGCCGACTATCGAGCAGTAAACTAAGATCATCGCCCATAAGAATCTGCCCATCGTTGTCGTTGCTCCTTTTTCCATCGTTACTCGCGCTACTTCACTCGCGCTACTTCGATGCAAAAGCATGCGATCCCGGCTAGGCCATCGGCATCGGGTGTTTGCTGTAGACCAACCGTAGAGCGACTTTCGGGCATCCTATTGCCGGCGAAATAGTGCCGAAGAAGAAGAAAATGAACTCACGCAAGGCGGGAAACTTTGTTGCGCTTGCAGGCCTGCTGGCAATGCAGCTTCTCTCCGCGACAAGTCCGACGTTCGCGGGCGATTTGAAGATTCCTCTTCCGCAGCGCGGCGTATCCACACCCACCCAGAAGCTGAACCGTGCCGGTGTTGCCGAGCTCAAGCGTGGGCATCAAGCGAAAGCCAAACAACTCTTCTACCGCGCCTACCTGCTCGATCCGGACGACCCCTTCACCCTGAATAATCTCGGCTATGTCGCCGAGTTGGAAGGCGATGCCGATCGCGCCCTGCGCTACTATGACCTGGCGGCGCGGGACCATACCAATGCGATCATCGACCAGTCCAGCGAAGCCGCCCTCAAGGGCAAGCCCCTGGACGATGCCTTTCGGCGCGTGGAGAGTTCTGATCAGGAAATCAGCAAGCTCAACGAGCGGGCGATCGTGTTGCTTGAGCAAGGTCAGGTGTTCGAAGCCCGGAACCTGCTGCAATCCGCCCTGCCGCGCCACCCAAGCGATCCGTTTCTGCTGAACAATCTTGGCTATGCGCTGGAAGCCGTTGGAGATGATCAGGGGGCGCTGCGATGCTACTCCACGGCAGCCAGCATGCATTCCACGAAGCGGGTGGTAGTGACTCCGCGCGCGAAGTGGCGTGGACGGCCCATCAGCGAAGTAGCCGCGGGAAACGCGCTGGCGCTCAGCCAACAGATCGCTCGCGGCGAAGGAGTTGAAGCAGCAACCGCTCGCCTCAATCTGCGCGGAGTGGCCGCGCTCAACGATAACAACCCGTCGGCGGCGCGGGAATTCTTCCTGCAGGCATATGAGCGCGACGCACAGAATGCGTTCACCCTGAACAATCTGGGTTATGTCGCCGAGATGGCGGGTGATCGGGAGAGCGCTGAGATGTATTATGAGGCCGCACGCACCGGGCGAGACGCTGCGGATCGAGTGAGCTATTCCACGCGTCGTGATGCCGAGGGACAGAAGGTCGATGAACTGGCCGTCGGTAACCGGTCGGACGTGGACTCAGTACTCAGGGCGGTTCAAGAAGCGAAACGCCGCGAACACAGACCGATCGAACTCAAGCGCCGCGACGCGACCTCAGTGGGCAGTGCAGCCTCCGCCGGAACTTCCGCCGAAACTCAAACTGAAGATGAGCAGCATGCGACGCCCGTGCCTCCCATCGGAGTGCAGCCACCCACTCTCCCCGCACTGTCGCCTCCCACTTCCCAACAAGAACGAAATGCGACACCGAGTTCGCAGCCGCCAGATACGCCGCGACCGCAGAACTAGCAGAGCCAAAGTTCGCAGCGCAAGGCGGACCCAGAGTTCACAGATACAGTATCCCAGGTCAGAGATAGATTTAGACGAGGACCGGCGCAGGCTTGCAATCACAACTGAGCTAGGTTCGGCCAGTTTAGTTATGTTGCGGTCGGAGGCACACCTGCGATCTCATCTTCGTCCTGCCATCGCTGAATTCTTTCTCCCACGGCGCGAGCCATCCTGTCGGTCCGTAGGGATTGTCCGGAACGTTGCCCGGAACGACGCAGGCTTGCCGCCAACTGCAAGGTCCTGACGCGATCGTGCTGGCGGAAGGCGCGAATGTATTCCCGCACCACTTGTGGCATGCTCATGGCCACGCCGGCTGCGTAACTCCGCCAAGCCATCGTTTTCAGCTCATCCGGAGAATTCAAGGTAAACAGCAACTGCTCGACCAGGCTGTCGACATCGCCGGGCGTGAAGAAGCGCATGGCAATCCGTTCATGCTCCGCCAGAGCCCGAAAATCCTCGATGCCGGAGGCTATGACCGGGACCCCGTACTGTGCCGCCAGGTGTGCCACGCCGCTCGAACCAGCCGACGATGTGTACGGCATCACTGCCAGGCTGGCATCACGAAACAAGTCGGGAATCGCGTCCTCGGGCACATAGCCCAGAAAGCGAATGCGCTCATTCGCGTGGCGTTGCGCCATCGACTGCACATAGCCCGGAGTTTTAGGATGATCGCCGCCACCGATGATCAGCCTTACCTCGGGAAACGTTTCAGCTGCGCGATTGAAGGCCTCAATCAGTAACTCGAGACGCTTGTACGTACCCCATTTTCCAAACGCAAGAATGTTGTGGGTCGGGTTTCCCCGCCGCGTAAAGTCTGGAGGGTCCGGTCGGGCGGCAAAAATCCCATGCGACCGCGCACTGACCCGGCCGCGCCGGTATTTCTGTTCCAGAGTTTGACGATAAGCGGGCATGAGCACGGAGAGCGAGTTCGCGCTCAATAGCAGATGCGTGGCCAGCCATCCTCCTAAACGGTACAGTCTCGGGGAGCTAACCGCCGCATCCTCCAAGTTGACCGTTTCGAATAGCTGATGCAGCGTAACGTGCGAGTACGCTCCCGTCAGCCGCGCCGCGGCCGGAGTCAGCAGACCCAGCACAGCCGAAAGCGGACGGGCGCCGAAGCTGGCGAAACCAAGATTGAACCAGGCCACATCCGGCTTGACCCTGCGGAGGATGCGCAGAAGCGTGCCCAGGGTGCCGTGCCTTTCAAAACCCCAACAGCGAACGACCTTGAAGCCAGGCAGTTCCTCGGCGGGTGTTGGGAGATAATCTCCCAACACCGTCAGATCAACACACCGCTCTTGCCGAAGTTGCTCGGCAACGTGAAAGCCATATTCGTTGAGCGCATGGCGACTGGGCGGAAATGCGGTGATGAGCGCAATCTTCACGGCTCACTACGCAACACCAGATCGCGAGACAGCCGGCCCAGAAGATGCAAATAGTGCAGGGCGACGGTCGCACTGGCCTTGCTCTTGCCCGCCTGGCGGAGACCGAAATTATAAGCAACCTCCCGCGCGGTACGAATACGCCCGCGCACCAGAATTTCAAGCAGCAATTTGAAGCCGGCGGTCTGGAAGGTCAGCCCCTCGATGCAGCGCCGATGGATCACGAAGAATCCCGACATCGGATCAGTGACCCCGAGGTTTTTCTTGGAAATCAGCGGCGACGCCGCGAGCGTGCTGAGCCGGGAAACCGCGGCGCGCAGCACATTCCAACCTTTGGTTCCGTGGTTCCTAGCATAACGGCTGGCGATGGCGATGTCGGCTTTTTCTACCGCCTTCAACAGTTCCGGCAGCAACTCAGGGGGATGTTGCAGGTCGGCATCAATCACGCCGAGCAGGTTCGCCCGGGATTGACTCCAACCGTACAACACCGCCCCTGCCAGGCCTCGCTCGCCCGCGCGCGAAAGGATGCGAACCCGCGAATCTCGTTTTGTCCAATCACGGACCCGGTCTACCGTTCCGTCGGTGCTTCCGTCATCGACTACGATGATCTCGTATTCATAGTGCGTTTCGCTCAACGCATCGGTGAGCTCGCTGAGCAATTTGTTGACATTTCCCGCTTCATTCAACGTCGGCACGACCACGGCAAGACTGTTCTCTGTAAACCCCGGTATCATTCAAGGCCTCGCTTTCAATAACGCTCAAGCCTTGGATGGAACCCAGACGCGTGCTGTTGGGTCGTTTTACACCCTACAGGAAGTCTTTTGACCAACTACTGCGCTCACTGGAGTCCCCGTCTTTTCCTGAGAAGAAGGGTTCTGTACGAGCCGAGATCGGCGGATGTGGCTGCTGATTTCGCTTTTCACATCCTCGACCCCGGCGTCAGAAATGACGATCAGTTGCGGAACCAGTTCGCGGAGGCGCAGAAAATTCTGGCGATTCTGATGTACGAATTCCAAAGGGTATTCCGGCTTCCTCGCAAACGCTGCCGTGGGTGACGCATCGAGGACGAAGGCCAGGTCGGGAGCGGGCGTTCGCCGCAGGAGCATCTTGGCGTAGCTGCGAGCCGCAATCGATGGTGAATAGATATTCGCGACTTGATCGTAGATATAGCGATCAAAGATGACGACGTCAGAGTTTCTTATGGCTTGACTGGCCAGCAAGCGCTGCAGTCGATCAACATCGAGCACGTACAACCCCGCCCGTGCTGCGCTCAAGTACCACTTCCGGATGTGTTTATTGTTTTTGGGAGCGAACGTGCGCGCAGTCATGGGATCGGCGTGGATTGAGTCCAATGTCCGGTGCCCAACTCCGGCGCGCATCCTCGACCAGACCGCGACGTGATCCCAGAAGCTGAGTCGCACCACGCGCAAACCCTGCTGGTGCAGGCACGATGAAAGGGACTCGATTTGCGTGGTCTTCCCCGCTCCGTCGATTCCCGAGAAAGTGATTATGAAAGGGCGAGTGGCTGTGGCTTGCACTTCGATTCTGTCGAGAGCCATGGGTTGAAGAACTCCGTGGTTCATGCTCCTGGTTCGTGCTGCGCGGTGCGTACTGCGTGGTACGTGCTTATCAGCTCCGCGGCCGATGTTTCGTTGCAAATTAACGAGCGGCGGATGAAGCTCCGGGTGGCCGCGCCGGACTTCTCTCCGACAAGGCGACAGCCGTACCGACGGCGATTCCGGCCCCTGCCACCAAACCCAGCTTGATTAGAAATGAGCGATGACCGTGCTGACGCACAGGAGCCACTGCCGCCCCCGCCGGCTGAGCTACGGGAGCTCCTTTCACATTGGCCGCCTTCGCTCCGGCAGCTCCTGCGGGTGTGGTCGCAGGCTGCTGGCCCGGTGTCTGTCCAGACTGGGATTGCGGTGCATCCGGCAGCGAATCGTCCTGCTTTTGCCCGGCGCTGTCGGACTGGCTGGACTGTTGAGGGCTTGCCCAAAGCTGCGTCTGGTTTGAAATCAGAAACGCACTGGCCAACATGGCGATCAACATGCATTTTGAATATCCGCGGCAGGTTCGATTCATTTACGCGCTCCTGATTCTTCAAATACGGTTCTTCAAATCTGGGTTCTTCAAATCTGGGTTCTTCAAGTCTGGGTTCTTCAGCTATGGTTCTTGACCTTGGCTGGCAAGGAAGTCTTCAGCGTCGCTCGCCGCCCCGGTCTGCGGATAGGCCAGCGCTTCCGTGACCGAGTTGAAGACCGGCACGAGCGAAGAAACGCGGGTCACGTCAAGGAGCACCCGGGTGGCGCGAGAGCCCGAGACGAAGAGCAGCTGCGTGTCCCGGCCCGCTACCTGAGCCGCGCATTTCAGCATCAAGTCAATGTCTTCACGATTCAAGGTGCCACAGTCTGAGAAATCCACAATCACTGGGGATCCGGAAGCCCGCAAGGCCCGCAGCAACTCTTTTCGCAGCGCACGGCGGCCCGCAGACCTCGACGCGCAGGGAAACGGCAGTACAGTCCCGGCAGAGGCCTTCACAGTTTCACCTGGAGCCACGGCTGTGAAGTTGTGGAGGATCGGGCAGAGTCCGACGCGGAAGCGCCCAACGCAGAGGCGCTGGTTGCGCGGGCGAAAACATTAGCCTCGCTGAATGCCTGTTGCCGCGTTTCACGCCTCTGGATCCTGCTGCCCAGTCCTGCTGGACGCAGATCGGCGACAATTCCGCAAGTAAGATCCTCCACATATCCTCCGTCCGCCAGTTGGTGCCGAATCAGAAGGCCCGGCGCCAGGTAGGTGCGCGGCAGAACCGTGGATCGCTCGACCGTAGTTCCGCAGTCCACCACGCAATCGTGCTCCACCGACGCAAACGGACCGACGGTCGCGCCAGCGCGGACAATGGTGCGATCTCCGATATAAGCGGGACCGATGA
Source organism: Candidatus Sulfotelmatobacter sp. (assembly GCA_049509155.1). Lineage (GTDB taxonomy): Bacteria > Acidobacteriota > Terriglobia > Terriglobales > Acidobacteriaceae > Sulfotelmatobacter. The sequence continues at coordinate 6,772 of JBELAE010000283.1, forward strand.
CCCGTACCGAAGCTGCGAGTTTCGCGCCCTCACCGATCCACACCTGCTCGCGAATTTCTGTGCCCAAGGGTCGCATGGCGCAGGCCCCGGTCAAGGCATCGCCAACGAGCTCCTGCCTTTCCGTGGCTGACATGAT
>JBELAE010000284.1:0-6904 GCA_049509155.1 Candidatus Sulfotelmatobacter sp.
CACCTGAAAGATGCGAAAGAATTCGGCATCGAAGGCGTCGACGCCCGCAAACTGAACTGGCCTGCGATTCAGGAGCGCAAAGCAAAGATCGTCGCCAAACACGCCAAAGGCCTCGAATTCCTAATGAAGAAAAACAAAGTCGACACCGTGAAAGGCTACGGCAAGCTCACCGGCCCCGCACAAAACGGCGTCTTCACAATCGAACTGGTAAACGACAACAAATCCACCCACTTGAAGGCGAAGAACATAATTCTGGCCACCGGCTCCGAAGCGCGCATGCTGCCCGGCCTCGAAGCCAGCGACCGCATTCTGACCAACATCGAAATCCTGAGCCTGAAAGATCTCCCGAAATCACTAGTCATTGTCGGGGCCGGAGCCGTGGGCGTCGAATTCGCCTCCATCTATCGCTCCTTCGACACGGAAGTGACAATCATCGAAATGTTGCCGCGCTTGGTTCCCGTAGAAGACGAAGAAGTTTCCAAGGAACTCGCCCGCGTCTTCCGCAAGCGCAACATCAACTTCCACACCAGCGCGAAAGTCGACAAAGTAGAAAAAACGAAATCAGGGGTCGCCGTCACCATCACCGTCGATGGCAAACAGCAGAAAATCGAAGCCGAAAAAATCCTGATCGCCGTGGGCCGCAAGCCGCGCACCGAAAACATCGGCCTGGAACGCACCAAAATCAAGCCCGACCGCGAATTCATCAAAACCGACTCCTGGATGCAGACCGCCGAGCCCGGCGTCTACGCCGTCGGCGACATCGTCCTCGGCACGCCGCAACTCGCCCACGTCGGCGCCATGGAGGCGCTAGTCGCAGTAGCCAAAATCGCCGGCAAGCCCGGCAAGCCGATCAACCCCGAACACATCCCCGGCGCGACCTACTGCCATCCCGAAATCGGCAGCGTCGGCTTAACCGAAACCAAAGCCCGCGAAGCCGGATACAACGTAAAAATCGGCAAGTTCCCCTTCACCGCCAACTCCCGTGCCAGCATCGTCGGCCAGCACGAAGGCTTCATCAAAATCGTCAGCGACGCCGACTACGGTGAAATCCTCGGAGTCCACATCATCGGCCCGCAAGCCACAGAACTGATCGCCGAAGCCGTCACGGCCATGGAACTCGAAGCCACGGTGGAAGATTTAATGTGGACGATTCACGCCCATCCCACACTGGCCGAAGCCATGCTAGACGCAGCAAACAGCGTCTACGGAATCGCAATCAACGCATGAATTCCCTTGCCACGGATGAACGCGGATCAAACCATGACCGGAGAGATGCCTTGTCATCCTGAGTGCGCCCTTTGCGCGAAGGACCTATGTAATTTCTCTGCGTGCTCAATGTCCTCGTGGGTGAAAGGGTTGCACTTAAATCCGTGTGAATCAGCGTAAATCCGTGGCGAATAGAATTTGATCTCCATCCTCCAACTCGGCACCATCGACTACGCCACAGCCCTCCGCCTGCAGCAGCAGTTGGTCACCCTCCGCAAAGAAGAAAAAATCGGCGACGCCCTCCTCCTCCTCGAGCACAAGCCGGTAATTACGCTAGGCCGCAATGCGAAAGCCACCAACGTAGTCGCCTCGCCCGAACTCCTGGCCGAGCGCGGCATAGAACTCTACGAATGCGACCGCGGCGGCGACGTCACCTTCCACGGCCCCGGCCAACTCGTCGGCTATCCAATCTTCGATCTGCGCAACTACGCCAATGGAGCGGGGAAAGTTTATGGAGCGGCGGACGCCCCCGTCCGCCCGTGCAGTCCCGCGTCTGCCGAACGCAAGCACCTGGGCGCAGTCGATTTCGTCCGCCGCCTCGAAGAAGTCCTGATCCGCACCTGCGCCGACTTCGCCATCGAAACCAAGTGCATCGCAGGCCTAACCGGCGTCTGGACCGATCCTGGTATTTCGTCCAATTCCGATTCTTTGTCATTCCGAGCCGAAGAGAGCGATTCGAAGAATCGTTCTCTGGAGTCGAGGAACCTGCTGTTTGCCGGCGCCGCCGCTCCCCCTGATGCGGAGGCCAAACTCGCTGCCATCGGCATCCACATCTCCCACTTCGTCACCTCCCACGGATTCGCCATCAACGTAAACACCGACCTCACCTACTTCAACCTCATCATCCCCTGCGGCATCACGACAAAACCAGTCACCTCAATGCAGCAACAACTCAGCAAGCCGCTCGACATGAATGCAGTCGCCGAATCCGTGGCTCGCAACTTCGGCACCGTCTTCTCCAGCCAAATCCTCTGGCTCGAATCCCTCGACGCCCTCCTAAGCCAGACTGTCCCAGCGCGCTAGCCCTTCCCCCCGCTCTCGCGATACCATCAACTCAGCGCGTTGTCGCGCTGCCTCACATGGCAATCAAGAAAAAGAACTCTACCTCCAAACCCAACTCCAACGGCAGCCGCCCGCGCAACGGCTCACGCACCACCACGACTCGCGGAGCGGCGGACGCCCCCGTCCGCCAGATCGAGCGAAGCTCGACACCTTCTCCCAACCAGCATCTCCGCACCTACTCCATCCCCGACTTCCGCCAAGAGCACCCAAACTTAACAGTTCGCCAGGCGATAGAGAAAGACAAAGACGGCACCGAACACGTCCGCTACGAAGTCACCGGCAACCTCGACGCCCCCGTCCCGCCCATCCGCGACTCGAAATATCTAACCAAGCAGCAATCCATCGAAATCTACCGCTTCATGCTGCTCAACCGCAAAATGGAAGTCGCGCTAGAAAATCTCTACAAACAAGGCAAAGTAGTCGGCGGAGTCTACTTCGGCCTCGGCCAGGAAGCCTGCTCCTGTGCCTCCGCCTACGCCCTCGACAAGGACGACTGGTTCGCCCCCATGATCCGCAACCAGGGCTCCCTGCTAGTCCGCGGTTTCGCCGCCCGCGACACCATGATGCAATACATGGCCAAAGCCGACTCCCCCACCCGCGGCCGCGACGGCACCAGCCACTTCGGCGACATCGAAAAGCGCAACATGGTCTCGCCCATCTCCATGCTCGGCGATCTAATCCCCGTGCTCTCCAGCGTAGCGCTAGGCGCCCGCCTGCAAGGCCGCAACGTAGCCGTCATGACCTACATCGGCGACGGAGGCCAGTCCACCGGCGTCACCTACGAAGGCATCAACTTCGGCGCCGTACAAAATCTTGGGCTTGTGCTCTTCGTCGAAAGCAATGAATGGGCCTACTCCACGCCATCCGAAATGCAATACCGCTGCCAGGACCTAGCCGAACGCGCCATCGGATACGGCATCCCCGGCATAATCGTCGACGGCACCGACGCCTGCCAGGTCTACGACGCCGCCCGCGAAGCCGTAGACCGCGCCCACCGCGGCGAAGGCCCCACATTGATCGAAGCCAAAATGATGCGCATGAAAGGCCACGCCATCCACGACGCCGCCGCCTACGTCCCAAAACCAATGTTCGACTTCTGGAAAAGGCGCGACCCCATCGCAAGATTCGAGAATTACTTAGTGAAAGAAAAGAAGTGGTTGAGCAGTAAAGAAAACGCAGAATTAATTTCAGAAGTAGAACGAATCATAGAAGAAGAGCGCGAAATCGCCGTGAACTCCCCGATGCCCACGCCCCAATCCGCCGAAGGCGGCGTCTACTGCGAACCCGGCTGCCACGACATCAAACCGAAATACGGCATGCCGAAAGTAAAGAAGGGAACGGGGGGTTACAAGCAGACCGAGGCGGCGGTGCACTTGAAATGATGAGGCGGTCTGTGGATTTCATGGTCATTCGTCACAGACGCATGGCACAGTGCTGTGAGATGCTCCTCCCACCATTGTCATCCCGAGCGAAGCAAAACGATGAGCGAAGCGAATCGTTTTGCGCAGTCGAGGGACCTTGTGTTCAGTTCGGAGCAAGCAAATGCGCGACGAGTACATCTACTACGTGTACATGATGCAAAGCGCCTCAAGACGCGCCCTGTACATAGGCATGACCAACAATCTTCGCAAGCGCGTATGGCATCATAAGAACCATGCCCACGAAGGTTTCACAGACGACTACAATTGCACCCGTCTCGTATACTGGGAAAGCTTCGATGATGTAGCGAACGCCATCGACCGCGAGAAACAACTAAAGCGCTGGCGACGCGAAAAGAAATTGTGGTTGATCGCGCAAAAGAACCCCGGTTGGAATGACTTGGCCGCCGACTGGTACGAAACACAAGGTCCCTCGACTGCGGTGCTCGTTCACTCCGTGAACGATCATCCTCGCTCGGGATGACAGAGTAATAAAGACGGGTAACTGGACAAACCGGGTTCAACGAACTGCATCGAGTCTGGAATGAAGGTACGCAGAAATATTTTCCGATTTGTTGCCTGCGCCTACCTGCTCTCGCTGGCACTTGCCAGATCGCAGGAAGCCACACCGATAGATGTGTCGGGAGTAACAGATGAAACGCGAATCGGCTCCGCAAGGTTATGTGGGAATCAGTCGGTCGCGGAATATGGGGCGTTTCGGCGCGTACCTCTTAATTTGCAAATTCCCGATAAACCCACATACAGCGACGGAGAAAAGCTCACCTTCGAACTGACGGTCAGAAATCCCGGAGTGACTCCTCTTCGGCTCCCGTCGAAGGCGTGCTCGGAAAAATCTCCGCATTCGCCGACCAGTCCCGAACTTGAAGCCTGCATACGACTGAACTTCACAACTCCCGCTGGAGAGGATCGCTCGTTTCGGGGGCCCTGCCTTTGCGACCGCGAAAACGGGGACGACGTGGTGGAATTGAAAGGTGGGGATTCAATAGCAATACGCGGCAACGCAGAGATTGCTCTGGTCGAGGCTAACTTGTTTACCGATGTTTACAATGGCGCAAGGCCAACGTTAGTCTTGACGCCGGATATCTCATTTTATAGCGCCTATTTCCCGCCAGACGGGGCTTCGAGGGCCATAGGATGTGTCAAAGTATTGCCTCTTCGGGCGGAGGCTGAGAACAACGTATCGGTGCAGATCGTCGGTGCTTCCCGTGACAAGAAGCACAGCCAATCCAACGCCAGATAGATCGAACAATCCTATGCTCCTCACCTACCTCGAAGCCATCCGCCAGGGAATCTGGGAAGAAATGGACCGCGACCCCTCCGTCTTCTGCCTAGGCGAAGACATCGGCATCTACGGCGGCGCCTTCAAAGTCACCGATGGTTTCATCGACCGCTTCGGCCCCGAGCGCGTCATCGACACGCCCATCGCCGAATCCGCCATCGTAGGCGCGGCCTTCGGAGCCTCACTCACCGGCATGCGCCCCGTAGCCGAATTCCAGTTCATGGATTTCATCCCCTGTGCCATGAACCAGATCAGCAACATGGTCGCGAAGACGCACTACCTCTGGGGCGCGCCCGCTCCCATCGTCCTCCGCGGCCCCAGCGGTGGATACGTCCACGGCGGCCCCTTCCACTCGCAAAATCCCGAGATGTGGTTCGTCCACAATCCAGGCCTGAAAGTAATCTGCCCCGCCACGCCCTACGACGCCAAAGGCCTCATCAAAGCCGCCATCCGCGACAACAACCCCTGCATCTTCTTCGAGCACAAATATCTCTACCGCCGCATCAAAGGCGAAGTCCCCGCCGAAGATTACGTAGTCCCCATCGGCAAAGCGAACATCGTCCGCGAAGGCCGCGACCTCAGCATCATCACCTACGCCGCCATGGTCCACACCGCGCTCGAAGCCGCCGAGCTACTGAAGAACGAAGGAATCGAAATCGAAATCCTCGACCTGCGCACCGTCTCCCCGCTAGACCGCGAAGCGATCGCGAAGACAGTAAAGAAAACCAACAAAGTCATCGTGCTCCACGAACACTCCCGCACCGGAGGCCTCGCCGGCGAAATCGCCGCCATCATCAACGAAGAAGCCTTCGACGACCTGGACGGCCCCATCGTCCGCATCGCCGGCCTAGACTCCGCCATCCCCTTCTCCCCGCCGCAGGAAGAACACTACCTACCCAAAGTAGAAGACGTAGTCCGCGAATCCCGCCGCCTGAAAGCCTACTAACTCGTGGAGCAGCGGACGCCTTCGTTCGCCTGCATTCGGAGCACCTGTGTGCGGACAGGCGCCCCCCGGCTGTCCGCCGAGCGACGCTTGGCCTGTGACAACTGCTATCGTCTGCGCCTCTGATAAGATTCCGAGCCATGGGCGCGTCTCCGAAGGCTAACGAACGCTTGACCCACGCCATCCACTCGTTGCATGGACTAAGCTGTGGCGATTCCTTCGGAGAACGTTTCTTTTTGCATCCCGAAGTCGCGCAGCCTCTCATCGCGCAGCGGGCCATTCCGTCGAAGCCCTGGCGCTATACCGACGATACGGCCATGGCAATTTCGATCACCGAGACCCTGGAAGAATTCGAGGAGATTCAGGCCGAACGGTTGGCGGAAAAGTTTGGCAAGCGCTTCCTGGCGGACCCTCATCGAGGTTATGGGGCCGCCATGCACTCGCTGCTTCCGGAATTGGCTGAGAGTCCCGGACACTGGAAGCAGTTGGCCCCGCAGCTGTTCAAAGGGAAGGGTTCTTTCGGCAACGGCGCCGCAATGCGGGTAGCTCCCCTCGGCGCATATTTCGCCGATGACCTCGACATTCTTATCCGGCAGGCGGAGCTTTCAGCCTTGATCACGCATAGTCATCCTGAAGGTGTTGCCGGCGCCATCGCAGTTGCGTTGGCCGCCGCTCTGGCATGGAGACATAAGAACTCGCCAATACGCGCCCAGCAATTCTTGGAGCAAATTCGCGAGCGAATACCTGAGAGCGAAGTCGCCCGCGGAATCGCCAAGGCCCGCGATCTCGGCGATGACATGCCGGTGGAAAAAGCGGTAGCGATTTTAGGCAACGGTGACGACGTCAGCGCGCAAGACACAGTCCCATTTTGCCTTTGGGTCGCCGCTCATCATTTGAGCAGCTACGAAGAGGCTC
>JBELAE010000285.1:0-6875 GCA_049509155.1 Candidatus Sulfotelmatobacter sp.
TTTCCATCCCTTACTGAAACCGCTTCAGGTAGCCATCCGTGTCGCGTAGTTTCAGCAACTTACCGTAAGCTGCGTCCCTTTCACGGCGGTAACACGGGTTCAAATCCCGTCGGGGACGCCAAACTTGACATCATCGTCAGCATCATTCAAAGAGTCGCTTAAATCCTGCATGATCGACGTGTGTTTGGGAGTTCACAAAGCCCATAGAGTGAGACCACACCAAACCGCCAGGAAAGAGCATCGAGCATAGCTCCCGGCGTTCGCTCAGTCCGGCCTTGGCCCATCGGCAGTCACTGAACTGCCTGAGTCTTAGGGCCCGATTACGCCGGAGAGTAAGGGCGGAACCTGTCGGACGAAGGTATCGATCAATACGTTCGCAGCAGTTGATCGCGTTGGCCCCTACGCATTGGGATCGTAGACACGTGAGATTGCAGCGCGCGATTGGGGTCGGCAGTAAGACGCCGAGTTTCGTGAACTTGGTGAAGACAAATCTGCTCTGTTGAGGCACGAGAAGAGGGCTGGTCAATAGTTGCTGCAGGTTGTAAGGACGACTTCTCGAAGGGGCGTCCTTCAACGTGATCAAGCGTGGGTGTACAGCAAGAGTCGGGCGGACGCGTGGAGCGAAGCCTGACTGCCATTTTCACTAGCGAAGCGAGAGAGTCGGCTTTCATCTTCTGCATGACTTGCCCTCGATGTGCTTTCACTGTGATCTCGCTGATGCCGAGCTCGCCACCAATCTGTTTGTTCAACAGGCCGGAAACCACCAACGCCATAACCTGCCGCTCGCGAGGGGTGAGTAAGGCGTAACTGTTCCGAAGTTGCCCTATCTCCGCTTCGCGGCTAAGCGCAAGGCGGCTACGTTGGAGCGCTTGCCGAATGGCGTTCAGGAGTGCTTCGTCATTGAAAGGTTTCGTTAAGAATTCGATTGCGCCGGCTTTCATGGCTTGGACGGCCACACGCACATCGATGAGGCCCGTGATAAATATCACCGGCATGTCGGTCCGTTCGACAGCGACGAGCTTCTGCAGGTCAAGACCGTTGAGGCCCGGAAGAGAAATGTCGAGTACGAGGCAGCTTGGAACAAGGGCCCGCGGGCACGCGAGGAATTCTTGTGCGGAAGCGAAAGCCTCCGGTTGCCAGCCTTCGCAGCGTACTAGACCTTCCAGTGACTCGCGCACCGAGGCGTCGTCGTCGACAACGAACACAATCGGTACTCCTTCTGACCCGAGTCGCGGCTCCAATTCGTGGCCAAATATGTGCGCTAGACTGATGGGGGATTGCTCAGGAATTGCAGCTATTGCAGTTGATGTCATATCCGCTCCTTTATCTTCGCTGGTTTATCGCTTGCCCAAGAGAAGCCGACTCAGCCAATCACGGTGTGCTACTTGAACTGCCGCTTTTGCTTGAGAGTTCTTTGGGGCGAGATGAGTGTCGAACAATCTGACCTGGCGCCACAACCGCTAATGGTCGAATCGTGAGACCACTCTATCGTCGGTCGAAGGGGCACTACTTTTGGGGGTGAGAGAGTGAGGGATTTGTTTTCTATGTTTCGATGTGCTTCCTACCGAAAAGACGGGCATCAATGGACCACGCACCGGGCCCGATCATGGCCGCAGTTCCGCCGAGGGTTGCCAGCATGATCGGAATCCACGGATCGCCGGCTTGGGCCCAGGCGATCCACAGTTCGGCGACGACGATCAAAGTCCCAACCACTGGCGTCCAGAGGCCGACGAGAAGAAGTATTCCGGCGCAGGCACCAACGATTTGCGGGATGATACTTTGGGGGATTATCGATGTGGAAGCGGATGTGGCCGTAAGGCAGAGTATTCCGAAGCGCACCAGCATGATCCCAGCTAGAACGCGCTGAAGTAGAAGACCGAAGCCTGGCCAACCGTTGGCAAAGGTGGAAAAAAGTCGTTGCAAGAATCCCTCCGATCAGAGCTTAAGGCAATTGCAACAAAGTGGAAACGGCTGAAGGGCGGGGTTCGGTGTCCTACTTTTGGGGGAGATCCAACTCGATGATGCCGCGCTTGAGGCCGATGGTTACAGCATGAGATCGGTCATTAGCGCCAAGCTTCGACAATATGTTTGAGACGTGGCTCTTGACGGTCGCTTCGCCGATCGAGAGTTGATCGGCGATTTGCTTGTTTCCGTGGCCGGCTGCTACCAGCCTCAAAACCTCGATTTCGCGTTCAGTTAATTCGTCATCCATGGCATGTTCAGCCAACCCAGCGGCCACGTCCGGGGGTATGCGCTTCTGTCCGGCGTGTACCGCACGGATCGTTTCCAGGAGTTCTTTATGCACATGCCCCTTAAGGATGTACGCTCTTGCACCCGCTCGAAGAGCCCGCAGTACTTGGATGTCGCCGGTGTAGGTAGTCAGAACGATAATCCGAGCATTAAGAAATTCCTCTCGAATACGACCGATGGCTGCAATGCCATCTAATCCCGGCATCTGTAAATCCATTAAAGTTACGTCCGGCAGGTGTGACCGAAACGCCTCGATGGCTTCTTCGCCGTTGGAAGCCTCCGCAACCAACTTCATGTCGGGTTCGGCATTCAGCAGCGCCGCAATCCCTTTGCGTAGGAGAGGGTGGTCGTCCACGGTGAGGATTCGAATCAGGTTATGAGCGCTGTCCACGATTTCTCACTTTGCGTGATAAGTTTGATGCAGCGCCGTCAGGCACGGGTTTCGTACGCAACGGCGGCAGGAACGGCCAGCTGAACTTCAGTTCCGGCCCCAACCTCACTCCAAAAATCCAGTCGCGCCCCGATTCGCTCGGCGCGTTCGCGGAGGCCTCGTAACCCCCAATGCCCAGACCCCAGTCCACGCAGAGATCAGGTCGGCCATTTCGAATAAATTCGTGCACTTTCCACGTATCCAAAGTTTCCCTGGAGAAATCACGGTTGGACTACTAGCGGATACCTAGGCAGCATCTTTCTGCGACTTGCCCGCCTCACCGCCCAGGAAGCTTAGCAATTCGGCGTTCACTTCTTCTGTGTGCGTCCAGGGGACGCAGTGTGGGCCGTCCTTCACGACCACCAGGCGCGCCCCTTTGATGAGCTTGGCAGTGCGCAGCCCCGCAGCTGTGATTGGAAGAATGCGGTCGGCATCTCCGTGAATCACCAGCGTGGGCACATCGATGCGCGCCAAGTCTGCACGGAAATCCTCGTGCCAGGTCGGGATACATGCCAGGCTGGCGGTGGCGGAGGCAGTAGCCGCCACGTTCCAGCTGGCTTGTACGGCTTGTTCGCTGACACGCTTACCGAGCAGCAAGTCAGTGTTGTAGAAATCCTTGAAGAAGCTGGTGAAGAACGCGTAGCGGTCGGCGGCCACAGCTTTCTCGCTGGCGGCAAATATGCTGGCATCCAGGCCTTCGGGATTGTCGCCGGTCTTGATCAGGTACGGCGGTACACCGGAAATAATCACAGCTTTGCTCACGCTCTTGGAGCCGTATTTTCCGATGTAGCGTGCCACTTCGCCTCCGCCCATCGAAAAGCCCACAAGGGTGAAGTCGTGCAGCTTGAGGTGGGTGATCACCTTGTGAAGGTCCTCTGCGAACGTATCGTAGTTGTAGCCTGCGGTCGGCTGGCTGGACTTGCCGAAACCTCTGCGGTCGTAGGCAATGACCCTGTAACCCGCATCCAGAAGAGCGGGTACTTGCTTCTCCCAGGAAGCGCCGCTCAATGGGTATCCGTGGATCAGAACAACCGGTTGGCCCGAGCCATGGTCCTCATAGTAAAGTTCGATGTCGTCTGAGTTTTCTTTTCCGACTGTAACGTACGGCATTGCATTTCTCCTTTTCTATTGCGATCGATATTGTGATTGGTAGAGTCGTGACCGCGAATCGCGGGTCAAGTCTTCTTCACCTTCGCCGGAGGAACCAGGGCGACGGCGGCCTCGGTGGTGAGCAGGAGGAAAGTAAATGTCTCCTGCAGGTACAGACGGACTGCGGCGTCGTTGTGGTTGAGGTAGCCGATGGAGACGTCCTGGCCGATGTGCAGGTCGAAATCGCCGCCACGCGTGGTCAGCACGAAAGCGCCGGCAATGGCGGGCGCCCAGATGATTTGATCCTTGACCAGCCGCTTGACGTGCTCGAGCACCGGGTATCCGTGGTCGCTGGTTTCGGCGAGCGCGGTGTAGGCGTCGGCGCCGAGCAGTACGGCATAGGGGCCGTTGACGCCTACGAGACGCAGCCGGCTCAAGCTTTGGGCAATCGCGTCAGGGTACTCCCGCACGTCGGCGGGGAGAGTCATGATAGGGTTGCTCGTTCCTTGGCGGATGCCCCCGATGCCGGCGGCAGCATAGCCCTCGAATATGGCGGCGTCCTCGGCAAAGGCGATCTGCCGCGCAGCGTCTTTCGCGGGTTGCCAGTCCGAGTCGTTCGCGCCTCGCTCGACGTCGTCAATCGCCTGGCGATCCAGTTCGAAGGGAACGCGTAGCTCGACCAGTGCCTTCACCTCGCGCTGCCTCGTGACGATGCCTTTTCCCGGGGCGGCGATTGTGCGCAGGTGACCGGTGCCGACGGCAGAGAGGTTGATGCCGGCCGGCCCCTTCAGGTCAACGACGCGCCGTCCGGCGAGGTAGCGTTTGAGTGTCCGAGATGCTTCCTCTTCGATCTGAGCCCACGCTGAATCGGAAATGGGGGCAAGCTCGCGATGGAGATTATTCATGTCGTGTGTCTCCTTTGAGAGATCCGATGCCGAGCGAACTCTCGCGCACCGATGATGTGGATGAAGATGAGATGGATGAGGAGGTTTCGGCCGTTGCGGGTACTGCCGCGGGTTCCGCGGCCGCCGTCAAATCTTCGACAGCTTGATCTTCGTCAGTTTGATCTTCGTTAGCTTGATCTTCGTTAGCTTGATCGTCGTTAGTCTGATCTTCAGTGACATTCTCCAGAAATGTCGCCGACGGCACGAAGAACAGGTTTCCAGTGACGGCGCGGCTGAAGTCGAGCAGTCGGTCGTAGTTGCCGGGCGGGCGGCCGATGAACATGTTCTCGAGCATCTGTTCGATGGTGCGGGGCGAACGGCTATAGCCGATGAAGTAGGTTCCAAACTCACCATGCGCGGGCCGGCCGAAAGGCATGTTGTCGCGCAGGATCTTGATCTCTTTCCCATTCTCGACAATGGTCGTGAGCGCGTTATGTGCTGAGGTTGGCTTGATCGAATCGTCCAACTCGACATCGGAAAGCTTGGTGCGGCCGATGATTCGTTCCTGCGTTTCGGTGGAGAGCGCATTCCATGCGCTCACATCGTGGAGATATTTCTGCACGATAACGTAGCTGCCGTTATCAAACTGGATGTCTTCGTCGCCGATGAGCACGGCCTGGGCTACGGCGTCGCCGCGCGGATTCTCCGTCCCGTCGACGAAGCCCAATAGATCGCGATCATCGAAGTAGCGGAAACCCTGAACTTCGTCTACCGGCGAAACGGCATTTCCCAGACGCGTCATAAGCTGAGTGGCCAGCTCGAAGCATAAATCGATGCGCTTGGCGCGGATGTGGAACAGCAGGTCGCCTGCTGTGGAAACCGCGTGGCGTGCTCCGGCACGAATCTCCCGGAAGGGATGCAACTCTGCCGGCCGCGGAGGCCCGAAGAGGCGGTCCCAAGCGTCGGAACCAAACCCCATGACGCAGGAAAGTCCTGCCTCCAGGTCGCGAAATTCCACGGCGCGCACCAGCGCGGCAAGGTCTCCGCAGAACGAGCGCAGAGTGCCGCGATTCTCAGAACCCGAATTAAGCGTCACGACCAGGAAGATCGCAGCGCGAGTAAGCGGCGCGGCCACTGCTTGCGCTATGGCAGGCAACCTGCCTGCCGCCTCCGGCCTGTTGATCGGATCAGTCTTCATCGGATGTCGCGATTGTTTCCGTCAAGCTGCTTTGGTTTTGCCGTCGGATTTCTCCAGGTGCCCGCCAAACTGATAGCGCATCGCGGACAAGAGTTTATCAGCGAAGTCGACATCGCGGCGACCGGGGCTTTTCCGTCGTGCGGCCACGCGTCGCGGAGAGCACGCAATGTCTCCTACGAGTTGTGGTTTCGCGGATCGTCGTTCGCACTGACGTATTCAAGCCCAAGCGGCCCCGTCGCGGTCACTTGCGTTACGTAGTCACTGGATTTCGCCCAGTGGAAATGGGACGTATTACCCGGCAGAACAATGACGCTTCCGGGCGGGTAAGCTTGCAGCGTCGCAGCGTCGAACTGATCGCCCAGGCCGATGTAGAAAACGCCTGAAATAACCGTATAGACGCGATCCTCCGGGTGTCGGTGTGGCATCAGCTTAACGCCATGGGGCACTCGGACCCTGATCGTGTAGGGTCCGGCTGCTGAGGGCTGACCCACAATAACAGCCAGGCGGACCGACGGTGGAAACGCGGCGAAGGGCTTCCAGTCTACGTCTTCGGACAGGACCGATTTGAAAACGTCTTGGCCTGGCTGATGCGCTGCGACCATACCTTGTTGTGTTCTCGTCATGATGGCTGTTCCCTCGTTTGACATATAAGCCCTCCTTCTGGCTCTCGCGTGATGCACATGTGGGATTAGACAGAAAGCCTGCAGGCGAAACAATTGGACGAACGTATCGATCGATACCATCGCATCAACCTGAACGGCGACTTTGCGCCTAATCCTGTTCGCCCAGGGTTTGCACGTACGTTTTTCCGTAGGGATAGAAAAGATCCTTGCGGCCTTGTTACCATGCCGCCTTGAGTTCCGGGGTCGTGATGTCCCAGTCCGGCCGGCATTTCTCAAGCACCGCGCGCAAGTCCTGACGGAGATCCTCCTGAGTGGGGCGTCCGAAAAACCAGTAGCCGTTGTAGATCTTATAGACGGCGAGACCGGGCTCAAGCACAATCACGTGCGGGATCATGGGATTG
>JBELAE010000286.1:0-6861 GCA_049509155.1 Candidatus Sulfotelmatobacter sp.
CGTGATCGGCCGCCTTCAGGCCCGGTGCCTCAGGATTCCCATCCGCGACCAGAGTCTCGAAACCCGCTTCGTGAGCAGCAAGAATCGATGGAACGTTGTAGCGACCGCCACCGAGAATAAGAATTCGCCTGGAGCGCATAGAAAGAAGGTGTTTTGGGTTGAAATCTAACTCGCGTTCGTGCCTGTCAGCTGAGGCGCGACCAGGCGCCGGTTGATCTCCGTCTGAACTCGACGCACTCGCTCCGTCTCATCGTCGCCGAAGCGGAATCGGACGCCTCCCTTGCCATCACAAACGCCAATGACCCGGGTCGGATGATGCACGCTGTCAACGATCACGTCGCCGGATTGCCCCATTGCGCCCCCCGCTACCACGGAAACGCCACCCAGCGTTTCCCAACCCAGGGCTTCGCGCGTCTCCACCAGCGACTCATGAGCCGCCGAGAGACTCCCAGTCAGAGCCGGCCAGATGTTGACCCGCAACAACAGGCAGCCCCGGCGCTGCGCCTCGGCGATTCCTTCGGGCAGAAGAGTTCCGATGCCCGCATCGATCACATAAGAGTTACGCGATAGATGCTGGGCAAACGCCTGGTCGAACCACGCCGGCCCGGCAGGCCAAACTACAACCACGTTCGCTCGCGAGAGCGTGTCGAACGAGTCCGGGGCGTCAGGGGTGAGGCAAGAGAGTTTCAACTCCTGTCCTGCTAAAGAGAGCGACCGTATCTGGTCGAGCGGCGCGGCAGCGACTTTCCCTGGGTCTTGCAGTAAAGTGACGCGTGCTCCGCGCTCGGCAAACCTTAACGCCAGGAAACGGCTGCGGGGATGATCGCCCGCGATCACAATTTCAGCATCGTTCAGCCGCTCATGCAGCAACCGAACGACCTGATCTTCCACCGCCTCGACCCAAACGCGGCTGTCGAGGTAGGTCAGCAGAGCGGTCTTCTTTAGAATCGCACCTGCGGTTTCCGCAGCCTGCACGGGACCAAAAGGCTTCCGGTCGACGTCCAGGAGCACAACATCTGCCTTGCCATCAACGGCATGCAGCACAGCGTACAGATGCGCGTCGCTGGTCAGCGTCACCGATCCAACCACGTGCGATTGCGTTGAGTGGATGTTGCCCGAGACCAGGAACTGCTCCAGCGGCTTCTCTCCCGTAACCACGTTCAGCGCGGAGAATTTTCCGGCCTTTATTGCGCGGGCTCGGAGTTCCTTCAGCAACACGTCCAAAGATTCCGCCGATGTTTTCTCTTTGCCCGATTCGATGCGGAATGCCGGGATCGACAGCACGCGCGGCATCTTGAGGGTCGCCAGTTCGTGGCTCAAGCGCTCAAGCAGCTCGTCCGGCGCAGAGACTTGATCTTCCTGACAAAGGCGCACGATCAAGTCGCGAACGTCAACGTTGTGCTTACGCGCGTACCGTTGGACCTTTCCCGTGAAGGAAGAATGAAAACTCGCGAGCCCGCCAGTAACGGCCATGGGGTCCACGCCGCGTTTGCCCAGCAGCGGCTGAATGAGTCCCTGGCCCACGTCCATGGCGGCTTTGAGATCGATGTGCGGCAAGGCTCCACGCCGTTGCAGAATCGCGACCAGCACTTCGGTGACGGTGTTGCCGGCGGAGCGTCCCATGCCTTGCAGGGAAGAATCAACCAGCACCACGCCTTCTTCGATGGCCCGCAGCGTGTTGGCCATGGCCAGCGAAAGATTGTCGTGCCCGTGGTAGCCGAGCGGGGATGGGCTTTCCGCTTTGGCCGCACGCAGGTAAGCGGCGACCGAATCCGGATCCATGCTGCCCGCCGAATCCACGAGACACGCGATGTCCGCGCCCCAGCTGTGCGCCTGGGCCACGACCGCGCCGAACTCCGCCGGGGAGACCGCGTAGGACTTCATCGCGTTATACGAGACCGTCAGCCCCAGTTCCTTAGCCAACGCGATGTAGGGTTCGGCCTGCGTGGCCTCGGTGACGTTGGTGCCGATGCGAACGAACGACATCCCGTACGTCGCGGCGAGGCGAATATCTTCTTCCCGGCCGATGCCAGGAATAAAGAACATGCCCCACTTCGCGTGCTGGAGAGCCTGGGCCGCGGCCTCCATATATTCCTCGTCGGTCGCCGCCGCCATCCCTTTTCCCGACTGCGAGGCGTTGAGGCCCAGGCCGTGGCCGACTTCGATCCAGCGAAAGCCAATGCCTTCCAGCGCGCCAGCAATGGTCGCGGTATCTTCTGCGGTGAACTGGAAGTCGATGAGGTATGACCCATCCCGCAGCGTGACTTCAAGAATGTCGGGAATCGTCTCGAATGTCGCCATGACCAAACCTGGGCGCAACTCTAACGCTTGTTATCGCGATACGGCAGTCTGCGTTCTATTGGCAACCGCTTTCTTCACCGCCGCAGCGACTTCGGCGATTGCCTGCGATGAAAGTTCCGGGTACAGCGGCAGCGAGAGAACTTGTTCGGCCGCCTTCTCCGAGCGCGGAAACGCGCCACGTCCATAACCCAGATCAGCATACGCCGGCTGCAAATGCACCGGCACCGGATAATGAATGCCCGTCTGAATTCCCTCCGCTTGCAGAGCGGTTTGCAGACCGTCGCGCTCGTCGGCTCGCAGGGTGTAGACGTGATAGACATGCCGGGCCCAGGGCATTTCGGTGGGCGTTTCTACGCCAGAGTCGGCGAGAAGGTTGTTGTACTGCTCCACGACCGAGCGGCGCGCTTCGGTCCAGCGCTCGAGATGGCGCAACTTCACGCGCAGGATCGCGCCTTGAAAGCCCTCCATGCGGTAGTTGTATCCGTGCAGTAGGTGATGATATTTGCGATCTTGCCCCCAATCGCGCAACATGCGAATCGTGCGGGCATAGTCGGGATTGCTGGTGGTCACGGCGCCGCCTTCACCGTAGGCTCCCAGATTCTTTCCGGGATAAAAACTGAAGCATGCCATGTCGCCGATGCTGCCCACGGGACGGCCCTTGTACTTAGCCCCGTGCGCCTGCGCAGCGTCTTCGATCACGACCAGTCCGTGCCGCTTGGCAATCTCCATGATCGGGGCCATATCGGCAGGCTGGCCGTAGAGATGCACTGGCAGGATCGCCTTGGTGCGGGGCGTGATGGCAGCCTCGATCGCAAAGGGGTCCATGTTGAACGAGCGAGAGTCAATGTCCACCAGGACTGGCCGCGCTCCTGTGTAGACGACCGCGGCTACGCTGGCGACAAAAGTGAACGGCACGGTGATGACTTCATCGCCCGGACCGATGCCCGCGGCCAGCAACGCCAGATGCAAAGCGCTGGTGCCAGAGTTGAGCGCAATGCACTCCGCAGTCCCGCAATAGGCTGCGAATTCCTGTTCAAACGCGGCCACTTCAGGACCGAGGACGAATTGGCAACTCTCCAGGACTCGGGCAAGGGCCGCATCAATCTCAGGCTTGATGCTTTGGTACTGCGCTTTCAAATCGAGATAAGGAACTTTAATGTTTGCCATGAATGTTCTACATGAATGTTTGCCGTGAAATGTTCACCGCGAAACTCTGCGATGCGAAATCCATTCTCTCATCCCAGTTCCTCATCGCAGGTTAAGATCGCAGGCTAAGCCGTTGCCTCAAGCGTGGTCAGCCGCAAATCCACGGGGCGGCCGTGCTGGGCCATCGACTGGGATGCTGCCTGCAAAATCTCCACCACGCGAAGTCCGGCGCCGCCACCGGTTTCCGGTTCCTCCTGCTGCTCGATGCAGCGCAGGAAGTGGTCAATTTCGCGGCGCAGCGCCTCGGTCCCTTCGATCTGCGGCGCCAGCATGTCTCCCGTTCGATAGCCCACCATCAACTGGTACACCTTCTCCGGATTCAGATGATTGTTCAGAGTGATGCCTTTATCGTAAACCTTGATCTTTTCGCTCTGCTCCAAATCGTCGTAGACAATCATCTTGCGGCTGGCGCCGATCAACGTGCGCCGCAACTTTACAGGTGCGAGCCAGTTGGCGTGAATGTGTGCGATCTGGCTGCCCTCAAAGAAAAGCGTCAGATACGCGATGTTCTCCGTTCCTCCCGGCACGTGGCTGAGTCCGGTCGCGGACACCGCGCAGGGCCGGAATGGCAGCACGTAGTCCATAATCGACAGATCGTGCACCGCGAGATCCCACAGCACATTCACGTCGTGCTGAAATAGCCCGAGATTTACTCGCACCGAATCGTAGTAATAAATCTCGCCCAAGCCGCCACTATCGACAAGTTCGCGAATCTTGCGGACGGCGCCGGTGTAAACGAAGGTGTGATCCACCATGAGCACCCGATTTCGTTTTTGCGCAACGTCGATCAGGTGCTGCACCTGGTCGGTGTTCGAGGCCAGGGGCTTCTCGACCAGCACGTGCTTGCCTTCCTGCAGCGCGCGCAGAGCCAGATCGTAGTGCGTAGACACGGGCGTTGCGATCGCCACTGCGTCAATGGCAGGGTCTTCGATCAGCTCGCGAAAATTCTGCGTAGTCTTGATGGTGGGATAGCGGCTGTTCACCAGCGCGAGCCGGTCGGCCCGCAAATCGCTGACACAGGCAACCTGCGCGCCCGAGGCCTCAAAACAATTCCTTACCACGTTCGGACCCCAGTAGCCGTAGCCGATCACGCCAATCCGAATCAAGAGACCTCCCGGTCAATCTGCCGAACGGTTCGCTGTTTGCTGCCGCGCGGTACAGCGCGCCCTAGCCTCGCGGGCACGCCTTTCGCGATCTGGTGATCGGGCACATCGTGGGTTACGACCGCTCCAGCGCCGACCAGCGCGCCTTCTCCGATGGTCACGCCCGCGAGAATAACCGCTCCGCTCCCGATCGATGCGCCGCGCTTTACTCGCGTGGGCACGACCTGCCAGTCGGCCTCGGTTTGCAGCCGGCCGTCTTCCGTTGCCCGAGGGTACAAGTCGTTGATGAACATGACTCCGTGGCCCACGAACACGTCATCGTCGAGGGTAACGCCTTCGCAAATAAATGTGTGCGACGAAATCTTGCAACGGTTCCCCACAATCGCGTTTTTCTGAACCTCGACGAAGGCCCCGATCCTGGTCTCGTCGCCGACGGTGCAGCCATAGAGATTTACTAGATCAGGCTGGAAGATCTTCACTCCGCGGCCTAGGACAACGTTGTCAGAAATTGGCATGCGAGATCGTTGTGTTCGGTGCATCCCTCGGAACGGCAGGGGCCGCCGCGCGGGCGACGTTCCGCCGCGTCTCAAAATGAAGCAAATCGCACGATACAACAGATCGGCGCTGGCATCAACTGCTGCTCAAATGGTGCCACCCGCGCGCCCCGACTCCGCTGGTCGTTTGGCGAAATCGCGCCCCGCGCCGTAGAGTAACCGTGACGCCCGCAGCCCTAACAACTCAGCCGCAGATCAGATAGAGGAGGCAGTATGCTGAATCCAGACCGTTTCTCCGGCAGCCTGTTCCGTTCCTGGCATGCTTCTTGGTGGAGATCGTCCCTGCGAGCCTTGGGCGCTTCAGCCGGAGTTCTCGTCACGGCTTTGGCCATCTTCGTCTCGGTTCACCACGCGCCTTACGCAGCCGCCTCCGATTCGGGGCCTTTGGCCGCGAACGTAGTTCGGTCGGCGACCGATCTTAACTGGCGGCAGAGTCCTTCGGCGTCTCTTAATTCACCGGGCCGAAACTCAATTACCCTTGACCCCTGTCCCCTCGGCGTGATCGCCGCCGAGCCTTGGTATTACGTTTATATTTCCGGGACGGGAACTCCTGAGGCCGTGCGGGTTACAGGTGGAACATGCAAAGGAGATGGACATCCCGGCACGCTGGAATTCACGACTGTCAATCCTCATGCTTCCGGCTACGTGGTCAGCAGCGCTTCGGGTGGAGTGCAAGAGGCTTCCATCGCGGCCCGCTTCACTCCGACCAATCCCAAAGGATCCACCCAGTCCGGCCGGGTCGTGGTTCCTCCCGGCGAGTACGACGTGTTCGCTCCCATCTCGATTCGCGCAGGGGCCCAGACCGTCGACTTCGCAGGTTCCATTCTCAATTGCTACACGCCGAATGACGCCTGCCTTTTCGTCGGCGAGCACGGATCCTCCAATGCTTACGAGAACATCACCCTGCTGGCCCCTCGCGGCCGACCTATGATGAAGGCTGGCACCAAGCCATTCATAGAAGATAATGCCCAGCAGACCCGGATCTTCAATGTGAGCATGCGGGTGCCTCCCCCGGGCGGGAGTTTTGGGTCTTATATACAGGTCGATGACGACCAATCATTTCTGCTCGATGGATTGGATTCGGGGGCCGAGGGCGTAACCTGTAATCCCACCTACTGCGGCGCGTTCATTACCGCACCTGGGCCTTTCAATCGCTGGTCTGCGGTGGGCTGGCTCAAGCACCTTGTTCTTTCGCTGCAGTGCGCGGGTAAGGGCGTGGAGTGGCTTTCCGGCAACGGCCTGCGAATTTCTGACAGCGTGATTCAGGGCTGGTCAGTCTATGCCGTGCGAGTGAGTAACCAACGCGGAGGATTCGGCGGCTTTATCTCGGAGAACGTTTACTATGAGGCGTCGCCATCCTGCAAGGATGCGAGCCCACTGGGAAACGTTGGCAGCGCCGGGATTCTGGCCGAGGGGGTTCACGTCAAGTACAGTGGACTGGCTGCGAACGGCGCTTCCGGCGTGCTGCCTAACTGGGGTGCGGCTTCGGGGTCACGCAATTGGCTCTATTGGGTGGTGCCGATCCACTCCGAGTTTGGCGAAGGCATCCCGCTGCCTGCCGGGCATGCGCTCGTAAGTGGTTCCGGAAGCGTCAAGGGGATATTTCCAAGAATTGCGGGAGCATCGAGTTATAAGATCCTCAAGATCGATTGGGATGGAAGCAGCGTTCCTCGTCCGTATCCCGAGGGCACGGGCAA
>JBELAE010000287.1:0-6853 GCA_049509155.1 Candidatus Sulfotelmatobacter sp.
GCAGGTCTCCTTAGTGGCGCACGATTCGCAGCAGGTCGAAACAGATCGTGAGCTCTACTCGTCAAGATCGAATCCCTCAGCTGGTCGACGCCGAGAAGGCCGTCGAGAGCCCAGTCTCATCATCCAGCTCGGTCGTCCTCCCCTCTTCGGCACTATTGGCGGTGAACGGACAGGTGTGCTCACCGCCGACTCCCAGATTGATTGCCGGAGCTCCAGCGGCCTCCCACGAAAACAAAGTACAATGCCCGCGAGAGTCGTCGGGTCAACGGGACGGAGGTTCCGTGGCTCGAAAGCGATACCAGCAGGGATCGCTAATCCTGCGGGGCACAAGGGTGAAGAAGTGGTACGGCCGCTGGCTCGAAGACGAACTACAGCCGGACGGGAGTATCATCCGCATCCATCGTTCGGAGGTCTTGGGCGATAAGTCCGAGTTTCCGACCAAGCGCCTCGCACAACGCGAACTCGATCGTCGCCTCGCGGCGATCAATAGCCCCATCTACAAAGCAAAGCCAACCGCGATCTTCGAGGACTTTGCGGAGAAGTGGAAAAGCAAAGTCATGATTCACCACGAGGGAAGCACTCAAGATAGCGATAAGAGCGAGATTAAGGCTTGGGTTGCGGCCCTCGGGGCGATACGGTTAAGAGACATCTCAACGGAGGTCGTGCAAGACGTGATCACGCTGTGGTCGAGTCCCGGGAAGGACAAACGTAGCGCGAAAACGATCCGTAACCGGGTCGCTACGCTGCGCCTTCTTTGGGCATCGGCAAAAGCGTGGGGTTATGTCACTCACGACGTCTGCGACAATCTGGTTCTTCCGACCTGGAATCGCGAAGAGCAACCGAGCTTCACGGTGGCACAGGTTAAACAGATCATCGATGCCGCGAACGAGCCATACAAGACCGTCTTCTGGCTGGTAGCGGAGACCGGTATCAGGCGCGGAGAAATCTGTGGCTTGAACGTCGGAGATGTCGACTTGACCGAGCAGGCGATCACGGTTCAGCGAAGTAGGTGGAAAAGCAAACTGAAGCGGCCGAAGAATGGCAAGAAGCGATTCTTCGCTCTCTCGCCGCAGCTTATCGAACGTCTTCGGTTCTACGTCGAGGACAGGAACCCCGAGGAGCCACTTTTCCTGAGCAGGGAAGGTCGTCGCCTGCATCCAGACAACTTCATCAAGAGGCAGCTAAAACCGATCTTGAAGAAGCTCGGCCTGGATGGAGCAGCCCATGCGTTCAGGCATGAGAACGCAAGCCTGCTCGATCACCTGGCCGCGCCAATGAAGGTGCGGCAGGATCGTCTGGGGCACGCCGACCCGCGCACAACCATGGGCTACACGCACGTGATTGGGGACGACCACAGGAAGGTGGCGGAGCAACTCGGGGGATTCTTTGCCCAAGTTCGCCTTAACTTGCCCAAGAAAGAAAGCGGCTCAGGAGAGGAAAGCTCCCAAGCCGCTGTGTAGCAAGAAGTTGTTTGGTTGCGGGGGGTGGATTTGAACCACCGACCTTTGGGTTATGAGCCCAACGAGCTACCAGACTGCTCCACCCCGCACTTCGATCTTAGCAACTGCGCGGAATGCCGTCAAACCTTGCGCGGCGTATTCGGCGCTTCGTTCGCAGAATTTCGGCCTGGCAGGTTCCGTAGGATTAAACTTTCCCTCAGGATCGCCCGGATTCCCGCCATTCCTCACCGCCTTTCGCTGGACTGCGGGAATCCGTCGCATCTTAACCGTCACATCTTATATCGTCGCATCTTAATCGAAGGCACCCGCATCCAAGCTGCATGGCTCGGATTGCGCCCTCTGCACTCTCCGAGTTCTAATGTTCATAAGCTTGACACTGAACCAGGAGCACTTCATGGCAAAGCAGCAAGTTCCCACGGCCCGTCGAACCACAATCAACGCCCAGCCCCGACTTCACCAGCGTGCCGCTGAGATCCAAGCCTACGGCACGGTTTCGCACGCCTTGCCACTTGAGTTGGAAGAGCCGGTGCGTCTGGAAATGACCGAGCAACTGAACCTGTTGCTCGCCGATACCATGACGCTCCGCGATCTCTACAAGAAGTCGCACTGGCAGGTCGCCGGGCCCACGTTCTACCAGCTTCATCTGTTGTTCGATAAGCATTTTGGCGAACAGGTCGAGATCGTCGACGAGATTGCCGAGCGCATCCAGTTGCTCGGTGGAGTTTCTCTGGCCATGGCGGCCGACGTCGCCGAGACCACGCGCATTGAGCGGCCTCCGCGCGGCCGGGAAGAAGTGCCAGTCCAGATTTCGCGCCTCCTGGACGCACATCAGATCATAATCGGCCACTGCCGGGAACTCGCCGAACTCTCCACCAAGCTCGGCGACGCCGGCACCAATGACCTGGTCGTCAGCGATGTTCTCCGTCCAAATGAATTGCAGGTATGGTTCCTGAGCGAGCATCTGGTGGCGGTTCCGCTCGTGCATGCGCAAGAACCGACCGCCCGGAAAGCTGGCTAGTCGCGGAGCGAAAGCTTAGAAATGCGGGCCCTTGCCAACCGAGGGCCCGCGCTGGTTAAGACCGCTGCGCAACGTGCCGCACCGTTTACGCTTTCATGTTGTCGTGGTCGTAGTATTCGTACCCCGACATCGGTTTCTCGCCGCCTTTTTTCCAGATGCGCGAATCTTCCGGCAGCTTGTTGAGCACGCGGGCCATCTCGCGAATATGCATGGCCACGGTTCCGCAACACGCGCCGATGTAATTGATTCCCAGATCGCGAGCCTGCACTGCATAGTCTGCCATGTCCTTGCGCGTGAGTTGCAGAGGATCGAGCGCGTAGGGAAACTCCGGAAGGCTCGTGAAGTCAGGCTTTTCTTTTGGCGTGCGATACGCCACCGGCTGGCACGCGAGATAACCTGAGACCGCCTTGCGCATCTGCTCCATCGGTCCCAGAATATGTTGCGGCGGGCGCAGGCAATTCATGCCAACAATGTCGGCGCCAGCATCGAACAGCGTTTTCGCAGCATCGGCCGCATTCGCGCCTTCGGCGGTCTCATCCTTATTCTCGAAACAGATGGTGACCATCGTCGGCAGGCCGGTGCGCTTGCCGCGCTCGACCGCAATCAGCGCTTCTCCCAGCCAGGAAAATGTTTCCCCAATAATGAAGTCGACGCCTTCGTCCACCTGCACGGCAAGCTGTTCGTCGAAAGTCTTGCGCACGCGATCGGCGGCGGACGCACTGCCCGGTTCGTACATCCACGTCAAGCTGATGTTGCCGGCAACCAGGCACTGGTCGCCCGCAACCTCCCGCGCCACGCGAACCGCAGACCGGTTGAGTTCCTCCAGACGGTTCTCCAGTCCAACCGTAGCCAGCTTGTCGCGACTCGCATAGAAAGTGAGAGCCTGCAGTACTTCGGCGCCAGCTTCGCGAAACTCAATGTGGAGTTCTCGTAGAGCATCTGGATACGTCAGCGCCACTTCCGGAGTGAACGGACCTGCCCGCACCCACCCACGTTTTTCAAGTTCGAGTAAATAGCCGCCGTCGCCCAGCACGGGACCGTCTTTCAATCGTTCGAGAATGCCTTTCTTGCTTAACCGTGTTTTCATGCTTGCTCCTGAGAGTTGTGAGTCATCAAATATTCCTGCTGCGCCTCGACCGACTGGTTCTCGAACTCACGCGGCCGCCTCCTGCAATCGCCCTTTCTTCCAGTCACGCAGCGCCTGATGGGCGCAGTTGCGGCCGGGCGCTCCCGTAACGCCGCCGCCGGGATGCGCACCCGCGCCGCACAAATAAAGCCCGTCCACCGGAGTCCGATATTGCGACCACCCCGGTACCGGCCTCATAAAGAAGAGTTGTTCCAGCCGCAGATCGCCGTGAAAAATGTTGCCCTCGGTCAGCCCGTACGTGCGCTCCAGGTCAAGCGGTGTGAGCACCTGCCGCGCCACAATCGCGCGCGGAACATTCGGCGCATATTCCCCAATCTTGCGGACGACGCGATCGCCCAGCAGTTCCCGCTTCTCGTCCCAGTTGCCCTCCCGCAGGTGGTAAGGAACGTACTGCACAAAGCAAGTGAGAATGTGTTTGCCCGGAGGCGCCAGCGAATCGTCCGCGTTCGACGACACCACGCAGTCGACCCACAATTCTTCCGGAATATCTCCGAACTTGGCGATGTCGTAGCAGCGCTCCGCGAAAGCGAGCGACGGAACCAGCGTGTAGAAGGTGCGCTCCAGCGCCGTTGCTTGCGGCGAAGTCCCGGTAAACCGCGGTTCTTCACTCAGCACCAGGTTCACCTTTGCGCACGGTCCCTGCATCTTGATGCCGCGCACGGCGAACAAAAAGTCCTCGGGAAGATCCTTCGCGTCCACCATCCCCAGAAACGTTCGCTTCGGATCGGCGTTGGAAAGAATCATCCGACCGCGAAACTCCGTGCCGTCTTCGAGCACTACGCTACGAGCCCGGCCATTGCGCACCTCGACGCGAACCACCGGCGCCGATGTGCGAATCTCGACTCCGAGCTTTTTTCCGGCGGCCGCCAGCGCCTGCGTGATCGATCCCATGCCGCCCATCACGTGTCCGTAAAACCCCTGCAGTTCGTGCTCTCCGCCGCTGAGCAGGTGAAACAGAAGCCCGATCGCCGTCCCCGGCTGGTACGGCCCACCATGCTTGCCGTACACGTTATTGGCCAGAAACATGGTCTTCATTTTCTCGGACTCGTAGTTGTGATCGAGAAACTCGCCCAGACTGCCGGTAAGGAACGACACAAGCTGCGAAATCTCCGCACTGGAAATTCCGCGAAACCGTTTGCCCACCCGAAACAAATCCGTCCAGCCCTTCATCGAAGACGTTTCGATTTCCGGCGGCGGCTCCATGAAGAACGGTTGCAAGTAACGTGCCAGCTTTTTCAGTTGATCGTCGACTTGCACAAACCGCGCTGCATCTTTTGCGGAAATCCTGGAAAATTCTTTCCGCGCTCGCTCGCGATCCACCCACCACGGCACCACATCGCCGTCGGGGAAGGGAACCTGGATCGCCGGATCGCACGGAATCATGCGCAGGCCGTGACTCGCCAGCTGCAATTCAGAAATCACTTCCGGACGCAGCATGCTGGCAATATAAGACGTAGTCGACACTCGGCAGCCGGGCGCGATTTCCTCTGTCACGCAACATCCGCCAACAATTTCCCGGCGCTCCAGCACCAGCGTCGAAAGCCCCGCTCGCGCCAGATAGGCCGCAGCCGTGAGTCCGTTATGGCCGGCTCCGATAACGATCGCGTCGTAAATCGATGGGACTCGCGTTGTGGATTGACCTGAAGTCACGGAGCACACATTGAGTCGACTAACACTAACGCACGTAGCAGTAAAAATGAAGTTGAAATCGAAAAAGCGCTCCTGTATGCTGTCGTGACTTACAGTCACTATCTGGAATCACTATTCACCATGCCGGGAATCGCCAGCAACCGCACAGCACCGCCGCTCTACCAGCGCCAGACCCCCACGCGTCCCCGTTCGGAGGCGAAACGCAGCCGCATCATCGAAGCCGCCACGCAGCATTTTGCCGAGCATGGTTATCACGCGGCCCGGGTCGGTGACATCGCCATTGCACTCGGCATTGCCAAAGGTTCCATCTTCCAGCACTTCGGCAGCAAGGATGGCCTGTTCTTCGAGGTGTATAAGCGCTCCGTCCGCTCGTTCGCCAAGTATCTCGACGCACCTGCCGAAATCCGCCAGGCGGGCTTCTTCGAGGTGCTGCGGTACTGGCTGGTGCGCACCGAGCACCTGGTGCATGAAGACTGGATTCCTTACCGGATTTCGCTGCTCGGCAATTACGGAACCGATTTCGTGTTGAAGCGGGAGATCAACCGTTTCCTCATCAGCGAGGATCCCTACGGCACCGTGACCTTCGTCCGCTTCGGATTGGAGCGCCGCGAACTGCGCAAAGACCTCGACATCGAGATGATCGTTTCCATTCTCGACTGGATGATGGAGCGCTTCCAGGACGCGCTGCTCACCGCCGAGCTTGACCCGGGGTTATTCCGCCGCCAGGGCGAGCTTGCCGAGAAAAAGGAAGCCAGAATCCAGCAGTTTTTGGATGTGTTGCAGCGGGCGATTGGCATTGTGGCCGCAGATCCAGCGCCCAGCGCGCGTCGGCAGCAGCACGGAAGTCAGCGCCGGCAGAAATCAAAATAGTTGTGTCCGCATTGCGGTAGCATGGATCGCTGGGCTGCAGCGTTCGGAATTCGGCTCATTCAAGCAAGAGAATAAATATGCAAGCATCCATCGAACAAATTCTCTCCAGTTACAACGATCGGGCTCCGCTGTCGGAGGCGTCAACTATCCCGGCACCTTGGTATGTTGATTCCCGCATCGCCGAACTCGAGCGCATCAATGTCTTCAGCAAGACCTGGCAGCTCGTCGCCCGCACCGATCAGTTGCAGAAGCCCGGAGAGTTTGTCGCCACGCGTCTCGCCGGAGAGCCTATCGTTGTCGTTCGGGGAAGCGACGACAAACTGCGCGCTTTCTACAACGTGTGCCGGCACCACGCCGCGGCGGTTGTCACTCAGCAATGTGGCCGCGCGGAGATTTTGCAGTGTCCTTATCACGGCTGGAAATATGGTCTGGACGGATCACTCAAAGGTATGCCCGAGTTTGACGGCGTGCAGAACTTTGATCGCGCCGAGAACGGTCTAATCCCCATCCACGTTGAAACCTGGGAATGTTTTGTGTTCGTGAATCTCGATCCCGAGGCCGCGCCGTTGCTGGAGTTTCTCGGCGGCCTGGTGCGGCGCGTTGCGCCTCTTAACATCAGCAAGCTGCACTATTTTGACCGCCGCACCTATGACATTCATTGCAACTGGAAGGTCTACGTCGACAACTTCCTCGACGGCGGCTATCACG
>JBELAE010000288.1:0-6837 GCA_049509155.1 Candidatus Sulfotelmatobacter sp.
GGCGTCAATGCCCGCTTCCACCACGTTTGCGGGCGTATCGAAATCCGGTTCGCCGATTTCCAGGTGAATAATGCTCTTGCCTTGCCGCTCCAGAGCGCGCGCCTTGTTCAGAACTTCAAAAGCAGTCTCAGTGCCCAGGCGCGACATGCGGCGGGCCAACTGCAATTCGTGCTGGGTTTGACTGGATCTCTCCATTTTCAGAACTCCGGCTGGAAAACCTGGGAACGGCAAACGACCGATTATACGCCCACGGTGCGGGGATGAATTGCCGCAGGCAGGCAGAGTAGACTCTCAGGGATCATATCGACGGGAGGATTTATGAGTTCCTATCTTGACGAACTTTATGCCCACCAGGAGTGGGCCGATGCCCAGCACTGGCGAGCATTTGAGGCGCATCCAGCCGCGCTGGCCGACAAGGCGATCGGCGAGAGACTCCTTCACATTCATCAGGTGCAGTACGGATTTTTGTGGATCACCGGGCCGCGGACGTCAGGGTTTGAATTCAAGAAACTGGAAGACTTCCCCAGCATGGCCGACCTGAAACAGTATGCGCAGCGTTACCACGCGGCGGCCGGAGAGCTGCTAAGGGGGCTAGATCCGGACAAACTCGAGGAACTGGTGGAGGCTCCGTGGTTCAAACCGCCGGTAAAGCTCAGCCGGCGGCACGCCCTGACACAGGCGGCCATGCACAGCCATTATCATCGCGGACAAAACGCAACGCGCTTGCGGGAATTGGGCGGCACACCTCCGATGACCGATTTCATTGTCTGGCTGCGGGACCAGAAGCCGGCTGCAAAGTGGTGAGGAAGATTTATTCCGAGACGCTGTGCTCTTCGTTCTGCGAGCGGAGGACACGGTCGACGGAGTAGGGCGCGCGACGGCTGGGTTCGTGATAGTGGCGGACTTGCATTTCGCCGAGCAGTCCGATCGCGAGAAGATTCATGCCGCCCAACAACAAGCCGAGGGAGGCCATCATCAGCGGGCCGTGTTCGGCCATCACCGGGACGTGGCGCAAGAATTTCTCCACGCCCAGCCAGAGAACGATGCCGGTGCCACCGAAAATGCTCATCATGCCGAAGCCGCCGAAAAAATGGAGCGGACGCGAGAGATAGCGCAGCAGGAAACGAATGGTCAGGAGATCGAAGAACACGCGGAAGGTGCGCGTGATGCCGTAGTGCGAAACCCCGCGCTCGCGGTTCACGTTGCGGATGGCCACTTCACAGATCGATGCGCCATGCCACGAAGCCAGCGCCGGAATGAAGCGGTGCAGTTCGCCGTACAGAGGAACCTGCTCCAAAATGTCGCGACGGTAGGCTTTGAAGGTGGTGCCGAAGTCGTGAATGTCGACACCGCTGATTTTCGCCATCATCCAGTTGGCGATGCGCGACGGTATGCGGCGTATCCAGAAATTGTCGACGCGCACTTTGCGCCAGCCGCTGACAATGTCGTACCCGGCGGCAATTTTTTCCAGGAACAACGGAATGTCGTTAGGATCGTGCTGCAGATCGCCGTCCATGGCGATGATGTACTCGCCCCGCGCATGATCGAAACCAGCTGCCAGTCCTGCAGTCTGGCCGAAGTTGCGGCGCAGCTTGACCACGGTCACACGGCTGTCGACGGCTGCGATCTCGCGCAGCATGGCGAAGGTGTGGTCGCTCGAGCCATCGTCCACCAGAACGATTTCGAAGCTCTCGCCGTGCGCCTCCATTACCGCTTTGAGGCGGTCGTAGAGGTCGGTGACGTTCTCCTGTTCGTTATGCAACGGGACGACGATGGAGTATCTGGGCACAGTCTTTCCATTATAGACCGAACTACGGGAATTGGACGGTTACATTCGGGAAAGAGATTCTCGACAGTAACCTGCTACCCAAATGAGGACGCAGATTTCCTGAGGTTGGCGGATCAGTGCTTTCCCGGTGCGGAGTGAAACGGGTCGTCCTGTTGTGAGTCGGCGGCGTCCTCAGGGCTCGGAATCTCCAAATTGACGACCACTGGCTCCTGTCCGCTCCGCACGATCACGGCCTCCACCAGCTCGTCCTTGCGTGCGTTTAGTTCCTGATGAGGAACATAGGGAGGAACGTAGACGAAGTCTCCGGGACCCGCTTCGTCGACGAACTCCAGTTGATTTCCCCAGCGAAAGCGCGCGCGGCCGCGCACGACATAGATCACCGTTTCCAGTTCCCCATGATGATGTGGACCGGTCTTGGCGTTGGGCTGCACCACCACGGTTCCCGCCCACAGTTTCTGGGCGCCGACTCGGGCCCGCGAGATGGCTTCGGCGCGAGTCATGCCCGGCGTCTGAGGCGTGTTGGCATCCAGTTCGCCGCTGCGAATGATGCGCAAGCCATGCCTTTCCCAGTCTGGGTGCTCTTTTTCCGAACCACCGCCTTGCGGCCTAGTGTCGCTCATAATTTACGTTTTGCGCTCTCAAATCAGCGGTCGCTTTACCCCTGCTCTTTGAGCTTCAGTTTGGGCTTGTTTTCTTCCATGAACGCCTTGATTTCGTTGGCGGCGCCGAGGAGGCGGTTCCACTGTTCGTAGTAGAGAGTGACCGGGAAACGGCCCAGGCCATAGACGCTGACGCCGCCCTTTTCTCCGACTTTGAAGATCAGGTCGCCACTGCGTTTCTTGGTTTCGACTTCTTTTTCGAGCTGAGACAGCTTGGCTTTGAGTTCTTCGTAGGTTGGTTCGGACATGCTTCCCTCGCGTTTTAAATGATTGCGTCGCCGGGCGATTGACCTGCAAGCAGGCTGCACGCCGTTTGCGCTCTCTATAGTGTTCTATAGTAACGTGTCCGTTATTGCCTTTCGGTGGATAACCGTTATAAGCTCAAGACAGTCTAATTCAAAGCGGGAAAGCACGATCGGGGTAATCGATGCGGCTGTGGGTGAGATGGTCGGCGTGGCTCTGCCTGTCGCTGATGTTTTGGGCGGCCGCAGTGGAGTCGACCCACAACCACCCGACGCAGACCGAATCCGCTTCCTGCTCGATTTGCGTGGCGGCGCACAGCGCCAGCCCCACCGTAAGTTCCATTCAGACTGCTCCAGTATTTGCCGCGATCGGTCTGCTGCGTGAAGAAGACGTCATTGCCAAAGCCCGGTTCGATTTCTCGGATCTGGGCATTCGCGGTCCTCCTGCCCTGTAGGGATTCCCACAGATCGAATGATCCGGCTGGACGTTTCGGCGTTCGGGCCGGCCGATTCCCTATTCACTTTCTTTTACACAGGAGGGCTCATGCCTACTTTTCATACGGGGCGCTTTACCGTATTGGCAGCGCTTTGGCTTGCAGTCACGATTGCGGGCGCGCAATCGGTGAGTAATTCCGGCTCCATCAATGGCAGTGTGGTTGATCCTACGGGTGCGGTCGTGGCCAAAGCTACGGTCGAAATCCGCAACCCCGTCAGCGGCTTCGATCGTTCCATCACCACCGACGATTCCGGGAAGTTTGCCTTCACAAATATTCCCTTCAATCCTTACCACTTGGTGGTCACCGCGGAAGGCTTCGCGGCCGTCGTGCAGGATGTGGAGCCGCGTTCCTCTGTGCCGGTCAACCTTACCATCAAGCTGCAGCTGGCAACCTCGACCACGCAGGTAACGGTCGAGGCAGAAGGGGGAGACCTGGTCGAGAACGATTCGACCTTCCACTCCGACATCGACAAGAGCCTGTTCGACAAGCTTCCTCTGGAGAGCGCTTCTTCGTCGCTGAGTTCTCTGGTTACCCTTTCAACCCCGGGCATCGCGGCCGATTCCAATGGCCTATTCCACGGGCTCGGCGATCACGCCGAGAACTCGTTTTCGGTGGACGGACAACCCATCACGGACCAGCAGAGCAAGGTATTCTCCAACCAGGTTCCGCTCGATTCGATTCAGTCTCTGGAAGTGATTTCGGGCGCACCGCCCGCCGAATACGGCGGAAAAACCAGCGTTGTGATTGTGGCCACTACGCGCTCGGGCCAGGGAGTAACCCCGCCCCACGGCAGCGTCACCAGTTCCTACGGGACGTTTGGAACGTCGAGTCTCGCAGCGGAGCTTGCCTACGGGGGCAAGAATTGGGGAAACTTCATCTCTGCGAGCGGACTGAATACAGGCCGATTCCTCGATCCGCCAGAATTCACGGTGCTGCACGACAAGGGAAACGAACAGAATCTGTTCGACCGGGTGGACTATCAACTCTCGACTTCCGACTCGATTCACCTGAACTTCGGCTACAGCCGGAGCTGGTTCCAGACTCCGAACTCCTTCGATGGACAGAACGCGACACCCTGGAGTGGACTGGACGGAGTCGATGCCCAGGATGTGAACAATTATGGAGGTGTGGCTCCCAACGGGCTCGTTGTCGGAGCGACCGACCAGCGCTCCAAGATTGGCACGTTCAACATCGCTCCTTCGTGGACGCGTTTGCTGAGTTCAAACGCGGTATTCACTTTGGGCACATTCGTGCGGCGCGATGACTACAATTACTATCCCAGTAGCGACCCTTTCGCCGACCTCGGGCCGCCAGGGCTGCAGAGACAGTCGGTAGGTCAGAACCGCTCGCTTACCAACGCCGGGATTCGGTCTGACATCTCCTACGTCAAAGGCATCCACAACATCAAGGCCGGAGTCACCTACGAACAAACTTTTCTGAATGAAGACGACACACTTGGCATCGTCGATCCCACCTACAACGCACCCTGCATAACTTTTTCCAACGATCAGCAACAATATGTCGCTGCGCCCGCGCCGGGCATCACCAATCCCTCGCAATGCGCCGGTGCGTTTCAAGCGAACACTGCCGCGAATCCAAACGCGCCTGGCTCAGCTCTCTATCCGGATTTTAATTCCACTCTGCTGCCCTACGACTTGACCAGAGGTGGAGTCCTCTACGACTTCAACGGCCACACCGACGTGAAGGAGCTTGGTCTTTACGTTCGGGACAATATCACCAAAGGAAACTGGTCGTTAAATCTGGGCCTGCGCGGTGATCTGTACAACGGTCTCTCGGTCGCTCGGCAGGCTGAGCCTCGGGTCGGCGTCGCTTACAACATCAAGAAGACCAGCACGGTTCTTCGAGTGTCCTACGCACGCACGCTGGAATCTCCCTTCAACGAGAATCTGATCCTTTCGAGCACCGGATGCAGCAACGCCGTCTTGTCCCCGCTGCTTCTCTGTTCGCCTGGAGCGAGTGGGGCATTAAATCCGGGGTTTCGCAATGAATTTCACGCCGGGATCGAGCAGGCGTTTGGGCGATACCTGGTCTTTTCCGGTGAGTGGATCACGAAGTATACGCACAACGGCTACGACTTCAGTGTGCTCGGCAACACGCCGATCACGTTCCCCATTGAATGGCACAACTCGAAGATTCCTGGATACGCGGGGCGCCTGAGCGTGCCCGAGATCCATGGATTCTCGGCGCTCATGGTGTTCTCCAGCGTGGCTGCGCGGTTTTTCCAGCCCCAGATCGGTGGTGCGGGAGCTACGGTGGCAACCGCTGCCGGACTTCCCTTCCGCATTGACCACGACGAGAAGTTTAACCAGACCACCCACTTCCAGTACCAGCCCTGGAAGCGCGGGCCATGGACTGGCTTCAACTGGCGTTACGACAGCGGTCTGGTGGCCGGCAACGCGCCATGTTATGGAGTTGGCCCGAGCAACGATTGCCCGCAGTCCACCACGATCGGTGGGTTGCCGGCAGTGCGATTGCAGGATGTGTTCGGAAACCCGCTGAGCGCCGATCAGGAGTATCAGGCCGGGTTTACCTGCAACGGTGTGCGCGCAACGCCGACCATGGCGCTGCCTTCCGCTTGCCTGGCATCGCAGTTCGGAACGAGTCTCATCCATGTGCCCGCGATCGGCGCGGAGAATGACGACCATAATCCGCCACGCATCGCGCCGCGCAGTCTATTCGATGTATCGCTCGGCCACGACAACCTATTTCACGGCGAAAAGTACAAATGGAGTGCGCAACTGACGGTCATTAACGCTACCAACAGGTACGCTCTCTATAACTTCCTTTCCACGTTCAGCGGAACGCATTACGTTACACCGCGGACGCTGACGGCGCAGCTGGCGTTCCACTTCTAGCCCTGGATAGGCACCCGGCGGAACGGGCGGCTCGGCGCGAGCCGCCTTCTTCGCCTCAGTGAAAAGTTGGCTTTGTAAAATCTAATGCAAAAGCTACAGCCCGGTCGGAGCAGTCCACCGGGATTGGTAGAATGAGTGAGGATGCATCCGCTGCGTTTCAGATTCGTGTTCATGACGTACTCAGCGCGCCTTGCTGTCTTGACCCTCGCGGTCTTGGCTGCTGGTACTTGCTTAGGGCAGTCTGTGGGTAACTCCACATCATTGAACGGCACGGTACTGGATGCAACCGGCGCGGTGGTTTTTGGAGCGACGGTGAAGATTCATAACACGGTCAGCGGCTTCGAGCGCAGCGCGCAGACTGATACCACGGGCGGATTCAGTTTCCCTAACGTCCCATTTAATCCCTACCACATGACGATCGTGGCCAAGGGCTTCGCGCCTTACGTGCAAGATGTACAACTGCGCTCGGTCGTGCCGGTGACTCTGGCCATTACGCTGCAGGCAGTCGTAGACACAACCACGATTACGGTACGCGAGACGGCCGGCGACCTCGTCGAGACCGACTCCACTGACCATACCGATGTGGACAGGAGCAGCATGGACCGGTTGCCCATGCCCGAAGGGGGCGGCGTCGCTGCGATTGTCGAAACCGCTACGCCGGGCGTTTCCGCGGACTCCAATAACCAGATGCACGGCCTTGGCGATCATGCCGAAAACACGATCTCGGTGGACAACCAGGTCAATTCTGATCAGTCGAGCAAGACCTTTTCCAAT
>JBELAE010000289.1:0-6835 GCA_049509155.1 Candidatus Sulfotelmatobacter sp.
GCCTTCTTAATTTCTTTCGGAAGCTCGTGGATGAGCTCGTGTTCGAGCGCGTCGATTTCGTCCTTGAGTTTTCGTTTGATTGCGTCTGTCATGCATTACACCCACAGCCATGAACCCACTGCTTTCGAGATTATACCCCTTGGCCGCGGGCCAACGGGCCTTGGCACACCGACCGGAAAGATCAAAAGCGACGGACAGGAGTGTCCGTCCCACACTTCTCCCACATGGTCCGTTTTATGCTTGGAATTCGGAGGCTTCGGGGAAGCGGAGTTTGCACTTGGCCAGGGCAGAGGTGAGAATCTCCTCAACTTTGGATTCTTCGCAGTTGCGGGCCATGGCTAATTCGCTGACCAGGAGGTAGCGGGCGCGCTCCAGCATCTTTTTCTCGCGAAAGGAAAGCGGCTTGGCCTGGTGCAGGGCAATCAGGCTCTTCAGGACGCCGGCGACCTCGAGCAACGAGCCGGTGCGCATGCGTTCGGAGTTCTCTTTGAAGCGGTCTTTCCAGTCGCCATTGCTGCCGTTCTCGCCGACTGAAAGCGCGTCGAGAACCTTTTGGATTTCGCCGTTGCGCACCACGCGGCGCAGACCAACGCTGCCGGCGTTTTGGCAGGGAACCATTACCTTGAGGCTGCTGGCTTTAATGTGCAGGAGGTAGAACTTCTCGACCGTCGGCCCCACCGACCGGCTGCTGATCTGCTCAATAACGCCAACCCCATGATTGGGGTAAACGACCTTGTCGCCGATGTGGAAATTCAAGTCCGTACCGCTCATGTTTTACACCCAGGTAGGCGAAAGGTCCGTGGGGGAAAAGCTACAACAGTGCTAACTGTTATGCTACTCCCCGGACGGGCCGAAAGCAAGACAGCCGGATAGTGCGGAGCTAGAGTCGCAAGGTGCGCTTAAGTCGCTTAAATATAAGGTGTTAAGTCCTGGGCGGGCTCTGCTGCGGCGATGCCCATGTGCGCCACCTCCGCGGGACAAGACCTTAGAACCCGAATTCAGCGCATATAATCGGGCCGTGGAATTTGAGCCTAAAGACTCGGTTGCGGACGAACCAGATTCAGGCAAACCAGACGAGCCCGGGGGCGAGCGCGGGGAAAGCTATTCCCAAAACGGGCATACTCGCGAGCTTCCGGTCGGCCGGGTTCTCGGCCTCGACGTGGGCTCTCGCAGAATTGGCGTGGCCGTGTCGGACCCCCTCGGGATCACCGCTCAGGGTCTCGAAACCTTGCAACGCAAAACCAAGCGGCAAGACTTTGAACACCTGCAGCGTGTGATTCAGGAGTACGACGTGCGGGAAATTGTGGTCGGGCTGCCCCTGCGGATGAGCGGCGCCGAAGGTATTCAATCGGACAAGATGCAAGTCTTCGCCGAGGAACTGCGCAAGCGCTTTCGCCTGCCGGTGCATCTGTGGGACGAGCGGCTGACTTCCGCGGAAGCCAACCGGCTGTTGCGCGAGACCGATCTGTCGATCGAGAAGCGCGGGAAGGCGGTCGATCGCATGGCGGCAGTGCTGATTTTGCAGGGCTGGATGGAGGCGCAGGGGAAGTAGACCTCGGACTTCAGACCTCGGACTTCAGACCTCGGACTTCAGACCTCCAGACCTTAGTTTCTAGGCGGTGCGCGATCCACAGAAAAAGTTAGTTGGGTGTGACATATGTACTTGCGCAGTTTTCTCGGGGTCGTGCAATGTCCTCTGAGATGTGAATTACCTTGGAGATGCCACGTTATGTCCGCTTCATACCGGGATCTTAGGGTTTGGCAGAGTGCCATGGACTTGGTGGTCAGCGTATATCACGAAACTCAGGGGTTCCCGAAAGATGAAGTCTACGGCCTGACGAGCCAGATGCGAAGGGCCGCTGTCTCGATTCCAAGCAACATTGCGGAGGGGAAAGGGCGGTCGACGGATCGTGACCGCGCTCTGTTCTTCTGTCATGCTCGTGGTTCGCTGCTCGAACTGGAAACTCAGATTCTCATCGCGCAGCGGCTGAGGTATCTGACTCCGCCGTGTGCTGAAACCCTCATCGGCAGCTCAAACTGGGCCGCATGCTCAACTCCCTCATCGAGTCCATCAGAAGCCCAGAAGCCGCGAACCGCTCGGTAATCTAAAAAGAAACGTCCGAGAACTCGAAGTCCGAAGTCCGGTCTGACGTCCGACGTCAGCTTTTACCGTCCGCGCATGGCTTTCCGGTAGGCGGCTACATTCTTATCGTGTTCTTCGATGGTGCGGGCGAAGCGGTGATGGCCCTGGGCGTCAGCCACGAAGTAGTAGTAGTCGCTTTGCGCGGGATGCACAGCGGCTTCAAGGGCGCTGCGTCCGGGATTGCCGATGGGGCCCGGAGGCAGGCCCGCATTGCGGTAGGTGTTGTAGGGTGAGCTGAATTGCATGTCGGCGTGATGCAGCGCGCCTTGGTAGGTTCCCGCCAGCAGTTCTGCATAGATGATGCTGGGGTCGGCGTCGAGCGCGACATTTTTGGCAAGGCGGTTGTAGTAGACGCTGGCTACCAGCGGTCTTTCCTCGGCGACGGATGTTTCTTTTTCCACGATCGAGGCCATGATTACGGTGCGCTCAAGCGGAGTTGGAGGGGCGACTTCCGTCGCATCCCGTCCATTCGCATCTTTGACGCGGGACCAGACGCCTCCACATATCATTCCGGACCCCGTTGGCGCATGCGTGCCGGTTTCGGCCGGTTCACCCTGCATTGGCGGAATCAGCCCAATCTGGCGCGCCACTTTATGAAACTGGCAAACCATGGCGAAGGCCATTTCCTGCATGGTCATCATGCGGGAGAACTGGTAGGTCTCCGGGAACAGATAGCCTTCCAGAGAACGGGCATTCGGTGCGATGTCGGCGATCATCGCAGTGTCGGACTGAGCTTCCTTCAGGAAGTCGTCGGCGGGGCCGAGGCCGGCGGCTTCAATGGCGCGGGCGATGTCGAACATGGTGAAGCCTTCGGGCACGACCACGGTGCGGAAATAGACGTCTCCGCGGCTTAGGCGCTGCAGAATTTCGATGGCGTTCGCTGGCTTGTCGAAGAGATATTCTCCCGCCTTGAGCGAGCGCTCCCGGTGTACGTAGTGCCAGAGCACGAAGGCCTGTTCGCTGGGGATGAGGCCGGCGCCCTTGAGTTCGGCAGCGATGCGGCGGGTGGAGTATCCGGGATGCAGCATCACGAACGTTGGCTGGGGAGGTTCGACGGGCGTCAGCACAGCCCAGGCGAACCATCCGCCGGCGCCAACGCTCGCGATCAGGATGAGCCAGATGATCTTGCGCACAGTTATCGTCCCGCTTGTTTAGTCCTGCCAGTTTAGATGATGCCGGGAGTGGGTATGACCTGACGTTCGTGCGGCGGACTTTAGTTTGAGTGACGGTTTTGAGTGACGGTCTGAGTGACAGGAAGTTAAGTGACTGATGTCGTTCAGGATATCGCAGGGCCGGGAAGGCGAGGAAGCGTCTGCTGAATGATAAGGACACTTGAAAAAGCGTCCTGCCGCGCTTTTGAACCCTTTCGGGCGCGGTATACTCAAATGACATAGAGGACATCTTAATATTTTGATGAGACGTAACCGGCCCTTATTGACCCTAACCTTGTTTCTTGCGGTGCTGCCGACGACTGCCTGCTTGTTCCACACGCGTCCGGTCGAAGACCAGTACTCAAAAGTCCCCCTCATGCAGTCCACGCAGCTGGGACTGATCGACAGCGTCAACCAGCAGGCCAAGGCCATTCAATCGCTGAAGGCGACGGTCGACATCGACAGTTCGGTCGGCGGCATGAAGAAGGGGCACGTCACCGATTACAAGGAAATCCGCGGCTATGTGCTGGCGCGTAAGCCGGGCGCGCTGCATATGATCGGGTTGATGCCGATCGTGCGCACCACGGCGTTTGACATGGTCAGCGACGGCCAGGACTTCAAGCTGTGGATACCTCCCAAGAACCGGTTCGTGATCGGCAAGAATGGGGTTGCGACCCCGGACACCGACCAGCCGATGGAGAACATCCGCCCGCAGGACATTTACGATGCGTTGCTGATCCACCACATCGATCCTGCATCCGAGATCGCGGTGCTGGAGAACGGCTACGAGATTCTGCATGACGAAAAAGGGCGGCGCATCCTGCAGGATGACTACGAACTGACCGTGATTCAGAAATACGACCAAGGCTGGAAGCTGGAGCGCAAGATCATTTTTGGGCGCACCGATCTCAAGCCGCACCGGCAATTCATTTACAGCGAGGACGGCAAAGTGGTCACCGACGCCCGCTACGCCGAATACAAAGATTACGATGGCGTCAGCTATCCCTCGCGCATCGAGATCTTCCGTCCGCAAGAAGAGTACGACTTCACCATGAACATGCAGAAAGTGGAGATCAACCAGCCACTGACGGATGAGCAGTTCACGCTGGCACAGCCTGCGGGGGCGGAAGTGATCCATCTGGACCGGCCGCAGTCGAGCCTGGCTGTGCCGTTGAAAGATAGCAATTAGCATTCCGGCCCCGGCAGTCAGCCCGTAGGGTGCGTTGTGGCGCCTCGTGATTTAGAACCGAACTCCGTTGACCGAATGCTGAGTGCCGAGTGCTGACTGCTTTCCTATGATGAACAAGATGGTGGTCGCCAATCTGGTGCATCGGCCGACGCGGTCGTTCATCGCGATGAGCGCGATTGCGCTCGAAGTCACCATGATTCTGCTGGTGGTGGCGCTGTTTTACGGGTTGCTGAACGGATCGAAAGAGAGCCAGCTGGGTGTGGGGGCGGACCTGATGGTCATGCCGCCGGGGGCGTCGTCGATTATCGGTTTGTCCGGTGCCCCGATTCCAATTAAGGTTGGCGACAAACTTCGCCAAATACCGCACGTGGCTGCGGCCATTCCGGCAGTCTGGTGGTTCACTTCCAAGCCGATCGAGATAATCTATGGCATCGATGTAGCCAGCTACGACACGCTTCCTCCGAAATTCCGCTATCTGTCCGGCGGACCTTTTCAGGGGCCGTATGACGTGATCGTCGATGATTATTTTGCCGGCATGAACCACAAGAAAGTCGGCGACACGATCGAGATCCTGGCCCATGATTTCCGCATCTCGGGCATCGTTCCGCACGGCAAGGGCTGTCGCAAGTGTCTGCCGCTGGAAACCCTGCAGGACCTGGTAAGCGCACAGGGCCACGCTTCCGTTTTCTACGTCAAAGTGGATGATCCCGCCAACGCCGATCAGGTAGAAAGAGCGATCGAGGCGATACCGGGCATGGAAAAATATTCCGTGCGCTCCATGCCGGAATTTCTTTCGACGATGACGCCCGACAATCTTCCGGGATTCGATCTGGCCATCAGAATCGTGATTGGCGTGGCGGTGGTCGTCGGCTTTCTCGTGATCTTTCAATCGATGTACACGGCGGTGATGGAGCGCACGCGTGAGATCGGAATTCTGAAATCGCTGGGCGCTTCGAAGTGGTACATCGTGAACGTGGTGCTGCGCGAAACCTTGCTGCTGGCGGTGGCAGGGATTGTCGCGGGGATCATCATCAGCCTGGTGACGCGCCGCGCCATCATGTTCGAAAAGCCGGTGCTGCGCCTGTTTTGGAGTTACGAGTGGGCGCTGCGCGCGTCGGTGATTGCACTGGTTGGCGCGCTGGCGGGAGCGTTGTATCCGGCGCTTAAGGCCGCGCAACGGGATCCGATTGACGCGCTGGCGTATGAGTAATAGCAGTTAGCAATTGGCAATTAGCAATTGGCCTTCAGCCAACACTTGCGGTCGATGAGTCATCGCTCTTGCAAGCTCAGTGTTTTTTAAGGTCGGTGTTTTTTCTTCGTTGGCTTTGACTTGAGTGTCTTCGCGTATTCGTAACTCGCATCCAGATACTTCTGCAGTTCTCTTGTGTCCTCGAGCAGGCTGTCCGGAACCGCCACGTATTCCTTCATCACTGCCCCATAGGCTTCAAACAAAGTGGTTTTGTACTTCTTGAGAAACCTTTCTCGTTCGGCCTCGGGCAGACGAATGGCCAATCTGTTCTGGTGCAGTAGCGTGAACATATTTCCGTTCAGCGAAGTGTAGGGGTTGGCGTCGCCTTTGCGCTCGATTTTCGGATTGGTCGCGAGCAGCTTGTCGTAGAGGGCTACTTTGTCGTCGGCGGGAGATTTCGTCTTGGGAGACATGACAGGTACTCGGAGCGTAACTTCTGCTCGAATCGAAGTCACCTTACCATACCCTCGGCAAACATAACCTCGGTAACTAAGACGGCGGTTGTTTCTTAGGTTTCTATGTGGGTGTTCAGTATGATCAGGCCAAAATTGGCGAAGATTTCGAGGAGCCTGAGTCGAACCATACGGCCAAGATTTGGAGGAGAACCATGACTAATTTGAATGCGAAACTCGCGGCGGTTGCACTGTGCACAGTATTCCTGTTGACTGGGGCTTACGCGCAGCTTACACCCAGCGGCGACGCTTACACGAACACCGGCTCTTCCTCCACTAACTATGGTGCGAATGTGCTGCTTGATGTGGTGAGCGGGACGCAAACGACCTACATACAGTTCAATCTGGCGTCGATTCCCGCTGGTTATACCAGCACCAATGTCGCCAAGGCCACGCTCAAGCTCTATGTGAATGCGGTGAGTACGGCGGGCAGCTTCAACGTGGATTACGTCAGCGGCGCATGGTCTGAAGCAACTATCACCGCCAAATCTTCCCCAGCATTGGGGAGCACGATTGTGAGCGCCGTGCCGCTCACTTCTGCCAGTCCCAGCCAGTACATCCTCATCGACATTACTTCTGCCGTCCAGGCATGGCTGAACGGAACCGAGGCGAACAACGGGATTGCGCTGGTTGCTAACAGCCCGTTGAACG
>JBELAE010000029.1:0-27703 GCA_049509155.1 Candidatus Sulfotelmatobacter sp.
AAATTGTTCGCCCATCCGTCTCATTAGGTCTTCAAACGCAGCTGAGATTAGAACCGCCCCTACGTTCTTTGCCTCGTCAGTCTTTTCATCTAAAACCTCCCGGCACAGACGGATGAGTTCTCCCAGTACCTCGCCTGCAATCGAAGCTCGGATGTTGTCGACTAGACCAGCATCGAGTTCCTTCTTCGCGTTCGAGATAACGCCTAATGCTAGGCAGCAGAGTTCATAGGCGTTCCCATCCTTTTTCTTCGAGATTGCGTCGGAGCCGGAACGTAATGACTGAATCTGTGGGCTCTCCGGCCCGTAGAGAGTCGTAAGCATCGAGGTCGCGAATTGAACCGCTTCTCCAGCGCTCGCGTAATTGCCAGCTGCGCCACCGGAGAGGACCTCGTTGGCTCTCTTGGACCAAGCCTGTGCGTCGAATTTCACTTTGCCTCCGAAAATACTTCCGCTCAAAAGAAAGAGCACGGCGTTTGCCGTGCCCCCTCACAGCTTACGTCTTCATCTCGCGACTTGTTCTCCTCAGCGGCTAAAGCCGGTGAGGATTGTTGCCGGTTACGGCGCGGCTGAAGCCGTGCCCTCCCCTAAATCAACTCTCTTCACACTCCCAAACCCGAGGGATGACAATGCTTGGGTGTCACGAGCATCCGCTGGTGCTGCCGCAGCTGCCGCAGCGGTAGCAACTGCCGTTTCTGGTCATGATGCTGCCGCAGAAGCTGCAGGTGGGGGCGTCTCCGAGGTCGATTAGGCTGGAGAGGGCGTCGGCGGCGTGGACGGTGGAACCGGACCTCGGACCTCGGACCTCAGACTTCGGCCCGGAAGCCTCTGGTGCGACGGTTACATCTGCGGTGCCTTCCGGCTGAGGTCCGACGCCTGCGGTCCGTGGTCGGAAGCTCTCGAACAGCATTTGCTGCTGGCCGGTTAGGAAGCGCATTTGGAGCCAGCGGAAAATGTAGTCCATGATGCTCTTGGCGTAGCCGATGTCGGGATTGCCGGACCATCCGCTGGGTTCGAAGCGGGTGTGGGCGAACTTTTCGCAGAACAGTTTTAGGGGGACGCCGTGTTGCAGGGCGATGGAGACGGCTAGCGCGAAGCTGTCCATTAGGCCGCTGACGGTGGAACCTTCTTTGGCCATGGTGATGAAGAGTTCGCCGGGCTCGCCGCTGGGGTAGAGGCCGACGGTGATGTAGCCCTCGTGGTCTCCTACTTTGAATTTGTGGGTGATGGAGGCGCGCTCTTCCTGCAGTTTGTGGCGGACGGCGCGGGGTGGGGCGTTGAGATTCTCTTCTTCTTGCTGGGGCGCGGCCGCGATTCTGGCGTCGTCTTTGGTGGAGTTTGCTGTCTTGCTGCCGGCGGCTGATAGCGGCTGCGATTGCTTGCAGCCGTCGCGGTAGATGGCTACGGCTTTGATGCCTAACTTCCATGCTTGGAGGTAGGTCTCGACGATGTCGTCGATGCTGGCGTTGTTGGGCAGGTTGACCGTCTTTGAAATCGCTCCGGAGATGAAGGGCTGGGCGGCGGCCATCATTTTCAGATGCCCCATATACGCGATCGAGCGTGTGCCTTTCGAAGGCTTGAAGGAGCAATCGAAGACGGCCAGGTGCTCGTCTTTGATGTGGGGGGCGCCTTCGATGGTGCCGGTGGCGTCGATGTAGCTGACGATGGCGTCGGCCTGATCGTGGTTGTAGCCTAGCTTGAACAGGGCGGTGGGGACGGTGTTGTTGACGATTTTGATCATTCCGCCGCCGACTAGCTTTTTATATTTGATCAGGGCTAGGTCGGGCTCGATGCCCGTTGTG
Source organism: Candidatus Sulfotelmatobacter sp. (assembly GCA_049509155.1). Classification (GTDB taxonomy): domain Bacteria; phylum Acidobacteriota; class Terriglobia; order Terriglobales; family Acidobacteriaceae; genus Sulfotelmatobacter. Next base: position 1,800 of record JBELAE010000029.1, read on the forward strand.
TCGCAGTCCATCATGAAGCCGATGGTGCCGGTGGGGGCTAGGACCGTTACCTGGCTGTTTCTATAGCCGTGCTTTTCGCCGTGGGCCAGGGCTTCGTCCCAGCATTGTTTGCTGGACTCGTAGATGCTTGCGGGGACGTTTGATTTGTTGATGCCATTCACTGAGGCGCGGTGCATGCGGATTACGTCTAGGAATGGCTCACGGTTGATGTACCAGCCGGGGCAGGCTCCGCCGGGCATGGTGCCGGGGGCGCTCGCTACGGACGAGGCGTCCGTCGCTCCATGAGTTATGCCGGCGCCTAGATTTGTTTCTGACAGGTTCTTCTTTGTTGGTTCCGTCGCGGGAACCAGCGCGGGGCATTGTTCGGCTATGCGTGAACTTTGGAGATAGGCCTCGCCGCACATGATTGCGGTCACGCAGGCGGCGTAGTCGCGGCCGGCGTCGGAGTCGTAGGGGAGGCCGGCGGCCATCAGGAGCGCGCCTAGATTTGCGTAGCCTAGGCCTAGCGGACGGTAGTCATGCGAGTTGCGCATGATCGATTCAGTGGGGTAGCCGGCGTTGTCTACCAGAATTTCCTGGGCGGTGATTAAGACATCTACTGCGTGACGGTAGGCTTCTACATCGAACGTGCCGTTGGGGGCGAACTTTAAGAGGTTCAGGCTGGCTAGGTTGCAGGCTGAGTCGTCCAGGAACATGTATTCGCTGCAGGGGTTGCTGGCGTTGATTCTTGCGGTATTTTTCGACGTGTGCCAGCGGTTCACCGTGGTGTCGTATTGCATGCCGGGATCGCCGCAATGCCAAGTGGCTTCGGAAATCTTTTTGAGCAGGTCTTTGGCTTTGAACGTTCTTGCTACTGAGCCGTCGGTGACCGTCTTGGTGGAGAAGTCGGTGTCGCGAACGACGGCGTACATGAAGTCGTCGGTGACGCGGACGGAGTTATTCGCATTCTGGAAGAAGATGGAGCTGTAGGCGTCGGAGTCGGGAGATGAGCCGTCGTAGCCCTGGGCGACCAGCGCGTGGGCTTTGGCTTCTTCTTTCTGTTTGCACTCGATGAATTCGATGATGTCGGGATGGTCGACGTTGAGGATGACCATCTTGGCGGCGCGTCTGGTTTTGCCGCCGGACTTGATGACGCCGGCGAAGGCGTCGAAGCCTTTCATGAAGCTGAGCGGGCCGCTGGCGGTGCCGCCGCCGGAGAGGGTTTCGGTCGATCCGCGCAGCGTGGAAAGATTCGTGCCGGTGCCTGAGCCCCACTTGAAGAGCATGCCTTCGGTTTTCGCTAGAGTCAGAATGGAGTCTAGCGAGTCTTTGACTGAGTTGATGAAGCAGGCGGAGCACTGGGGCTTGCTGTATCCGGTGACGCCGAATTCGACTTGCTGGGTTTGCGGGTTCCAGTGCCAGTTGCGGCCGTCGGAATTGGGCTCGATGCGGTCGCAGCCTACGTTGAACCAGACGGGCGAGTTGAAGGCGGCGTACTGGCGGACGAGGATGTGGACTAGCTCGTCGTGGAACGTGGCGCCGTCTTCGGGGGTGCGGAAATAGCCTTGCGCCATGCCCCAGTCGCGGATGGTTTCGGCGACGCGGGCTACGAGCTGGCGGACTCCGGTTTCGCGCTCGGGAGTGTTCAGCTTGCCGTGCAGGTATTTGCTGGCCACGATGTTGGTCGCGGTCATGGACCAGTCTTTGGGGACTTCGACGTTTTTTTGCTCGAAGATGATGTTGCCTTGGGCGTCGGTGATTTGCGCGAGGCGGAGATCCCATTCGACTTCGTTGTAGGGAGAGACGCCGGGCTTGGTGAAGAAGCGGCGGAAGGAGAGGCCGGAGGGGGTCTTCTTCTGCGAGGCGGGGCTTGCGGGGATGGAAGCGGTTACGGTGGATTCGGTTACGGTCTTCAGTTCGGGCATGGGCTCTCCAGTTATTAGATTCTATGCGTGTTGCGCCGATTCAGGCGCCCGGCCAGCGGGCGGGGGAAGCGGGTGGTGCTTGGTCTTTTGAAGATCTTTCGCCGTCTCGCGGTTTGCATCAGCGGCTAAAGCCGCGGTTCGGTTTCGCAACTCTACGGCACGGCTTAAGCCGTGCCCTGATACGAAGCCTCCTACAAAGAACATTTGATCGCAGCGCGGGCAGCGCTGCGCCACGCCAAACCCTCCGCTAGAAGCCGGAGGGAAGTGGGGTTGGACAGTGAATGTTGGTGGCGGCTCCGGAATCTAGCTGCGGGGCGGTCATGGGGAGGGCGTCGACAGAAGAACCTTGCTTTGTGCTCGAGGCGCTTGCTTCGCTTCGCGGGACGGGCGAGGTGGCCGCCGCCACATGAGCTCGCGAGCTGGGGGCAAAAAGCGACTGCTGGGCATCGTTCGCTTGGGGGATATATTCGGTGGCGGGGGTGAGTTCCAGGGAACTCGCGAAGTGGGAGCCGATGCCTGTGGCTTTTTCGGCGGCGGAGACGATCCATTGATTGAGGGCGGAGCAGATGCTGCGGCGCTGGGTCTGGTCTTCGACGACGACGAAGCGGACGAAGTAGCGGCCGGAGGTCAGGCGCGAGCTCATCACATTCTGGCGCGAGAGCATGCGGTCGAGGACGAAGGCCATGTCGTCGTCTTCGAAGAATTGGGTGACGGCGAGCATGCGGCGGGGTGGGTTTGGGGTGCTGGCGGGGAGGGCCTGCCGAGCTGCGCTCGGCCCGACCGGGTCTGAGACCCGGTCCCACGCGGGGCCAGCCGGTGGGCTGTCTGTTACGCGGCCGCTCGCTTCGCTTTGCGGGACGGCCGAGGCGGCCATCGCCACACGGGCGTTTCCGGGTTCCAAATCCATGATTTCTTCGGCCAGAGCGAAGACGCCGGGTTTGCTGGGGACGAACAGGAGGCTGTGATGGGAGTTGCAGCGGAACCAGCGCGACCAGTGGAGACGGCGATAGTCCAGAGGACGATCGAAACCGTGGCGTGCTAGAGACTCTGTGACGAGACGGGTTAGACCTTCCATTGCGAGCTCCGTAGTTGTTGCCGGGTACCACTGCCGTCAAATCTTGTTCCCCGGGGGAGGGGTCGGGGAACGGTCACCGCACTTTAGTCGGCTTCGGGCTTCCGGCTTCCGGGTTAACCTGAAGGCTGAACGGCTTTTGAGTTAGGGTTTTGGGCGCCGGGCTTACGGATCTTGAAGCCCGGGCGCCTGAACCTTGAGTTACTGCGGAGGGCGCCGAGTCACCTCTGGCTGGGAGCCGGACCGCACAGTTTCTAGCAAGTGGTGCGTACTGCCTGGAAATTCCGTCCCATTCCCGTGAGGCGGAAATTTCGTCCTTGGATTTGCAAAGTTACTCCCGCAGATTGTGCCTGTCAAGAGGGAAACACTACAGGTTGTATCCCTAGCAATGACGGGCTTGGTGCGGGGTTAAGGCCTGATTTTCCACATTGTGGAAAAGGGAGGGCGGTCGGGATGGGGGGTGAGCGTGGTCAAAGGTTCCCATTTTGGGACGCATTTTTCACGGAAGCGCTGGGTTGCTGCGGGCTTGCCGGAATTTCAGTCGTCCCTCCGGGGACGAGTTCCTGATCTGTTGAGCGTACCCAGCGCTGGAAGCGCTGGGCTACTTTCGGGAGTCCCTACGCGACCTAACAACTCCGGCCTACGTTGGACTCACATCAGACGAAAGCCGGAGGATGAGGGGCGCAGGCGACAGGGTTGCGGGAGTTTGCGTCGGACGCGGGCGGGCTCATCCGGTGTATCTGGGCGCGTGTTCTCGCTCCGGACTGCGTTTGATCCAGCCGCGTCATGTCGGGCGATGAGTTGCTGCTGGCGTTGCCGGCTGGGGAGCGGTGGTTTGCCGAGTTTGACTTCTTCGATTTCGAGAGGCTCGAAGTTGTAGTGAGTCGGGGCTGACTCGTTGCTGGATTCACTGAGGGGGGATTCGTCGCGGATTGGTCCGCTGCTGCCGGATTCGGTTGTCAGGGACGTTGTCAGGGACATGGGGACGTAGATGTCCTCAAAGATGCGGCGCGGGGCGATGCTGAGGACGCCGTCGGAGGATTCGACGAGGTAGTCGCCTTTGCGTCCGCAGTGCTGACGGCCGAGGTGATCGACGAAGCTGAGAGAGGAGCTGAGTTGTTTGGCTTTGATCAAGAAGCGTGTGCGGTATGTCTTCCATTCCACTGGTTTCATTGGCGCGCGACCCGAGAGCGTTTGTGCTGCGTGAGAATGCGGTGGCCGAATGCGATCCCAACTCGACGAAGCGGCTGGAATGGATTCGAATGTTTTGTGAGAGCGAAAGTGACTGTACGAGCGAAATGGGCGCGGGTCAATTCAGTATTTTTGGTGCAGTTGAGGAAAAAAGTAGGAGCGGATTTTCGAGGAGTGGCAGGAGTGAGGGAGAGAGTGAGAGTGAAGTCGCCGGAGCACTGGATGGCGCTGTTTTCGTGTGCGGGGCGCGGTGCGCGGGAAATCGGGTGGAGGGAGTGGGAGGGATGTCCACAGGGCGTGCACAGGAAATGCAGAAAGCCGGGGGAATGCAGTTGGCGGTTCTTGCGCAAGCCGGCACGGTTCTTAGTGTGTGGCGAACCAGGACAGGAGGCGACTTTCGAATTCTTGCGGGGAAGTGCTGTAAGCGCCGCAGTGGTTGGCGTCGGGGACTTCCCAGAGTTGAGTGTTGGGATTGCGCGCGTGGATCAATTGCGAATGACGGACTGGAATGTTGCTGTCGATTTGGCCGTGAATCAAGAGAACCGGAATGTTTGTCCTGGCGACGGAATCTTCGGGAGAGATTTCTTGCATGTCGAGGCGGTACTTAAGGCGGGCGCGCAGGAAAGCGATCTCGACGAGGGGGCGGAGGATGGTGCGGCCTACCCAGGGACCGAGGTGGAAAGGCTGTCCCATGCGGTCGTAGGCGATCTCGCGAAAATTGGCGAAAGAGGATTCGGCGGCGACAGCGCAGAAGTGCGGGTGGGTGTCGAGGGACTGTAGGAGTTGCGCGGCGCCCATGGATTCGCCGAGGGCGAAGATGCAGTGGGGGTGGTCTTGCCCTTGCAGAAATTCTGACCATTGGTGGATGTCGTTGCGTTCGAGGAGGCCGTAGGTCGCGAGTGGGCCGTCGCTGGCGCCGTGGGCGCGGGCATCGGGGAGGAGGACCGTGAATCCGTGGGCGAGAAGGAGTTGGGCGTATCCTGTCATGCCGATGCGATTGTCGCCTAGGCCGTGGAGAAGGAGGACGGCGTTGCCGTTCGGATGGTGCGGATGGATGATCCAGGCTCGGAGAGTGACGTGGTCGGGGGTGGTGATGGAGGCGTCGGCTAGTTCGGCATCGGGGGCCCGGGCTGCTATGAATTCGCCTTCGGCGAAGGGGCGGCGGGCGGGGTGCAGAGTGCCGTCGGCGAGGTAGATGCCGCCGATGGTGCAGAGGGCTAGGTAGAGGGTGAGAGCTAAGAGTCCGTAACGAGCGCGGCGGGATACGGGCATGGTCTGAGGGATTGTACGGCGGGTTGGGGGTTGCGGTTCCGGTGCGAAAGCGTTTAACCACAGAGGGCACTAAGGGCACAGAGGGACGAACATGCCCCGGCTTGATTGCGGGGGCTTTGTGGGGGCTTTGCTTGCCTTTGTTCGCCTCGCTTCGCTTGGGCGGGACGGGCGAAGGCGCCCGTCCCCACGTGCGCACTGCCTGGCTCGGCAGAGTTAACGTCAAGAGCGGCGGACAGAGGTGTCCGCCCCACATGATCCTAGCGACTTGCCAAGGCTGGTTCCGCTACGGATTTGCCGGCCTTGAAGGTGGCGTAGCGTTTGTTGATTTCGTCCCAGTTGATGACGTTCCACCAGGCTGCTAAATATTCAGGACGGCGGTTGTTGTATTTCAGATAGTAGGCGTGCTCCCAGACATCGTTGCCGAAGATGGGGAAGTGGCCCTGGCTGATGGGACTGTCTTGATTCGGCGTGCTCATGATGTGAAGGTCGCTGCCGCCTTTGCTGGCGAGCCAGACCCATCCGCTGCCGAATTGTTTGACGCCAGCGTCATTGAATTTGGCTTGGAAATCTTTGAAGGTGCCGAAGGTCTTGATGATGGCTTCGGCGATGGGGCCGGTGGGATCGCCTCCGCCCTGGGGCTTCATGATTTTCCAGAACATGGTGTGGTTGACGTGGCCTCCGCCATTGTTGCGGACGGCGCCGCGGATGTCTTCGGGGATGGCGTTGAGATCGCGGATTAGATCTTCGGCGGATTTGCTGGCGAGTTCGGGATGCTTCTCCAGCGCGGCGTTCAGGTTCTTTACGTAGGCGCCGTGGTGCAGATCGTGATGAATGGTCATTGTCTGCTTATCGATGACGGGTTCGAGTGCGTCGTAAGCGTAGGGGAGTGCTGGTAGTTCGTGAGCCATGATTGGTCCTCCAAGGTTTGAGATGACTGGAAGCTAGTTTTTGATGCAAGTTTGAGAGGGGTTGATTATATCGCGGAGCGGGGGGATGGGGTCGCGGCACGGGCGGAAAAAAGCAGGTTCCTCCGCCCCTCGCGTTCGGTCGGGGGTCGGAATGACAAGGGTTTTTATTCTTAGGCTTTGGTGGCTAGGTATTCGCAGACGCGGTGGATAGTGTCACGCTGGCCGTCGTTCAGGGTGAGGAATTCGAATCCGTAACGCAGGCCCTGGCGATAGCGGACGATGGCGCGAACTTTGATGGGATAGGTGGTCAGCGGGAGGGGGATTTCAAGAGTGACGATTTCGCCGGGTTCGAGGCTTCCGGTGAGGGTGGCGCCGATGCCGTCCTGACCCATTTCGGTGGAACGTCCCCAGCAGCTGCGGAACTCTCCGGCTTGAAACATTTTGACTTGCAGGCGGACGTCGAGGGTGAAACGGGGGAAACGGCGGGTGAAGGTGACTTTGGCGGCTGGAGCATTGGCGGGCACACGGGTTCCGGTTCCGGAGTCGGCGGCTCCGGCAGCGGCGGCTTGAGCTTTTTCGTCTTTACTCATTCACTCATTACTCATTACTCGTTTACTCGTTAACTCGTAACTCGTAACCCGCTGCTCGTGACTGGCTAGTTGCCGTGCAGCAGGTAGCCGGGCTCGAGCGGGAGCTTGCCGGCGACCTTGACCACGGCCACGCTGCTGTTAATGGCGTATACGTCCACGACGCCCACGGCGCCGGGGATGGCTGCGACCTTGTTGACCAAATCTTCATCGGAATCGGCGAGCATGATGGCGGGATGGCCCATGCGGCCTTGATTGGCGGAGGCAATGATCTCCTTCACATGATCTTCGGGCAACTCATATACCTTTTCGAGAAATAACTTCATTTCTGGCGTGCCGGGGTTGCGCATGACAAAAGTGACGGATTTGCCGTCAGGCCAGCGGTTGGTCTGGCCTTTGCAGACCTTGACGAGGTCCGGCAAAGCGATGGCGGATACGGAGTTGGACTTGTTGGAGACAAGCGCGAGATCGCGCGCTGCCGCCAGCGAGACGCTGGCCGCGAGAAACAGACAGACGCTTAAAACTTGACGGTGGAACACACGCTTTCTCCCGCAAGGCGGAACCGGCCTTGCAGTGATTTTCGTCGAAACAGGTCACCAGCTCAACGTCACTAAGGTCATGTACCCGGTGGGACGAAAGCCCCTATCGAAAGAAAGGCTTTATGCAGCGCCGAAAGCGACTGCGCGGCCAAAAGTTGAGTTTCTTGCCGGCGGCCTGGAGCCATCTTTTGTCTGGGCGCCGGGTGGGTTCATCCCGGATTGGCCAATCGTCGCGGGGGGCTTGGCAAGTCGCGGGGGATAGGGTAGGCTAGGCCTTCTCCTCGTACAGGGATTAACCCGAGGAAAACTTCCCCCATGACGAACCGCGTAACCTACGCTCCGCATGATTTCCAGAAGATGTGCAAACAGGCTGAGAGAGAGCATGAGTCGAAAAAACTTGTGCTGCTGATGGAGCGCGTGAAGCGGCAGATCGCGGAGCGCGAAAACCCAAGCCGTGACAACCCAGGCCTGAGAGCGGAAGCGTCGAGGCTTCCTGTGAAGTCGGCGAGTGGGGACTCGAATATGCTGCGCGTGGTGCACCCCGCTGGTTCGGTCTGACGATAGCTGCCTAGAAGTTGCCTAAACGATTTTCCCAATACAATTCTTGAATCCGTTTCTTGAATGCCTGGAGACGAAAACTTTTCTCTTTCCATACGTCAGTTTTGCGCTAGAATGAGCGGGCTTTTTGGTGGACTCGCCTACTGGCCGTGGTGAGTATGCCTTGCCTTCCCCCAGGAGGTTGCAGATGTACCGGCCCTATACGAGTTCCGAGGCGGACTCTCGTCCGTTCCGCGACGTGGAGTCCCAACTCCGCGATCTTACGCAAGATTTCGCAATGTCTTTCAACACAGGAAACTACGACCAGGCTGCCGGCTTGTTCGCCAGCGACGGCGTGCTGATGGCGCCGCACTATGAAGGAGCAAACGGGCAGAAGGCGGTAGAACGGCTGCTGCGGCAGTTGAGCGACGCGGGATATGGCGATCTGCGTTTGGAGACCACCCGCGTGGAGCATTCCGGCGATATGGCGATGGAGATTGGGCGCTTCTCCGCGGTAGTGCGGAAGGCGGATGGCACCGCAACGCCGGAGCGTGGAAAGTATGTGAAGGTGTGGCGGCGGCTGGGCGCGTGGCGACTGGTGGCGGACTGCTGGAGCCGGACGCCGCTGGCAGTGAGCGATCGGGCGGCTTGAGGCGCGGCGATTGATGCGGGAGGCGAGCGACCGAGAGTTTGCTTGGGTGGAGAATCCGAGTCTGCACTTGCACAGGCGCAGAGCGAAGGATTACGGTCGGTGGGCATGAGTCAAGAACCGAGGATGACGCCGGCGGCAAACGAGCGCAGGCATGGGGCGGGAGTGAAGGTGGCCGACGCAATTCAGGCTAACCGAATTCAGGGTGACGGAATTCACGGTGATCCGGGGCAACATTGTCCGAACTGTTCGTCGAAATTGCGGGAGAGCCGGTACAAGTTGAAGTGTCCGCAGTGCGGGTTTTATTTGAGCTGCTCAGATTTTTACTAGGTCAATTGCTGATTGTTGATTTTTGATTGCTGATTGAAGAGTGGATTATGCGCTTCGATCGGCGATCGCGGATATAGATCACCCCCTCGAGTGTGTTTTCAATCAACAATTTCAATCAACAATCAGAAATCAGCAATTCCCTGTCCGCCTGACGAGAGGATGCCGCCTCGTCTACAATGGCGAGCGAGATTTCATTTCACTTATTCGACTTAGGAGATGATTATGCAACGCAAGGCTAGCGCGGTTTGGAAGGGCGGGTTGAAGGATGGGACGGGGACGATTTCGGCTCCGGGCGGAGCACTGAACAACACGCAGTATTCGTTTACCTCGCGATTTGAAAATGGGCCGGGGACCAATCCCGAGGAATTGATTGCCGCGGCGCATGCGGGATGTTTCTCGATGGCTCTGTCGGCGCAGCTGGGTGGGGCGACTCCTCCTCTGACGCCGGAGAGCATTTCGACGACGATTACGTTATCGCTGGATAAGCTGGATTCGGGATGGACGATTACAGCGAGTCACATTGATGTGGTGGGGAAAGTTCCGGGAGCGGATGCGGCGACGTTTCAGAAGTATGCGGAGGCGGCGGAGAAGGGGTGTCCGGTGTCGAAGGTGCTGAACGCGAAGATTACGATGACGGCGAAGCTGGAGTAGCGGCCTTGGCGACTCGTGGAGCGCTCGACAAATCATTCAAAGCCAAGTTACAAAAGAGTCCCGCCAAGGGCGGCTGGACTTTTGTTGTCTGGCCTGAGTCGGCCCGTTTTTTCGGAACTCGTGGATTGGTTAAAGTCACGGGTACCATTGATGGCCATCCGTTCAAGAGTTCTTTCATGGCAATGGGCGACGGCAGGCACAAGTTGGGTGTGAAGGCAGACATTCGCAAGGCGATCGGTAAACAGGAAGGCGATACGGTTACTGTGCGCTTGCGAGAGCGAGTATAGGTGTGTGAGGCCCATCTGATATTGGTTTCACCAACTGCCAAGTTTGACAGGCAGGGCGGTGTCTGTAGAATAGGACTGTAAGTCTTCCTGATCGGCGGCCTTCGGGCCGCCGCTGCAATGCAAGTCCACTAGCCATCGTGGCGGAATTGGCAGACGCGCATGGTTCAGGTCCATGTACTCGCAAGGGTGTGGGGGTTCGAGTCCCTTCGATGGCACCAAGCTCTAAAAAATTGTTGATTTTTTGATTGCTGATTGTTGATTGAACTCCCGTTGCCCGAAGGGTTTTCAATCAGCAATCAAAAATCAGCAATCAAAAATTGCTGTTAGAACGTGAAAAAGGCGATCTCTGGTTGGAGATCGCCTTTTTGCGATAAAGGGAAATGGCTTAGAGCGGCTGGACGTTCTCAGCTTGCCAGCCCTTGGGGCCCTTGGTCACGTCGAACTGCACGGTCTGGCCCTCTTGCAGGCTACGGAAGCCGCCTGCTTGAATCGCCGAGAAATGCACAAAAACGTCTTCGCCGGACTGGCGGCTGATGAAGCCGTAGCCTTTGGCGTCGTTAAACCACTTCACTGTTCCTTGTTCTGCCATGGTGTTAGGTGTTCCTTTGTTTGATCAATTTTACGCTGGAGAGATATCGGAGGTACTGCTGGCGGTTACTGGCTGTTGAGGCAAGAACTGCTCTGGTCCGACTCGGACTAACGTACAAGTGCATAGTACCCGTAAAATGGGGGAATAGCAAGCGGGAATGCGAAGGCGGCCCGGATTCAGTGCGTGAGGCTGCGACGTTTTCGCTTTCAGCCGCGTCTTTGGCTTCGCGGAGGGGTCATGGAAAAACCTCAGTTCACCCTCTTTCTTTTCGGGCTGTTTCTGGTTGCCTGGTTTGCGTTGTCGTGCGGCCGCGGGGCTTCGCCAGCCAATATTGGGCCGATACAGCCGGGTCGATTGCAAGCGATCACGGTGAGTCCGGTGGCGGCCGATGCGCAGGATTATCCCGGCGGGCAGGTGGCGTTCGTGGCGACGGGGACGTACGTGAATCCGGCGGGCGAGCTTACGCCACAGCCGGCGCTGTGGGGTGCGTGCCAGCAAAATGCGTCCACCAGTGAAGTGTCGGTTACGAACGCAGGCGTGGCGCAATGCCTGAGCGGAGCAAGCGGCTCGTACACGGTTTTCGCATACCAACCGACCGAGTGCCTTGCGATCAACGCCTGTGGCGGAGGATGCACCGTGGTCGGCACCGCGCAGCTCACTTGTCCCTAGGAGTCTTGCCTCGCATTGCATGTGGGGCAACCCGCACGCGTAACCTGCAGGATAGTCGGTCGCTGGTTTTGCTCGGCAGGATTAGGGTAGACAGCGTATACTTAAAATACTTAACCTCGAAGACCCATGTCCTAATTTTGCGCCTTCGCGATTGAGAGATTGAGAGATCGAGGGGCGTCTTTTCTGTATTGGCGAGTATCCCTGAATAATTCAGTGGTCGTTCTGTGCTCAGGGTCGGGCCAGGACGCGGTCAAATACCGTCCCACGCGGAATGGTTCCAGTAGATCTATTTTAATCAACCTGCCCGAATGACAGGAGTGTTTTATGTCCAGAATTAACGGCGACAAGTCGAGGTATAACCGAGTGCGGCGGCAGAACATTGCGAAACGGATGCGCAATCGCAAGCTGATGAAGAACCTGGAAGCGCAAGTGAAACCGATCGCGGGAACAGCGGGCTCTGAGCCGAAGCCGGTGGTGGCGTGAGCGCACCGTTCCTGGGGTTACCGGTCTCCGTGCCTCTGCCTGGTAAGCTGAAAAATAGGCGCGTTCTGCTGGTGGATGCTTCGGCGAACATGCGCGACCGACGGGCCGAGTCCATGAGAAAGCTGGGCATGGAAGTGGATTGCGCGGCCGACATCAGCGAGGCGCGGTCGTGGTGGCGGGCGGATCTTTACAGCCTGGTGCTGATCGACATGGAAAGCGGATTGGGGCATCGGGACAGGTTTTGTGACGACATGCGGCGGGCCACGCCGCCGCAGCAGATTTCTTTTCTGGTGGGGAAGCCGGGCTACCTGGCGGATGCTCCGAATGCGGATCGGGCTCCGATAGTTCAGACGAGCGGCGACCAGAGTGTAAGCGACCACGTCAGAGCAGCGCTGGCGGTGGTGCTTCCCGGAGAAATGTCGCAGCGTTGGGGGATTCTGGAGGCTTCGCGGCGAATTTCCGCGGTGCGGTCGCTCTCGCATGCGCGCTCGAAAGCGACGCAGAACCAGCCGGCGCCGCCGCGCGATCTCGAAGGCAGAGAGTTTAAGCGGGCCGCGGCTGAATTCAAAACTTTGGAAGGCAGGGCTTTGGAAAGTCGGCCTTTGGAAACTCAGCCTTTAGAAACCCGGACTTTAGATGATTTACTCAGAGAGGAACTGCAATGAAGAACCTTTACGTAGGTAATTTGCCCCACAGCACAACCGAGTCGGAGTTGCGAACCGTTTTCGAGGCTCACGGTGCGGTGGAAAAAGTGAGCATCGTGACCGATCGGGAGACGGGCCGGGCGCGGGGTTTCGGGTTCGTGGAAATGACCAATCCCGCTGAGGCGGACAAGGCGATCGCGGCGCTGAACGGGACGGAACTGGGCGGACGCGCGTTGAAGATCAACGAGGCGCAGCCCAAGACGGATCGTCCCAGGAGTGGTGGCGGCGGTGGTGGTGGGAAGAAGTTTGGCGGTGGTGGTGGTGGCGGACGTGGACGCGATGATTATCAGGGACACGCACGGCAGCCGCGCGAACCGCGCTGGTAGTTGGGAAACTGCCGGGCGCGAGCGCCAGGGCTGCAGGCAATCGCCGCAAGCAACAAAGATCTAGCGACAAGAACCAGGAGGGACTGTGAATGCCAAGAGGACGATCAACATTTACTAAACGCCAAAAAGAACAGACCCGGCAACAGAAACAGCGGGACAAGGCCGAGCGCAGAGTGCAGCGCAAAGAGAACAAGCCGGAAGACGGCGTCGTCGTCGACGAGATGCAGGAATTGCGCGAGCTCGCCGAAGCGCAGGCGGCGCTATTCCGTATTGGCGCTGAGGATGAGCCCGGGCCCGCGGAAGTTTTTTTGCCAAGCGGGAAGATCGGGCATTAAGAGGTCAACAGTGTAACGTCGGGGAAAAGCCCCACTTCTCGCAAAGAACGCGAGAAATGGGGCACCCACTTTCCCTTTTTAGTCGAAAGCCTTTAGACGAAAACTTCGCCGGGCAACCTGGTTAGGGTGCGGGAGGCCAGCGTGTTCTGGATGTGACGCTTGGGCTGAGGTGCGCCGGAGGGGTCCATTTGCATGCGCTCGATGCGCAGCTTCAGGGTGCGCTCAATGTTACGGAGTTCGACGACTTCGACGCCGGCGGCCAACGTCGTGGCGCGACCGGATAATCCGGCGCGTCCGGTGCGGCCGACGCGGTGGATGAAGTCTTCTGCCATTTTCGGCAGGTCGTAGTTGATGACGTGAGCGACGTCGTCGCAATGCAGGCCGCGAGAGGCGATGTCGGTTGCGACCAGCACCTGGAAGCGGCCTTCCTGAAATCCGCTGAGCGCGCCGTTGCGCTGGGACTGCGAGCGATCGCCGTGAATCATGGTGGCGGTGAAGCCGTCGCGGGCGAGTTCCTGAGCGAGGCGCTGAGCGCCGCGCTTGGTGCGGGTGAAGATGAGGGTCTGACCTTTTTCCGCGTAGAGAAGCTGGCGGAGAACGTCGAGCTTTTCGCCGGGACGAACTTCGTAGGCTTTGAGTTCCACGCTTTCGGCGGGCTTCAGCACCGAGCCGAGAGCCACGCGGACGGGATCGCGCATGTATTCATGCACGAGTCCGGCGACGGATGCTTCGAGCGTGGCCGAGAAACATAGTGTCTGGCGCGTCTTCGGCAATAACGCCAGAATGCGGCGGATGGCGGGAAGGAAGCCCATGTCGAGCATGCGGTCGGCTTCGTCGAGGACCAGCATTTTGATGTGACGGAGGTCGGCGAAGCGGCGATCGGTGAGATCCTGCAAGCGGCCGGGAGTAGCGATGATCAGCGAGCCGGCGCGCAGACCCTGGATCTGAGCTTTTTCTGATACGCCGCCAATGACGAGCGAGGCCTGGGGCATGTTCTTGCTGCGCAAGCTCTCATAGACCTCGTGGACCTGCATGGCGAGTTCGCGGGTGGGCAACAGGACGAGAGCGACGGCGTGGCCCGAGGACTCTTTGCGCAGCATTTCGATCACGGGAATCAAGAATGCAAGCGTCTTGCCAGTGCCGGTCTGGGCGGTGCCGATGACATCTTTTCCTTCAAGGGCGGGCTGGATCGCGCGCTCCTGGATCGGCGTTAAGGTAATGAATTCGGCTGCCGCGAGTTTCTGCTGCAAGGCAGCCGATAAGGGCAGTTCTGTAAATGTGGTCATGCTAGGTTGTTTCTTTCTGGAGGGGCCTGAGGGTATACAGCTCGATACACGAATGCACCGGTGAAGCTTTCATGCCGCTCATATTGATTTGAATTCACGCTGGAACTAAACGGCGGGCAGGAAAGGCGGAGATGAATCTGATCCAACGAGGGACCACCGCGTCACGAGCAAACCGTGGAAAAAGCGTCAAAAAGAGTATAGCACAAAGAATGGTGCGAGAAAGTTACGACCGTAATTGGGGAGTAGCCGGTTTGATCCCGCGAAAAATTATTTCCCGGTTAGCCTTGAGAAGCAAGGATCGGCGCGTCTAACTGATTAGGTGCGGCGGCAAAGAATTGATCGCTAAGCCAGACGTGCTAGGCTAAAATTAACGTTCCCGTACTACAAACAATTACGAATGGCCGAAACAAAACTTTCTTGCTTCTGGCGTGGCCCCAACCTTGGCCGGGATACTCGGACCGGGGTTTCACTGCACGGCCATACGAACCGCTCGAAGGAAAGCCTGCGGTTAATACCGGAGTTGGCCCGCAAGGGCCCGATGCTGCATGAGGCTCTGCAGAGACAATGCAGGAGGTCGAGGATTCCGGTGGATTTCGCGCGGGCCTACTGGACTCCGCCGCTGACGCCCCAACTGGCCTACGAGACGGAAAGAAATCAGATCGAGAACACGCTGGGATTGAAGAGCCTGGTTTCGCTCACCGACCACGACAACATCGAAGCGCCGGTCATGTTGCGGATGGAGCGGGAAACGGCGGAGACGCCGATCTCGCTGGAGTGGAGCGTGCCGTTCCAGGGAACGATTTTCCATCTCGGAGTGCACAACCTGCCGGGTCGGCAGGCGCAGGCCATCATGGATGACCTGGCAGCGTATACGCGGCACCCGAATGAAGAGATTTTGTGTGAACTGCTGGCCATGCTAAGTGCGTTCCCTGGTGTTCTGGTGGCGTTCAATCATCCACTGTGGACGCAGACTTGCGTGGGAGTTCACCGGGACGGCCAGGTTCTGGAGAAATTTCTGAACTACGCGGTCGAGTTCCTGCATGCGTTCGAGATCAACGCCACGCGCAGCACTCGGGAAAACAATCGAGTGGCGCAACTCGCCGAGGAATGGAATCGCCCGTTGGTTTCGGGCGGAGACCGGCACGGGTGCGCGGCCAGCGGGGCGCTGAATCTGACCTGTGCGGAAACGTTTGGCGAGTTTGTGGAAGAAATCCGGCTGGAGCAGCGCAGCCACGTGCTGCTGATGCCGCAGTACAGCGAGCCGGTGAGCATCCGCACGACACGGACGCTGCTCGACGTGATCCGCAACTACCCTGAATACCCGGCCGGTTCGCAACGGTGGGACGAACGCATTTTTCATCCTGATGCGAACGGCGGCCCCGACCGGCCCGTCTCGTCGCTATGGAAGGCTCCGCCCGCGTATGTGGAACGGATCTTGTCGAGCATACGGCTGCTGGAGAATGCGCTGGTGCAGCGGGCGATGCAGCGCATGTTCCAGGCCGAGGTTTCGAAACAACCGCGGGAGA
This sequence comes from Candidatus Sulfotelmatobacter sp., assembly GCA_049509155.1. GTDB lineage: Bacteria > Acidobacteriota > Terriglobia > Terriglobales > Acidobacteriaceae > Sulfotelmatobacter. Next base: position 17,645 of record JBELAE010000029.1, read on the forward strand.
TTGCGCCGGAATTTATGTCGGCTTCAGAACTGATTTCCGGGGAAGATGCGGTTTCGTCAGAGGCGCTCTCGTGAAGTTCGAGGTTCTGTCGTGAAGAAGGAAAGTCCGCGCGTCGCATTTTTTTCCTGCGTCTACCATGAAGTGGACGGAGTGGCCCAAACCAGCCGGCACTTCGAGGCCTTCGCCCGACGCCAGGAGATACCGTTCCTGATGGTGCATGCGGGCCCGCACAATGAGATCGCGACGGCAGGGCCAGTTACACGGGTGCAACTGCAACGCGGTCCGGTGAAATTTCCGCTCGACCGGGCGCACGACTACGACCTGCTCTTCCTGAGGCACTACCGGAAATTGGCACCGCTGCTGCGAGACTTCCGTCCGGATGTGGTGCAGATCACGGGGCCTAGCGATGTGGGCACGCTGGGGGCGTATATCGCTTACAAGCTGAGGATTCCGCTGGCGGCAACGTGGCAAACCAATATTCACCAGTTCGCGCGGCGGCGCATGGCGGCCGCGGTTTCGTTTCTTCCCGAGGCCGTTGCCGGGAAACTGGCGGACGTGACGGAGCGGTTGAGTTTTCGCGCTTCGGCGCGGTTCTACCACATTCCACGGCTGCTGTTCGCGCCCAACCAGGAGATGATTCGGGTGCTGGAGGCGGCGACGGGCAAACCGTGCTATCTGATGTCGCATGCAGTGGACACGACGATTTTCAATCCGTCGCTTCGCGACCGAAGGGATGGACCGTTTCGCATCGGTTATGTGGGACGGCTCACGGCGGAGAAGAGCGTGCGCACGCTAGCGCGGCTGGAGCAGGCGTTGCTGGACCGGGGCTATCGGGATTTTCAGTTTGTAGTGGTCGGGGAAGGTGCGGAACAGGAATGGTTGCGGAACAATATGCGGCAGGCCGAGTTTACGGGCGTGCTGACGGGCGCGGCGTTGTCGCGCACATTCGCGAATTTCGATGTGCTGGCCTTTCCTTCGGAGACCGATACGTTTGGTCTGGTGGTGCTGGAGGCGCTTGCTTCGGGAGTGCCCGCTGTCGTAACTGATCGTGGAGGGCCGCAGTACACGGTGCGCCACGGGAGTACAGGATACGTCGCGTCCGGCTTTGAGGAGTTTGTGGCCGGTACGGCGCGATTGATGGACGAACCCGAGTTGCTTTCCGCGATGCGAGTGGCGGCGCGGCAGCTGGCTTTGGAAACTTCCTGGGATCGGAGTTTCGAGGGGATGTACGAAGCGTATGAGCGCCGTTTGTGCAGCGTTCCGGTCGAGAGCCACAATGTGTTCGATGTGGCAATAACCTGATTCGGCCGCTCTGTCGTTGTCAATTCACTTGCAGTGACACGGACTTCATCATCAATCCATTCAGAGTATTCTTCATGTCGACGGTAGTGGAATGGCGTTCGCCGAGAGTCTTTGAGGCGACCTTGTAAGCGTGTCCCATGAGAAGCCGGGCGCCAGTGACATCTCCGGTGGCGTGAAGCAGTTTTGCCAGCATGCCCATGACGCCAGCGGTTTCGGCGTGTTCTGGCCCGTACAATTTTTCCGTAAGCGCCAGGGCGCGCCGATAGAGGGGTTCCGCATCGGCGAATTTGCCGCGCCGGTGAAGGAATGCGGCCAGCTGAAATACCGTGGAGGCCGTGGCCCGATGCTCGGACCCGAACGTATTTTCGTAGATCAGGAGTGCGCGACGCAGCAGCGCCTCGGACTCGTCGAGAGGGCCGGCCTGCGGTAGCGTCACGGCGAGGTTGACCAGAGTTGCCGCGATCTGCGGGTCAGTCGGCTTCAGGCCTTTTTCTTTCACGCTGAGAGCCTGACGCAACAATGGCACGGCACCCTTGGGATCTGCCTGCGCCATGCGCAAGGCGGCGAGCGTCTCAAGGGCTTGGGCGCAGGCGAGATGATCCGCGCCCAGTGCCTTTTCCCGCAACGCCAGCGAACGCCAGACGTGGGGCTCGGCGCTGGCGAAGTCGCCTTTTTCCTGAAGCAACTGTCCCAGGTTGAGGAGTTGGTTCGAGACGAACACGTTGGCTGGCTCTCCTGCGGCCTCGCCAATTTCAAGAGCGCGTCGCATGTAAGTCTCTGCCTCTGCATATTGGTGCTGCTGCCAGAGAGTTCGGCCGAGCGTGCCGATGGTGGTGGAAATGGCCGGGCTCTGCGGAGGCATTAGTTTTTCTTTGATGGCGAGCACCCGTCGCTGCATCGCGACCGATTCTGCCAACTCGCCTTTGGCGCGCAGCGCAGCGGCAAGAGCCTCGAGGGTCTCAGCTACGGTGAGGGAATCTGAAGGTCCGGACTTCTCCTGCAGGGCCAGCGTGCGGCGCAGGAGCGGTTCGGCGCCAGCATAGTCCTGCTTCTGGGTCAGCATGCGGCTCAGAGGAACGAGAGTGGAGATGAGCCTGGGATCTTCCGCTCCGAAGGCCTTCTCCTGGATTTCGATGGCTTGGCGAAAGAGCGGCTCGGCTGCTGCGTAGTCCCCCTTTTTCCAGAGCAGTTCAGCGAGTCCGGTGAGTGGGCTGACGAGGTCGGGACAATCGGGCAGCACGAAGTTACCGTAAACGGACAGCGCTTGACGAAGTATGCGCTCGGCTTCCTCAACCTGGTTTTGCTGCAGCAAGACGTTTCCGAGATTGTTGAGGCTGACCGCCAGGTCGTTTTCGGGGCAGTCGGGATTCTTCTCGCGAACTTCGAGGGCGCGGCGGAATGCCTGGATTGCTTCCTCGGCGGCGCCTTTCCGGTGCAGCACCAAGCCCAAGGTATTGTGGACGGCGGCCGACCGCAGGTCGTTTTTTCCGAAGGTGACGGACTGGATCGCGAGCATGCGACGGAGCATGGCCACCGAGCCGTCGGAGTCTCCCTTGGCGCGCAGGAGTTGTGCCAGCCAGTCGAGGGTCTGCAGGAGATCGGTGGAGTTCGGGCCGAGATGCGATTCCTGGATGGACAAGACGCGCTGAAGAATCGGAATGGCTGCCGCTTGATCGCGCTGCTTCATCTTTACCCGCGCCAGCCGGCGGAGGTAGATGCCTACTTCGATGCCGTTGGGCCCGCCTTCGCGCTCGACCTTTTTGACAAGAGCTTGTACGGTGTGCTCTTCGAGCGACAAATTCCCCTGAGCGGAGTAGGCATCGGCTTGGCGGCTGAGGTCGCGGGTGGCGCCTTGCTCCTTGGCGATCTTGCGCACGGCGAAGACGACAGCCCAGAAAGCAAGGATTACGAGCGGGAATAAGCTTTCCACGCCGGGGACCTCTTCGAGGCAGAACTCGATTTATCAGTATATCCTTCGGCGGCATGGGCAGCTTCGGCGGGCAGCTTAAGCGGTCATCTTCAGCGGGCATCTTCAGCGGTCTAGGCAAGGGGCGCGAAATGGGGCACAATCAGGGGCGGGGCGTGAGGGTGGGCGGAAATTGAAGATCTCGCAAAAAGGGTTGTATGCGCTGCAGGCCATGATGACACTGGCCCGGCGGCATGATCAGGGCGCGATTAAGATCCGGGAAATCGCAGCGGAGAGCGATCTGCCGGAGAAGTTCCTGGAACTGATTCTGCTGGAGTTGAAGAATGCGCGCATTGTCGACAGTGTGCGGGGCGCGCGCGGCGGCTACCAACTGAGGCGCGATCCGGCAGAGATTCCGCTGAGCGATATTATCCGACTGGTGGATGGTCCGCTGGCGCCGCTGGGAGACGCGGAGCAGTTGCGAAGTCTGATTGCCAAAGATGCGGACCACCGGGCGCTGTATGAAGTGTTTCTGGAGGTGCGGGACGCGGCCGCGAAGATTCTGGAAAATACGACGATTGCGGATATTGTGGCGGGCGGGAAGGGTAAGAAGGGCAAGGGCGGAGCGGTCGTGGCGAAGAAGCGGTCGAGTGGAGGGTAGGAAAAGAGTCGAGCTGCGCGCGACTGACAGCCGCGGGCGGCTGTCTCCACCTAAATCCTGACCTCAAATCCCTTGCCAGTCACGGGAAGTGCGCGATATTCACAGGACCATCACAAACCTGAACTTCACTACGCGCTGAATCATTTCCAAAGGAATCATGTTCAAAGCCTCGTCTGGCGTGGCCTCCACGGGAAATGCTTGGCGCGTCTGCACCAAATCCGGTCACCGGCCTGTGAACGGGCTGCACTCGATTGAAAATACATGTACTTACAAACGCGTATTTTCGATTGACTGAAAAAATAGAAGGAGTACAACAAGATCGTTCTTTGACAGCTTCTTAAGTTTTTCCGGTTGGTGCGGCGTCCGGGGCTCGAGCAGAATCACTTTCCCGATCGCAAGGTTGGGAAGGAGGGTGAGCGAGGGTCTATAGCAAAGCGCTGGTTGAGGAGAACGAAGAAGAAATGTTGAAGGCAAGATAGAGTTCCGAGGCGTAGGGTAGGTTTATCCGGTTGGCGGTGAGCCCGGAGCCCAAGCGAAGATCGCGCGGCAAGGGAAGCTCTGAAAGCAGGTCGAGCAAGGGTCAAACGCGAGCTACTGGCCGAGACGAATGGACCCCACACCACCTCGGAACTCTTATTTTTTCCTGCCGGATTCTCGTTAGCCCGCACGTCTGTCATGCTGAGCGCGCAGAAGTGCGGAGAGCAAACCGATCCTCACCGCGAAGTCGAAGCATCCCTGCCGTTACGCCGCACCCCTCATAGGTTCCGCACCTTCGTCAAAGAAGTATCCGTTGAAATCCGCGCGAATCCGTGGCAACGAAGTCTTCGTACTCACTTCCCCGCATTCCCCAGCCCGCCCACCGCATAAATCCGTGGAATTCTCTGCTCCAGGGCCGGCAGCGCCGGAAACGCCGCATGCGGTTCACTCTGGTACCAATACGCGACCGAAAAATAATTATCCGACCGGTGGTTGGCATGCCCATGCTCAATCGTCGCCCGCAACGATTTCGTAAACGGAATCGGCGAATCCAGATGAAACCGATACAGCGACCATCGCCCGCCTGCAACTTCCTGCCCCACCACCGGCGCCCCAAACAGTCCATACGAAAACGCCCGCCCGCCAAAATCCCACGCTCCCAGAAAATAATCCTCCGACCCAGTCCCGTTGATCGAAGGCAGCGTCTCTCCATCAACAAAAAACATGTCATCGCCCTCGCCCCACCACCCATCTTGATTCTCTAGCACTGACATGGTCACGCCCACAAAATGCCCGCGCCCAGTCGCTTCCATCCACACGTAGTTGCCTTCGCCGTTCAGATTCTTCTTATCGTTGACGATCGCATCACCATTCGAACGCCATTGATTCGTCCACCCACGAGCCGGCGCAGCCTGCCGATACTGCGCATGAAAGTAAAGCAGATCCCCAGCCAGAGGCTTGCTGTAAGCCCGATAGTCGATATTGAAATAAAACGCGTCGACCTTGCGTGCGCCTTCGTTCGTCACCGTAATGCGCGCGTGCCTCTGAAAAGGCATCGAAAAAAAACTGTTCAGAGCCTTGTCGGCTCCCACGGACAAAGGCAGCGATTGAAACAGGTGATAGTCCCCCAGCCCCAGCCCAAAGAAGTCACCAATGGGCGTTTCCACGCTAGGCGCAGCTTCCCCATCCCAGTACATGCGCAGCACCAAAGCCTTCAAATGATTCGGATCATCGCTGGCAATTGTGACCCAAACATGGCTGATCAGCGCCGGTCCAGCCTCATCGAGCAGAGTAAGTGTCTCCCCCGCCGCAATCTGCCGCGCATCTGCATTCCCGCCGGTTCGGTCATAGCTCGAAGCCCGCTTCTGAACATAGTCCTTGGCCTGCGGGAGGTCTGCCAGCCAGGTAGTGGGATCCTGCGCATTCGCGACGACCGCGGCCATACAGAGAATCACCATCGCGCATGTTCGCTTCATCGTGTCTCCTTCGGAAACTGCGCAACAACTTTGCCCTGATCATCCAGAAATTGCATCGAGGGGTTGCCGTCGGCTGCAACTTTCAGCACGATTCGATCTCTGCCCTCCGTATCCCGTAACTGCAAGCTGGCCCCGCGATCCGGTTCTTTGCCCAGAAAGACTCGTGTCTGCTCTTTGTTCTTTCCGCTGAATATCTGCCGCATCCGGGCTCGCCGTTGATCTTCGGGCAATTTCAGCGCGTCCGTCACAAGATTCATGGGAACATCCGGCTGATCGACAAACTTGATTCCTGCATAGCGTTGGACGTCGCTCTCTCCGCCTTCGAGCACCATGATCTGGTCGCCCTGATATTGATCAAAGCTGAGATGTCCCCAGCTCTCAACCTTCCCGTCCTTGTCCTTCGATCCTCCGAAAATGAGGCCTCCGTTTTCCGTGCCCTCATCGTCGAAGAAAAGCATCCCCGCAGTCTGCCGATCATGCGGATACTCTTTTCCCTTCACGATCAATCCAGGGAAGTTCGCTCGATTGGAGATCACGAGCCGCAGTGTTCCGTCCGGCTCAAGCAGGTTGATCCGCTTGACATCAAGCTCGTCAAAACTGCCCTTCTTCGACTGGGACTGAAACGAAGAGCCACTCAGGAGCACTACGCACAGCACAATCGTAAGCGCTCCGGAATAGACCAGCAGGACACGCTGAGTCACCGCAGTTCGATCCATGGAATTCACCTCTGCGAGGAATTTCGTTACAAGGGAATGTTCCCATGCTTCTTCGGCGGATTCTTATCCCGCTTGGTCTCCAGCATGGCCAGGGCCTGGATCAACTTCTTCCGAGTCTCCCTCGGCTGGATCACCGCATCGACAAATCCCCGATCAGCCGCGACGTAAGGGTTGGCAAACCGGTCGCGAAACTCATCAATCTTCTCCCGCCGAAGTTGCTCGCGATTGGCCGCCGAATCCAGTTCGCGCTTATAAACAATGTCGACCGCCCCCTCCGGTCCCATCACGGCAATCTCCGCCGTCGGCCACGCATAATTCACGTCCGTGCGGATGTGCTTCGACGCCATCACGCAATAAGCCCCGCCGTAAGCCTTGCGCGTGATTACGGTGACCTTCGGCACCGTCGCCTCCGCGAACGCATACAGCAGCTTGGCGCCGTGCTTGATGATCCCGCCATATTCCTGCGCGGTCCCAGGCAGAAATCCCGGCACGTCTTCAAACGTCACCAGCGGAATGTTGAAGCAATCGCAGAAACGCACAAACCGCGCGCCTTTCACCGATGCATTAATGTCCAGCGTTCCCGCCAGCACCGACGGCTGATTGGCGACAATGCCGACCGGCCGTCCGTCAAGCCGCGCAAATCCCACGACGATATTCTTCGCGTAATGTTCCTGCACCTCGAAAAAGTAAGCGTCGTCTACTACCGCGTGGATCACATCCTTAATGTCATACGGCTGGTTCGACTGCGCCGGCACGATCGTGTCAAGCGAGGCGTCGGCGCGGTCCACCTGATCGCTACACACTTTTCGCGGAGGCTCATCCAGATTATTCGACGGCAAAAAGCTCAATAGCTCGCGCACCATCGACAGGCACTCCGCGTCGTCATGCGCCAGAAAGTGGGCCACGCCTGAGGTTTCATTGTGCGTCATCGCGCCGCCCAGCTGTTCTTTCGTCACCTCCTCCATCGTCACCGTTTTGATGACATCCGGCCCAGTGATAAACATGTACGAGGTCTTGTCGACCATCAGCACGAAATCAGTAATCGCCGGTGAGTAGACTGCCCCTCCCGCGCACGGCCCCATAATCGCCGAAATCTGCGGCACCACCCCGCTATACAGCGTGTTACGTAGAAAAATATCCGCATAGCCCGCCAGCGACATCACGCCTTCCTGAATCCGCGCCCCTCCCGAATCGTTCAGCCCAATCACCGGCGCACCCATTTTCGCCGCCAGGTCCATGATCTTCACGATCTTTGCGGCGTTCGTTTCCGAGAGCGACCCGCCAAACACCGTGAAGTCCTGGGCAAACACGTAGACGAGCCGCCCCTCGATGCGCCCGTAGCCAGTTATGAATCCATCGCCATAAATTTTCTGCTCGGCCATGCCGAAGTCATTGCAGCGATGAGTGACCAACTTGTCGGTCTCCTCGAACGTCCCCTCGTCGAGCAGAAACTCCACGCGCTCGCGGGCCGACATCTTGCCCTCTTTATGCTGGCGCTCGCGCCGCTTCGCGCCTCCGCCATCCTCGGCGAGCTGGTTCCGCTTCTTCAGTTCAGCCACTTTTTCTTCGAGATTCATAGCGGAAGAATTATAGCGGTGCCGCGCTACGGCGAGCGCGGCGACGCGCCAAAAGAAGACCCGCGACCGCGCGGCCCGTGGCGCGGACTGGTTATTTCTTGGAGGGATCCACGCTACCCGGCAGCGACAGCTTCTTTAGATCATCCATGAGCGCGCCCAGCCCTTGGTCGAAATTCTTGATCCACGTAGCTTTTCGGAACGCACCCTCCACCGGCTCACTCAAACTCCACAGGAGGAAATGCGTCTTGCCATCGAGGATTCTCAATCCAAACTGAGGTTCGTAGATCGGCATGTTCCCGTTGTAGTACATTGGCGCCGTAAAACTTAGTTCAAAAACCAGGTCGGCCTCGCCGGGCGTGGATACGATCTCGTATCTGCCCCAGGTCTGCATCGCCGAGTAGAAATGGTTATAGGCCTGATCGGGTTCTCCCGCACGTTTAAAAGTGGCCTGCGCAGCGACGTCGGCGCCGGCGTTGGAAATAAACACTTTTCGCGCAGCGACAATCTGCACGGGTACGGGAGCCGCCGTGGTTGCTTGCTGGCCGCTCATCGCGGGAACAACCGTCACGGCTGCCGCCATTGTGACCCAACGGATTCTTGATGCCACGGTATGAAACATAATGCATCCTCGCTCATTCACTCGACTGGATGCCGCGCTCAGGCACTGTACTCGATTGCAAACCCTCGCTCCGTAGAGAAGTTGTATCAGCCAACGGGTTGACCCGTCGAGGCCTCGCTCCCAACGAAACCTCGCCTTGTACCTTCTCGAATCCTCACGTTGCGGTACACTGCCGACAATGTCCTCCCTCGCCGATCAGATGGGTTTCAGCTTCCGCCCGCCGGAGCGCCGGGTCTGGAGAGTTCGCGACCTGGTCGCCTCGGTGCGTTCGCACATCGAACGCGAATATTCTGACGCATGGGTGGAAGGCGAAATCTCCAATTTCCGCGCGCCCGATTCCGGCCATCTCTACTTCACCCTCAAAGACGGCACGGTCAAAGATGGAAGCGCGCAGATTCGCGTAGTGATGTTCCGCTCTGCCGCGCGTCTGCTGCGCTTCCGTCCCGCCGACGGCTTGCAGGTCGTAGTGCGCGGTCGCGTGACCATCTACGAAGATCGCGGCGAACTGCAAATTTCCGCCGAATACATTGAGCCCAAGGGCGCTGGCTCGCTGCAGTTGGCCTTTGAGCAACTCAAAGCCAAACTTGAAACCGAAGGCCTGTTCGCGCCCGAGCGCAAGAAGCCGATCCCCTCCCTGCCCTCACGCATTGGCGTTGTCACTTCGACCCAGGCTGCCGCGCTGCGCGATATTCTGAACGTGCTCCAGCGCCGCCACCATTCGGTGAATGTCCTGATCTTTCCGGCGCAGGTCCAGGGCGATGCGGCTTCGCGCGAAGTGGCCGCAGGCGTGCGGTTCTTCAACCAGCACGACAATGTGGATGTAATCATCATCGCGCGCGGCGGCGGCTCGGCCGAAGATCTGGCCGCGTTCAACGACGAAGCTCTAGCTCGCACGGTCGCGGCGTCCGAAATCCCCGTAATCTCCGCAGTCGGCCACGAAACCGATTTCACCATCATCGATTTCGTCGCCGACCTGCGCGCTCCCACGCCCTCGGCAGCCGCGGAACTCGTCATTCGCTCCCGCCGGGAAGTGGAAGATCACGCCGCCGCTTTGCATGACCGCCTCAGCCGCGCCATGCGCTATCGCCTGCTGATAGGCCGCCAGACTCTTACCGAACTGGCGCAGCATGGCGCGTTCGCCCGCATGATGGAGCTTATTCACCAGCGCCAGCAGAGGCTCGACGATCTCACTCACCGCATGGAACTGGCCCAGCGCCAGTTGCTGGAACAGGCGCTCCGCCGCTGGGAAAGGATTTCGGCGGCCGTCCGCCATTACGATCTGCGCCTGGTGCTCTCCGGTGTGCGCAAGGAACTGGCGGGCGGCAC
>JBELAE010000290.1:0-6813 GCA_049509155.1 Candidatus Sulfotelmatobacter sp.
GGCGGAAGCTAACGCAGCGGCAGCCGGCGATGCAGCGAACGCTGCGCCGGCGGATGATCAGGTCGCTAGCAACGGACAGGCGACAGCGGCTCCGAGTGGTCCGGTGGCGCTATCGCCGGCAGTGAAGCGAGCCATTGCCGACGAAGTGAAGGCGCAACTTGCGGCGGCGCAGACGCAGGCGGCGGCGCAGGGCGGTGGCGCGGCGGCGGCACCGGCGGCGGCGAGCGATCAAGCGCCTCCTCCTGCACTGGATCCGGCGCAGCGCATCTTCATCGTGGCCTCGGAACTCGACGTGGTTGCCGACGGTCAGGAATGCGCGCTGACGCAAGGCGACGTAATCACGCGGCTCACTGACACTCCCGATGGAGACCAGAAAGTGAGTGTTAGTGTTTCGAGTGCCAAGAAGGGCGACTGCGCGTCTGGCAAGACCGTGCTGGTTGCGGTCGACGACCTGCAGGAAATGCATAACCACTTCGCCGAGCAACTGGACAATGGGATGAAGGAAATGGCGTCGAAGCAGGGAACCGGAGGCATGCCGAAAGCTCCGGATACCAGCACGGTGCCGTCTGACGTTCCACCGCCGGCACCGGACAAGTCGGCGAGCCAGGCCCTGGCGGACCAGGACAAGGCTGCAGATCAGGCGGTGTCAGACGCCAAGGCAGAAGCGGGATCGGGAGGCGGCTCGCAGTAGGTTTGCAGTTGCTGGTCGGCAGGATGAACTGTAATTGACAGTGGAGCGTCGCCTCAGGGGCGGCGCTCCACGTTGTTGTTTCATGTTCTTATTTCGCGTTCTTGTTTCGCGCTAATGCTTCACGTTCTTGGTTCACGTTGTTGGTTCACCTCGGGCAATTTCTGGCTCAGCTAAGTTTCTAGTTCGGCTAAACTCTGGTTCGGCAGCTTTCAGGTTCAACCAGGTTCAACAAAACCCTGTTGTTCAGATATCGTTGGAAATTTGTGCAGAATCATCAGGCCTGATGTGATTGGCTTGCAGAGAACGGATTTGAGAGGAGAATTGCAGACATGGGGCAGAAGATGGGGCAGAAGATCGAGAGGATGATTCCGCGTGTGGTGGTTTTGTGCGCGAAAATTTTGTGCGCTGCTTTATTCGTTACCCTGTTTGCCACGTTCTTCACTTTGACCTTGCCGAGAGCCGTTGCGCAGGGCGTTTCTTTGCAGGAGCAGCTGGCCGCGCAGTACAAACTGGTGAAGATGGGATCGGATACGAGCGGATATTCCGTGGTCGATGCGGGGACACTGCTGGCGGTGCAGAAAGGCGGCGTGCTGGGCTCGCCTTATTCGGAAAAGACCTCGCTCACGAACAAGTATGAGGGCGGCACGGTGCATCCCCCGAGCGGGTTGGCGGTGGCGGGAAAGAAAGCTCTGCTGGGACATTTTTCTCAGTCGGAGGGGCAGACCACGAAATTGTTTGCCAAGGGCGACAAGGTGTATCCCACCAAAGTTGACGTCAACGTCGATAAGGATACGGTGACGCTGGGAATCGTGGCGTGCGATACCTGCAACAAGACCGATCCGCCGACCTACAACAAGGCGAACGTAGTGTTTCAGTTTCCTCGAGGATCGTTGGCGAAGGCCAGCGCGGGCGACGTGGAGGACACGATCGGGCAGTTGCTGTCGGTTAGCGACGATTCGCAGCAGCAGGATCAAGGACAGCAGGGCGGCCAGGATCAGCAGCAGGGAGCCCAGGGCGACCAGCAGCAAGCCGCCCAGCAGCCCGCACAGCCGGCTGCAGCAGCGCCTGCAGCGGAGCCGCAGACCATTGAGAAGGGGCAGACTACCGATCAGGTGCAAGGGTCACTCGGCAAGCCTGACAAGATCGTGAACCTGGGGGCGAAACAAATCTGGGTTTACAAGGATTTGAAAGTGACGTTCCTGAACGGGAAGGTTTCTGACGTTCAGTAGGTGAGAGCGCAACCAACGTCGAGGTTTCGGATGCGCAGCGAGACCGGTTCGTTACGGTCGTCTTCTGAGGTTCACCGATGAGCCAAGGGAATTGTCTCGGCGCGTGCCTGTCCGCCATTGTCGCGGCCTTCGCGATTACGGCGATTTGTCTGGGCCAGAATACTCCGACAGCGAAGAGGCCGGCAGGGGCGGCGCCGAAGGGGCAGGCTGCCAGTCCGGTTACGATGACGGAGTGTGAGGGGACGAACAACTGCGCGACGTGGACTTTCCTGGGCTCGCAGGGGAATGGTCAATGGCCATCCGGCGAAGTGGCAAACCTGACCGTGGAGAATTTCGACGCTGATACTGTGGTGATCCGTCGCGCCGATTCCACCGGAGTGGCAGCAGGCTTGACGGCGGTCTACAAAGGGACTCGCCACGGTGACCGTATTGGAGGAGAGTTTACTTCATCGTGGCCCGGGCACTGGGACGGCAAAGCCGGAAATTGGTATGCCACGATTGAGAAGAACTCCGTGAGCCTGCCCACGTTGATGCACTGGTGCATTGATTGCGCCAACGGAATGGGCGGCACACTGGTGTGGGAGAATGGCCACTACCTCAACGTGAATGACGTCCCCGGACAAACTACCATCTTGACGGTTGAGAAGTTTACCCGCGAATCGGTCGTCCTGCATCGAACTAACTCAGGGCGATATCCCGGCAGCGCCGTCTTAACTGGTCAAATCTCGGCGCAGGGCAACAGCATTGCGAATGGGATCCAGACGAACCCCGATGGTCAAACCAGAACGTTCCGTTTGGCGTGGGGAACTGCACTTAATACCGTGCCGGGCAGCCGACGGTCGGATCCACAAATGGTCGCGCGGCCAGTTGTCTGTTACGGATGGTTCTTTGGAATTGTTTGTCAGTAGCGGATTTACCGATCGGCGGGTAACCCGCTTGCCGCGAAGAGTGCTTAAGTTAAAGCCTGCCAATGCAGTAACTTCACCAGACGACGTAGTACCTCCGTACCGTGCGTAGTACTTCAGTTACCGTTCAGCGGGTGACTAGGTGCGAATTGCGTGACAACCACTTCTAATTGTGTGCCAGTAGCCTAGCGCCGCAATATATAGATTACCTCCCACGGTACGTTCCTCGACAAATCCAAGAAATGGGCACAAAACCCTAAGAAACGCGGAGATACGCTCCGAGGCGGGGTTTTTCGGGGCTGAGATATGCTCGGAACACCGAAAGCCCTCGGACAAGGCAATGAGGGCGAGGCAGTCTCCCGAAGCAAATCCCACTGGCCGGGGAATGGAGTGGGAAGCGGTTGTGAGTGGAAAAGGGCAAGAGGAAATATGGCTGACTCGCGAGAAGTGATGAACATTCGCCAGGCGTCGCAGTATCTGGGAGTGAGCCCGGACACGCTTTACAAATACGTCGGCGAACAGAAGATTCCCGCGTTCAAGCTGGGCAACCGCTGGCGCTTCAAGAAATCACGGCTGGACCAGTGGATGGAAGAGAAGTCGAGCGAGATGGAACCGCAAGCGAAACGCAAAGCGAAGGCGGCTTCAAAAGCTGCCGGACAAAGTTAGGAAAGCACGTTAGGAAACAGTTAGAAAAACTGCGCGGGCAGTAATGCCTGCGCCAGACAAAAAGGTGGGCACATGTTTGGAATGGGATCGAAGTCCATTGTTGGTCTGGATGTAGGCTCTTCAAGCATCAAGGCCGTCGAGCTGAAGAAAAAGGGCGGGCAGATCGAGGTCTCGCACCTCGGACTGGAGCCGCTGTCGAGCGACATCGTGGTGGATTCGATGATCGTCGACTCGGGTACGGTTTCGAGCGCGATTTCGAAACTGTTCCTCGACAACGCGATCAAGACCAAGGCCGTGGCCACGGCGGTGAGCGGGCACTCGGTGATCGTGAAGAAGATCTCATTGCCGTCGATGAGCGACCAGGAACTGGCCGAGACCATCGAGAAGGAAGCGGCCCAACATATTCCCTTCGATTTGGCCGATGTGAGTCTGGACTACCAGATTCTCTCCGACGAAGTGGGCAGTCCGCAGATGGACGTTCTCCTCGTCGCGGTGAAGAAGGACAAGATTCTGAACTACACCAACGTACTCTCGATGTCCGGACGCACCCCGGCTATTGTGGACATCGACGCGCTGGCTCTGCAGAACTGCTACGAGTACAACTACCAGCCGGCGCCGGGACAAGTCGTGGCCTTGCTGAACCTGGGCGCGAGCGTGATGAACATCAACATCGTGAAAGGGACGACGCCGTTGTTCCCGCGCGACGTCAGCGTGGGCGGGCATCAATACACGGACTCGCTGCAGAAGGAACTGGATTTGAGCTTTGAAGACGCCGAGTCGCTCAAGCTGGGCAACAAGGTGGGCACGGTGAGCGAGGACGCGAAGCAGCCGATCCTGCAGCAGGTGACTGAGATTATCGTGCTGGAAATTCAGAAGACGTTCGACTTCTTCCGGGCCAGCGCGGCGGGCGAGCACATTGAAAAGATCTACCTGGCGGGTGGTTCCTCGAAGGTGCCGGGCCTGGTGGAAGCGTTACGGCAGGAGTTCTCGATGCCGGTGGAGTTGTTGAATCCGTTCCAGCGCGTGCTGCCTCCGACCGAAGGACACGGAGCAGAGCTGGTGGAGAATAATCCTGGCCAGATGGCGGTAGCGGTGGGCTTGGCCCTGAGGAGCTTTGAATCCCTATGATCAAAATCAACCTGCTCGAAACATCCAAAGGGAAGCGCGGTGGCAGCGGACCGTCGATGCCCACGATGGAAATGGGCGATATGGGCTCGCCCAAGCTGAAGGTTCTGGCGGTGCTGGTGATAGCCGGGTTGTTCAACCTGGGCTACTGGTACCGGCTGGATCATCAGTCGAAGGCAATCGAGGCGCGGATGAAAGTGGCGGAAGCCAATAACCGCACGCTGGCCGACGTGAAGGCGCGGTTTCTGGAGCGCCAAACCCAGGCCAACGCCTACAAGCACCGCGTGGATGTGATCGACGGACTGCGCACCCAGAACCAGAATGGCGGTCCGGTCAATCTGATGGCCATGCTGGGCGAGACGGTGAACAACACCGAGGCCGTGTGGTTGAGCAAGATGGACGATCAAGGCGCGAATGTGAACCTGGAAGGCACGGCGCTGAGCGCGGACGCGGTGGCCAACCTGATTGCGAACCTGCAAAAGACCGGGTTCTTCAAGAGCGTCGAGATCAAGGAAGCCTACCAGGACGACCAGATCAAGGACATGCAGGCATTCCAGTTCACGCTGACCTGCGAGAAGGGAAAGTCCTAACCAAGTCCTAACTATCAGGAGCACGAGGCAGACCTATGGCGAACTTTAGCGAACTGTCGGGCATCAAGCAGTGGGGAGCGGTGATCGCGGGCGGAGCGGTGGTGACCGCGGCGTTGTACTTCACACTGTTCAAGACCCAGAACGACCACAACGCGGCGGCGCAGCATACCCTCGAAGACAAGATTCGGGAAAACAACGAACTCGAGGCTTACCGGCCCAAGCTGAAGCAGATGGAACAGCAACTGGCCGAGCTGAAACAGCAACTGGAGATCGAGCAGCGCATCGTGCCTGACGAAAAGCAGGTGGATGGCTTCATCGAAACGCTGGACGCGGAAGCCGAGAAGGCAGGCGTGGAACTGCGGCGTTATGCGGCGAAAGACACCAAGTCGCAGCAGTACTACACCGAAGTGCCTTTCGACATGGAACTGGACGGGCCGTACTATTCGACGCTGAATTTCTTTGACCGGGTGAGCAAGCTGGAACGGATCGTGAACATCAGCGGATTGCTGGTGTCGACGACGAGGAATCCGAGCGGGGCGAAGACCAAGCATACGTACCAGTACGCGCCGAATGAGAGCGTAATCGCGAGCTTCACCGCGACCACGTACTTCAGTCACGACTTGACACCTGCAGCGGCAGGCGCCGGGAAACCGGGGACGCCGGCGGCGAAGAAGTAGGGATGACTATGAAGCTGACGAAGCAAGTAACGACAGGCATTCTGGCAGTGGCAATCACGGTGACGGCGGGCGGATTTGCGGCTGCGAAAGCTGCGGCCCAGACCCCTGACGCCATCGACAACGCGCGCAGCACGGCAAAATCGCTGCAGCAAACGCAGGCCAACGGTTCCAACACGACTGTGGCGACGGCCAAGCCGGCTCCGGGTGCTCCGGCTCCCGCGGTGAAGCCCGCGGCGATTCCGGGGTCTAAGCCGGTAGTCGTGGCCGCGGCGGCGGCGGCGAAACCCGCATCGGCTGCTTCGTCCTCGGGCAACCAGTCGGGCAACCAGGCGGGCAGTAATGCGCACAACCAACTGCAGAAGGTGAATGTGCTTCCGGGGCCGGATGGGGTTGACATTGAAATCACCTCCAGCCATGCGGTAACGCCGAGGGTGACCAAGCTGAGTTCGCCGGCTCGCGTGCTGGTGGAACTGCCGGAGACGGTGGTGGCTAGCGCGCAGAACAAAATTCCGGTGGGCAGCGGCGGAGTGAAGGGCGTGCGCATCGGCATGGACGGCAAGACTCCTCCGACCACCAGCGTGGTGGTGGACCTGGACAAGGCAATGGCTTATGAGGTGACGCCAGGGGACGCCGGGCAACTGATCCTTACTCTGCATGCGCAGGGCGCGACGCCCAGCGTCGCAAAAGAAAAGAGCGATCCGGCGCCGGCCGTGAAGTCTGCTCCGGTGAAGGCGGTTGCGGTTAAGGCTTCGCCTTCCACGCCAGCGGCCAAGCCAGTTGCGGCGCCGCCGATGGTTGCGATGGTGCAGGAGCCAGCCGTGAAACCAGCGGCCCCGGCTTCGAAGCCAGCCGTGACGAAGCCTGCAGAGGTTAAGCCTGTAGTCGCTGTGGCCAAGGCGGATCCGATGCAGCCGAAGCAGCAGGTTGCTT
>JBELAE010000291.1:0-6772 GCA_049509155.1 Candidatus Sulfotelmatobacter sp.
CGTCAGCAGAGCGCATTTGTCCGCACCATGCGCGTGGCAGCTGCTTTCGAGAGCGTACGCCCCATCGTAGCTGGCGCTCGGCAGGATGGTGTCTTCGTAGTCGCCTTCGATGACGCGCACCCGCTCACTGCAGCCGGCGGCCTCGTTGAGCGCACGTGCGCGCTCCACCTGCCACGGTACCCGCGTCAGTCCGAGCAGCTGCACTTGCGGGAGGCGGCGTGCAATGCTGCGCAGCGTCGCGCCGAGTCCGCAGCCCAGGTCGAGCAGACGCGGCTTCGAGGTGTCACCCAATTGCAGCCGTGCGAGCACCTCCGCGTTCATCTGCTCCAGCATGGCTTCGCGCCGCAGCGGGTTCAAGCCGGGGCGATAGTAGCCGAAATGCATGTTGAACTCAGGGCTCCAGGCGGCGTAATCCGGACCAGCCTCGCTGTAGTACTGCTCCAGGCCGATCCGCGGTACGGCATGCGCGGGAGCAACTGGCTGAAGCGCGGATTCCTTAATCCGGTTGAGCTCTGCGGCAATCATCTCTCTCCTCCGGTTGGGCGCTGACTTCCGTTACTGTTGTTTCAGTATATACCGAAATTACAGAATTGTACAGCGCTTAACCATGGACCAGGAAGCCCAGGGGAGTGATTCAATGCGTTATAGCCCGGCATCTATTGAGCCGCCATCTATTGAGAAAGAGGAAGGTTCGCCGAACTGGCGGATCCATCAAGCTCAGTAAACTAAGCCCAGCAAATCGGCTTGGAGGGGTTGCCCGTTGTTGATCCTTGGTATTATGCTGGCCCTTTAGTTGTCCAAGTTGAAACTCTGAACGAGTTAAGGAGGAATTATGTTCAAAGTCACTGTGCTCGCTTTCGCAGTTCTCACAACTGCCCTTTTATGCTCTGCACCTGTGGCGCCTGCCCAGGTTGCCGTCGGCGTAGACATCGGAGTCGCTCCCGTGTGTCCTTACGGGTACTTCGACTATGCCCCATATGACTGTGCTCCGTACGGCTACTACGGTCCCGATTGGTTTGTAGGCGGGGTGTTCCTTGGGGCTGGCCCCTGGTTTCACGGTCCTCGCGGCTTTTTTGGCCATGTCGACAACCGCTTTGATCCGCATCACGGTTACGTTGGACCGGTGCCGGAGCGCGGGGCCCAGCGCTTCAACCACTTCCAGGCAAACGAAGCGCGCGACGGGCGAGGCAACGTGGGCAACCCTGGTCATGAAGGGGCGGCTGAACACGCCCTCCCGGGATTTCGGGGTGGTTCGCGTGGCGGGCACCGCTAGGGCGCGATCGGGACTACAGGATCGGCTTTAAACGATAGACGAGATAAGGCGCCGGTGGTGTCTTATCTCGCCTGCACTTCACAGCTGCTAGGGCCCGGCTTTTTTCGGGCGGCTGCGGCAGGCATCGCCCACGGCCTCATCCCGCCCGCCAATAAACGCGCCGGATGAGGGCGAGCCGTCAACCGAGGTTCCGGTCCTTCTGAATCTTGATTCTGGTCTCTGTGACGCGTAGAGTCTAGATGCGGGGTTTCTCCCCTGGGGGGCTATGTCGAGCCAATTCAAGACTTATCTGACGTTCGGGGGAGTGACGGCGATTATCTTTTTGCTGCTCGGCTATCTCGCCTACACCGGTGTGCAGGACAGCAAGAGTTACTACGTCACCATTAAAGAGCTCCACAAGATGGGCGACGGGGCTTATTCGAAGCGCCTGCGCGTTGCCGGAAATGTCCAGCCGGGCTCGATCAAGCGCACCGGAACCCATGTGCAGTTCGTCCTGATGGAAGAGGATCAGACTCTCCACGTGGACTACACCGGAACCGAAGCGCCTCCCGACACTTTCAAAGACGATTCCCAGGCGCTAGCCGATGGCCGCTTCGATCGCGACGGCGTGTTCCACGCCAAGCAACTGCAAGCCAAGTGCGCCTCGAAGTATGCTCCGAAGCAGCCAGGCGTGCCTGCGAACGGAATGCAATCCGCCGAGCCGCCCAAAAGCATGACGCAGGTGCAACCGGCGCCGGCAAGCGGAGTTTCCAACTGATTCATTCTTGCTGATTCGTTCTTAGGCACGATGCGATGTATGTGGGGACATCCGCGCCCGGCTGTCCGTCGAGCGCAGCTCGACAGCCTTCGCCGAGAGCGTCACTCCTCTAGCGATCCTTCTACTGTAGATTCGCTCCTTTAGACTCACTGCTGTAAACTCAACCTGCATTCAAGATTCCGCACGCTCGTCCCAGCTCCCGTGACCGAAGCCGCGAAGCCCGCCATCACCGTTCATAATGTCGTCAAGCAGTTTGGGCGCTTTGCCGCCCTGCGCGGCGTGACTGCAGAGTTTGACGCCGGACGTTTCCACACCATCCTCGGCGAAAACGGAGCGGGCAAGACCACGCTGTTGCGCGCGCTGGCCGGGCTGGCGCAGCCGACGCAGGGTGAAATCTCGATCTTCGGCAAGTCTCCGCACGAAGCCTGCCGCGATATTGGATACATGGCCCATCCGTCGCTGCTCTACGACGAGATGAGCGGGATAGAGAACCTGCGCTACTTTGCGCGCCTCTATGGCATTGCGGTCGGGGATCGCAATAAAAACAAGAATGACGATCGCAATCACGACGGGCCTTGCGAACAGGTGATTCGCGAAGTAATTCGAAGCGTGGGTCTCGATCCCGAGCTGACGCGGACCGTCGGCCAGTATTCGCAGGGCATGCGTCAGCGCATGTCGCTGGCGCGGGCCATTCTGCACGATCCCAAAGTTCTTCTGCTGGATGAACCGTTTTCAAACGTCGACGTACATTCAGCACAGGCCATGGTCAAACTGCTGCGCGGCATGCGCGATGCCGGCAAGACAGTCTTCGTAATCACTCACCAGGCACAACTGCTCGAAGGCGTAGCCGACGAGTTTGTCTGGATGCAGGCCGGCCAGATCGTCGACCGGACGAACAGCCTGGCGAGGTCGGCGAGCTCCGGCGAGCGCGAGGACTTGCGATGAGTTCCTTCTGGTCACTCGTCGCGGCCACGCTGGTGAAGGATATCCGCCTCGAATGGCGCTCCAAAGATGCGCTCAATTCCATGCTGTTTTTTTCCCTGCTGGTGGTCGTGATCTTCAGCTTCTCGTTCGATCCGCTGGCGGAAGAGTCGCGCCACATTGTCGGCGGATTGGTCTGGGTCGGTTTTCTGTTCGCCTCGGTGACCGCTCTGAATCAGACGTGGGCGCGCGAGTTGCGCAACCAAGTGCTCGACGCCTATCGGGTTTCTCCCGCTCCAGCCAACGCTTTGTTTCTGGCCAAGGCGCTGGGCAATTTTATTTTCGTGGCCGTGCTGGAAGCGCTGATGACGCCGCTGTTCGTGATTTTCTACAACGTCCGGGTTCTGGGCCCGGCGTGGCAGTTGTTGCCGGTCGCGATTCTCGGAACCTGGGCCTTGGTAGTGAACGGAACATTCTTCGCCGCCATGTCGTTGCGCACCCGCAGCCGCGAGATCATGCTGCCGTTGCTGCTGTTTCCGATTTCTGTTCCGGCGATCATCGCCATGGTCGCGGGCACGACGTCAATCCTCACCGGAGAAGAGTCAGCACACTTCTACCTCGTATTGCTTCTCACCTACGATGTGGTGTTTACTACAGCTTGTCTGGGATTGTTTGGCATGATTCTGCACGCGGAATGAAACGACTTTTCCCCATCCTCTCGGCGATCACCGCGGTGCTGCTGGCCTATGCTTTGTATCAGGCATTAGTAGTCGCGCCCACCGACGCGCAGCAGGGCGACGTCTACCGGATCATTTACTATCACGTGCCTTCCGCGTGGACCGCGTTTCTCCTGTTCTTCATTAATTTCATTGCGTCGATTCAATACCTGGCCAGCAAAAAGCCATCGTCGCAGACTGCCGTGAAGTGGATTGTGATCATCATCGGAGTCGTAGGAGTAATCGCCTGCTTCCTGCCGGCGGTGCAGCACTTGATACCGGCGGGAATGCGTCCGAGCGCGGTGGCCACGACGGTGCTGGCGATTCCGCTGTTCTATTTCGCAATCGGAAAATATTTTCCCGGCGAGAGTCTCGACGTACTGGCCGTAACGACGGCGGAAGTCGGCGTAGTTTTCTGCACCATCGTGCTCGTAACCGGGCCCATCTGGGCCCGGCCGGTGTGGGGCATCTGGTGGGCTCCGGGAGATATCCGGCTCACTTCGACGCTGGTGTTGTGGCTGATCTACGTGAGTTATTTGATGCTGCGCCGATTTTCGAGCAGCGCGCAGACGCAAATGCTGGCGGCGGCTCTGGCCATCTTCGGCGCGCTCGATGTCCCGCTGGTTTATTTTTCGATCTGGTTCTTCCGTACCCAACATCCGCAGCCTGTGATTGGCGGCGGTGGCTCGATGGATCCGCGCATGCTGCACGTCCTTCTGATCAGTTGGATGGCGTTTCTCTGCTTCGCATTTCTGGTGTGCTGGCAGCGCTTCCGGCTGGAATTGCTGCACCGCGAAATCGAGGCAGCGCACGCCATGGAGTCGCTAGTAGGAGCGGGAGCGGCAGCCAAAGCCAGCCTTCCGCTCAATCGGAGCCAACGATGAACGCCGTAAAATTCCTCATTGCCGCTTATGTCGCCACGTGGGCAATTCACGGCGTCTATATCGCGACCCTCATTCAAAGATTCAACCGCTTGCGACGCGAATCGAAAGAGCTGAGAAAAGCCAAGTAGCGCGGCTTCCCACTTTGAAACTTTTCCAGCAATAAATCCTCATCGCGTGATACTCGTCACACCCACTAGCAGCTAATCCGGTAAAGAATCGTATCAGGGCACGCCTTCAGGCGTGCCGACCACGACCGAACGAAGCCGAAACGGCTTTAGCCGCTGCGTATGGCCATTCCAAACCGACACTGCCGCCTTCCACAAGTAGTTGCGGGAGCGCGCACGTTCTTCGTGACCTCCTCCATCGCTGAGAAGCGGAATCTGCTTCAGTCGGACCGATCTGCGGCGCTTTTTCTTCGTGTTTTGTACGACTATCGCGCTCAACAAAGATATCGTTTGCACGAGTTTGTCGTTATGCCAGATCACTTTCACCTTCTAATTACGGTTGGCTCGGAAATAAGCATTGAGAAGGCCGTACAGTTCATCAAGGGTGGGTTCGCATTTCGTGCCGGCAAAACTTTCGGTTTCAGCGCTCCGGTTTGGCAAAGAGGATTCTCGGAAGTGAGAGTCTCGGATTGCGAGGCGTTTGAACGGATTAGGGAATATATACGGAAAAATCCTGTCCGGCGTCATCTAGTGTTGGAGGCAGCGGAGTTCCCGCATTCGTCGGCGCACCAAGGATTCGAACTCGATCCGCCGCCGCAGGGGCTAAAGCCCTCCGAGATTTGTTACCAACGGCACGGCTGAAGCCGTGCCCTGATACGAACCACCAACGGCTTCTTGCATTAGTGTCCGCCCCACAATCTCAGTTCGACGATTTCCATTCCGACTGCAGCGCTGACAAAAAGTCCGGGCTGTCGCCGGAGCGCAGGAATTCGTAGTTCTCGATCATGGCGGCGGTGCCGATGCGGGCGGAGGGAAGAGGATGTTCGACGCGGATCACGCGCGCGGTGAAGCGCACGCGGACGGCGTCGGTAAGAGTAACGTGGGGTGGGAAGGTCAGAGTGACTTCCAGCTTGGTCCCGGCTTTGACCGCGCGGTCGAGGTAGAAGAAGACCCCGCGGGCGCTCACATTCTGCGTTTCGGTTTGCACTTCGCTCGTGGCTGGGCTCGTACCGGCTGGGCTCGCGCCTTCGAGTCCCGCGCCTTCCAGACGCGCGCTTTCAATACGAACAATGGCGGGCAGGCGCATGTCAAAGCGCCGCATCATCCGCCGTTCCTGTGAATTCGATTGCATGCCCGAGCGCTTCTCGCCAGAAGCGAGCCGGCGTCAGAACCGCGACCCCGGCAGATTCCCACTGCCCCAAATTGCCCCAAAAATGCGCAAGGCCTGAGTTTTAACTGGAGACGGCCTTGTAGCCCTCAAATGTATAGAAACAGCCGCAGTTTGCAACAGCAAAATGCCGCTTGGAACTAATTCGGTTAATCTGTCCGGAAGCGGAGGAGAACCTGATCCGGGAGCCGCGGGAGGATAAACGAATGGGCAGGGCTCGAACCAGTCAGAGCAATCCCGCTGCCATTCGCGGCGTGGAAGCGCTGCAAGTTTTTCGCGCAGAATGAGCGGGTTGCGGAGTGGCTGACCTGGGCAGGCCGACAGCTCGTGCAAAGCAATTGCGGAAAAGAGGATCTTTCCGGCGCGCACAGTTTGTCCAGAAGTCGAAACCCGGAAGAGCACCCTGCAACTCCCTTCACGCCACTTTTGTGCCATGGCATCTTTCCACTCTCTCGACCGCATCTGACGAATCCGGGGGCGGCGAGTCAGTTTCAATATTCGACCCGATGTCATTCTGAGCGTGGCGACAGCCGGGAGGAACCTTACGGCAGGCGACGCGACCGGGAGGGTCGCTTGACTTGTCTATCCGTCAGATGTTTAAGTAGTTATTTAATTTTTCCGCCAGTTTTAATGACCAGCTAGCTGCGACCGGGGTCGTCAGGGGAAGTCGCCGGTCGAGGCTCAGGTTGGCTTGCGCTTATCAAAGCTCTCCCGGTTGATCTGAGCGAGAGAGATCCGAACGAAGAACGATCTCAAACCGGAACGACCTGAGCGCGAACGATCCAAATAATAACGCTCGAAAGAATATTGGCTTTGACTGCATCGGAGGAACGAGTGAACGTAGAGCACCGTTGGTTGGGAACATCCGTGGTACGAGTTCGTATTCTGG
>JBELAE010000292.1:0-7215 GCA_049509155.1 Candidatus Sulfotelmatobacter sp.
AAATTGGGCCTACTATTGCGATACTTGGGCAAAAGCCCATCCGCTGAGAACCGCAAAAAGCACATCAATATTGCGCTGGGGCTCATTGCGACGGTCGTATTCGCGCTTGTCCCACTAGGGTACTCGATGATGGAGTCCCACCCGTGCGGCGCATGGTTCTGGTGGACACTTTCCTTGCTTTTCGCGGCATACTCTTTCTGGTCAATCACGCCAATCTCTCGCTGGGCCAGGCTAATCGTACTTACCACCGGGACAGTGGCGTTTCTTTTTTACGGCCAACGATCACTCTATTCCGGGACGGAATTAGACTTCTTCTTCGTTAACCCCGGAGTCTTTCTGGTTCGCGGGACAGGTGAACAGCTCCTATTGGTAACCGGAGAGAACACGCACAGGCCGCTATTCAGCGCCCAGATGATTTTGCAGGATATGGTGACCTCGCGGGCCGTTCCTAATGAATCCGACCTTGCTAAAAGGGTTGCGATGATAAAGGGCAGCATGATTGAGAAGGATTACCCGGAGATTGGGCCGACCTTCCTGGGCGATCAGATTCAGTGGCGACCGATTGATGTAAACAACCAAGAGTATAGTATCCAGGCCCGATATCGCATTGGTGACAAAGCATTCCTAAGTACGGAAGAAATCCGGATCGTAAATATTGGGAGTAGATTTGTGTCCGCCGGGAGGTCGGACAGCAATCCTGTCTGGCAGTTCTCCGTGACGGTGAGAAATCAGGCTAATGTTGTGCTTATGCACTGTGTCGATCCGCGATTTCCACGTGATGCTCGGTGGATTGCCGGGCCGGCGTGTTTTCCGGGGGCGAAGTACGGGCCGCTGCAGCGTTCGCTCTGCGCTAGGTGCTTCGGTCGTGGCTTTGAGTTTGTTCCCTAGCTGAGTCTAGAACCCGATAGGTGAATTGCTAGCTGTGATTATGAAACTTCGGCGGCCCCGGTTTGTATCCCGGCGGCAGGCCCTTGGTGATGAAAGGAAAGTCGTCCGGGTTCTCGATTAAGACTCGCCCGTCCGATGTCAGCTTGTAAGCATCGCCGTCAGGATCGACGGGAGCGCCGCGCAGGTGTTCGGCCGCAACCAGTTCCGCCATGCTGGCCGGAACTCGTCCCGAGCGCTCGCGGAACTGGGTGACCAGGCCTTCGAGGTGGGTGACGTCTTCATCCACCTGCACCGCGCGCAGATGTTCGACCGCATTCTGCCGGATGGTGCCTTCGCGGGCGGTCTCGTAAGTGGCGCTCCAAAGCATGCGGGCAGTGGCGAAGTCGCCGGCGTGCATGGCCATCTGCGCGGCCATAATCTTCATGAACGGATGCGCGTTCGGTACCTTCGACCCGCGATCAAACACCTCGGAAGCTTTGCGGTAGTTCTTGAGTTCGGTGTAATACACAAAGCCGAGATTGTAGTAAAGCTGCCAGTTGTCGGGATTGTTCTCAATGCCATATTCCATCAGATGAATGGCGCGCTCGGGTTGTCCCGCTCCTCCCGGCGGCCTGGGCGCGAGAAAGCTGGCGCCGAACTGGTATGCGGGCAACATATGTGGATCGAGCGTGGTCGTAATCTCGAGCAGCGGCGCCAGTTCGTTGTAGGTGTGCGCGTACTCGAAATGGCGGTGGCCGAAATACTGCACCGTGCGCGTCCAGTAGATGCAGGCCATCAGGCCGTCGAAGCCCAGGCTGGCGCGCTTCACCATTTTTGGCGAGTTAATGTAGAGCACATCCTCGATGCTGGCCTGCGGACGCATTCGGTCGATGTGCCGCAACAGCAGAACACTGGCCGTCATCGACACCGCCAGGCTCACCGCGGCGATGACTGTGGTGCGCTGCCGTGCATTCATCGTCATCATCAAACCCATCATTTCAAATTCCTGCGCTCGAAGATCAGCACTGCGCCGCTCAACGCCATCGCCGTATAGAACAAGGCGTAGAGCGTGTTTTGCAGGATGAGTTGCGAGCTCATCGGCTGCTGATGCGCCACCGCGCTGATTACGTTGAGCGCGGAGAAGTTCGGCACCAGATAGGCCGCTCCCGTAGCTACCCAGCGGGTGACGCCGTGAGCCATGCCGGCAAATCCGCGCAGGTCGTCGGCAAAACTTCCAATCACGAACAGCGAGAAGGCAAAAACGGCCGAGAGCAGAGGCGAAGAGAACGACGAGAACAGCAGTGCCAGCGAACAGATAATCAGGAATTCGAGAATGATGAAATATAGCGCCACTAAGATCAGCGCATCGGGCCTCGAGAACTTGTGCGTCACATACAACAGCGCTCCGAATACTCCGATGGCCATGAAGAACGTGTTCACCACCAGAGTTCCCGCCAGTCCAAAAAATTTGCCGACAATGAACTCCCAGCGGCGCACCGGGCGGGACAGTACTGTGTACAAAGTCCGCTTCTCAATTTCCTTCGAAACCAGCCCGATGCCGATAAAGATGGCGATGACCACCCCGAACAGCGACACCGCGGTCAAGCCCAGGTTGACGACCACCAGGCGTTCGATGTCGATGGAAATCTGGCCCACAAAAATCGCCGCACCCGAAAGCAGCAAGGCAAAGGCGATCAGGTTGTACAGCACGCGATCGCGCACCGCTTCGCGAAACGTGTTGCGCGCAATGTGAACAATACGCGGACTCATACGGCCCCCACCGTCTTCCCCGCGGCGTTCTGCGTCGGGGTGGTCTGCAGCTTCTCCACGAAGTACGCTTCCAGCGAAGTGCGCAGTGGCGTGAGTGCAATCAGCCGGATCCGTTCGCGGCGCAAGGCGTCAATGGCCGCGTCCTGCTGGTTCTCCGGAATTACGGCGCGCACGGTGTCCCCTGTGACGTGGCATTCCGCGCCCAGAGCCTTCATCGATGCCGGAATCTGCGTCCCTTGCCAGATCACTTCCACCTTGCCCTGCACGGTCGCGGTCAAATCCTCCACTCTGCCTACGCCGCGCAATTCGCCTTTGTGAATGATGGCGACACGGTCGCACAGCGCCTCGGCGTCGGAAAGTATGTGGGTCGAAAAAAATACCGTCTTGCCTTCTTGTTTGAGTTGCTCCATCAGGTCGCGAACTTCGCGGCGGCCGAGCGGGTCGAGTCCCGACATGGGTTCGTCGAAGAAAACCAGTTTCGGATTGTGCAGAATCGCCTGCGCGATTCCCGCCCGCTGCAGCATGCCTTTGGAAAACTTTCGCAACTGCACTCCCTTAATGTCGGTCAGGCCCACGCGATTGAGCACTTCTTCAATGCGGCGCTTGCGGTCTTTCGCGGGGACGCCCGAGAGCTGCCCGTAGTAGTCGAGCAATTCGTGCGCGGTCAGATAATCGTAAAAGTAGGGCTGTTCGGGCAGAAATCCGATCTGCGCTTTGACTTCCGGATCGGTCCAGTCGTGGCCCAGGATGCGCGCCGTTCCGGCTGTAGGGAACACCAGCCCCATCAGCATTTTCAGCGTAGTGGTTTTGCCCGCACCGTTCGGTCCAAGGAAGCCGAAAATCTCACCCTCTTCGACGGTTAGATGCAGCGGCTGCAAGGCCCGTTTCGGGTGCTTGCGCCAGAAGCCCACCATGTAGGTCTTTTCAAGTCCAAGAATTTCAATTGCGGCCATTGCAGTTCAGAACTTCCAAAAAGGTATTTTCGGAAATATTATAAGCACGGAGGGCGCTGGATGATCCCCCCTGCCAGTTACGACGGTCACTGCGATGGTGCGAACGAAAGTCGCGAATTTAAATTAAGGACCGCCCCGACGGCGTTCGAAAACGCGCAAGTCGCAGCCAGTTCTCAACTTGGCCCACCTTGGGTCACTTTGGGAATCGTTTCGTTACTGCGCCACGGGGAATGCCAGGCAGGCTGCCTGGGTGATAACTGGAGTGTCGCCTACAGTAGCCATTTGCGAGCGCAAAACCCCATCATTGGTCGAGCAGTAATCATGGTTCCCGGTGGAATTAACCAGAACCGGTGCCGCCCCGGCCACGAAGGCGGTGAAGTTGACGGAGCCGGCGGGAATAAGGCCGGTAGCCAGGTAAACAAAGCCGCTCTTGCCGCCGCTGCCAGGGGTCGACGTGGACAGAAAGCTGTCGAGCATGCACGCAGTGGAGGAAGACGGAGTGCACGGCGAAGCCCCGCCCAGCGTTCCGATGTCGGGCGCATAGCCGACCGTGGGATACGCGGTGGTGTAGGCGACCTCCGAGGTCTTGATGGCCGCAAGTGAACCTACGGCCGATGATTCGTTGGCCGCGATCCGCGCCTGCAGCAGGTTGGGGATCGCGATGGCCGCGATGATCAAAATAATCGCCACCACGATCAGCAACTCGATCAGTGAGAACCCCTTTTTAGAGCTCATCCGGCCTTCCCCTTTGAATTCTGGTCCTCGAAATCCCGGTCAATGTTCAGAGGCGACAGTCCCCGGATTAATTTGCAGTTTCGCCGCCAATTGTGCGGGCTCGGCCGAAACGTTAGTAATCTCTAATACTGCTGGGAAATCAACAAGTTAGCCGAATACGGCCAGTTGAGGCGGGAAACATCGCAGGTGGGCTGAGCAAGCTTTGACAGAAAGTGTCAGGGTGCCTGTGAAAAGACGGCAAAACCGCTATCGCAGCCCGGTGGATCGAAACAAGTAGCCGCGAAACAACCCGGCCTGAAACGACCGCGACCAAAACGGCTGGGACAATCGCCAGACCAACGCCTGGGCCAGCGGCCAGCCCAACGACAAAAGGAGCAGCGCGGGGGATCCTCGCTGCTCCTCGGAGCGAACCAAGTACTTCGTAAACGCACTTCGTAAACTGCTTTGCGTAACCCGGTGAATCCACTAATGGTTCGGCGCTACTGGTTCAGCGGATTAAAGCCCAGGATGCCCGCTTCGGTGCTGGAGCAAACCCCCGCCGGGTCGACGCGGATCACGGCGTCTTCCTCAGCGCAGAAGCCGCGGATGCCAGTCTGGTTTACAGACAGCGGAATCGCTTTGATGGTGTAGCCGACCAAGGCGCCGCCCGCTACGGTGCCCGCTCCCGAGGTGAAGGAATAGCCACTCTTGCCCCCGCCAGCCGGGTTGCCGTTGTTGGCCAGCACGGAGTCAATCAGGCAGCCTGTGGTGGAACTGGGAACGCAAGCCACGCCCAAAGCGCCACCCAGGTTCACCAGCGCTGGAGCATACCCAACCGTCGGATAAGCCGTCTGGTAGGTGATCTCTCCGGTGGTGACCGTACGAACGGAAGCCACAGCCGACGACTCGTTAGCGGCCATGCGGGCGCGCAACAAGTTCGGAATCGCGATGGCTGCAATGATCAGGATGATGGCCACAACGATCAGCAGCTCAATCAGGGAAAAACCCTTCTGTTGTTTCCGCATCTTTAATCCCCCACTTTGGTAACAGAATTGTTTGTCGGGTCACGAACGTTCTTAGTCGAAACCAATGTTGCATTCGCATGGCCGAAGCCGCGACTGGCACCGGTTCTGGCCGTTGCCCGGCAAGGCCTTTGCTTTCATCATCAACGCCAGAGTCCGACTCAATTCTAACTCTTTACGGGCGTCCGCGGCGCCAAATGTGGCGTCCCGCAGCCAATTCGTGTCAGTCCCTGGATTTAGAACGCGGCAGTGGTTCGGGCTTGCGGGTGTACTGCATTTTGGGCTAAAAAAAGCCGGCACCCAGGGCCGAAGCACTCGCGGCTCCGGCAGGAACACCTGGAAAAGACCCTCGAAGAAGGCTCGCGAGCGAGACTCGCGAAGGCGACCCGCGAAGAAGATCCGGCAAGCATTCTGGCAAAAAAGAGAAGGGCAGCGAGTGTTAACTCGCTGCCCTTGGCTTATACCCGCCCTGGGTATCGGCCATAATCGAACCAGCGTTACTGGTTCAAGGGGTTGAAGGGGAGGATGCCAGCTTCGGTGTTGGAGCAGACGCCCGCCGGATCGACACGGATGACTGCATCTTCCTCAGCGCAGAAAGCGCGAATGCCGGTCTGGTTGATGGAGAGCGGAATCGCCTTGACCGTAAAGCCTACGTTGACGGCGGCCACGACTGTGCCCGCGCCACTGGTGAAGGAGTAGCCGCTCTTGCCGCCGCCAGCGGGGTTACCGTTGTTGGCGAGCACGGAGTCAACCAAGCAGGCCGTGGTCGAACTGGGAACGCAGGCCGCGCCCAGGGCGCCGCCCAGGTTCACTAGAGCCGGAGCAAATCCGATGGTCGGATATGCGGTCTGGTAGGTGATTTCGCCCGTCGTAGTGGTACGAAGGGAAGCGACCGCAGACGACTCATTGGCCGCCATGCGCGCGCGCAGTAAGTTAGGAATCGCAATCGCTGCGATGATCAGGATGATGGCCACCACGATCAGCAGTTCAATTAGTGAAAAACCTTTTTGTTGTTTCCGCATCTGTTTTTATTCTCCCGAGCTTTTTGAATTTTGAAGTCTAACTGGCCACTACTGACTCAGTTGCCATCGATGTTGCATTTGCCTGGCCGTTGCCGCGAATGGCTCTGCTCTCGGCCCGAAAGGAGCGCAACTCCTATTGTTCTCACCAGCAACGTACACGTGAGTTCACCCGCTAATTACGCGCACGAAACTGCATGTAGTCAAAGCGCGGCATCCCGAATGACAAATGTTGACAGCGTTACCGAAATGGGAATGTTCCGAATTGGAATCGAGCGTTTGCGCGCGTGCGATTTGGCCCTGAGAAAAAGTGGACATTAGAAAATTCTAAGAGTGCAGACCGGCGCGGCCGCGACAATACTCGCGGAGCAGGAGAAGGAGAACTCAGGAACGAGTACTAACTCAATTTCAAAATTTGTCTCTAACGACGCTGCCGTGGGTCGAGTGGTTTCGTTCGACACACACCCGTCGGCGCTTTTGATTTTCAAAAATTCCATCTCGCTCTCTTAGAAAGGTTTTGACTTGCCAGAACAAGCCCACCACTCTTTCTTAATCGTGCAGCGAGACTCACCGGTCCCACCATCTCTCTCCGGGACTTGCGCCCATGATTCTCACGTCGAACTCCCCGCTCTTCAGGGAGGCCGGCCGCCCACTCAAGTGTTCGGCTCTTGCTTACCGGCCACAGAATGACTCCGGCTCACCAGCATGACCGCCTGATTCAGTTGCGCGTAGGTCCATCCCTCGCGAAACATCAGGTCCAACCGCGTGGCCAACTTTCTGGCTACCGCCACTTTCGCGACGCCGCGATTTTTGCGCGTCTCCAACCGGCGATAGAGGCGAGGGACCATACGTCGGCTGAAGCTGTTTGAT
>JBELAE010000293.1:0-6744 GCA_049509155.1 Candidatus Sulfotelmatobacter sp.
TGATCCCGTAATCCTGAACGCCAAGTTACCTCTGGAGTTTTTTGAGGCGCGGAACGCGTTGCGCATCGCTCAATCGGAAGGCGCCGAGCAGTACGCCCCCGACAGTTACCAGCACGCTGTTCAGCTGATGAATAAAGCGGACAGCGATGCCACCGACAAACACATCGACAGAAAACCGCTGATCGCGGTTTCACGTGAAGCAGTTCAGACCGCGGAAGATGCGCGCGCCATCGCAGTCAAGAAAATGGACGAAGTACGCTTGGCCAATGAACGCCAGGATTCAGCCGATGCGCAGGCGAGCGCGCAGGCGCAGGCCGATGAAGCGACCCGCCGTAAGAATCGTGCCGAAGTCGACGCAGCCAGGTCCGAGGCCGATGCAGCCAGGGCCCAGGCCGACGCCGCCAACGCACAAGCTGCAACCGCGAAGGCGCAATCCGACATGGCTGCTAGCCAGGCTGCGTCCGCCACTGCAGTCTCGGCGGCGCAGGCCGATGCCGAACAATCCCGCTTAGCTGCGCAACAGGCCCAATTGAGCGCGCAACAGGCGGAAACCGACAAAGCCGCCATGCGTGCGAAGTTGTCCGAGCAACTGAATTCCATTCTTCAGACTCGCGACAGCGCGCGCGGGCTCATCGTCAGCATGTCCGACGTTCTGTTTGACACCGGAAAGTATTCGTTGAAGCCCGGAGCGCGCGAGAAACTGGCAAAGGTCGCCGGCATTCTGCTCGCCTATCCAGGACTCAATATTGAAGTCGGTGGTTATACCGACAACGTCGGCGGCGACTCGATGAACCAGACGCTATCTGAGAATCGTGCCGGATCGGTGCGCGATTATCTGGTGCAAGAAGGTGTTGCTGCAAATTCAGTCAGCGCCAAAGGCTTCGGCAATACTTTGCCGGTAGCTTCCAACGACAATTCCGCCGGCCGTCAGCAAAACCGGCGCGTGGAACTTCTTGTGTCCGGCGACGCCATCGGCACTCCGGCTAATGCCACCACAGGAAGTTTGCAGTAATGCAGAATTTATCAGCGATTGGTTCATTTGGAGGCAAAACGCTATGAAACTTGTTGGAGTGATCAGCACAGCTGTTCTCTCATTGTCCCTCGGAATCGGTATTCCGGCATACGCACAGCAGGATCAGCACGAGCAGGAAGAAAATAAAGACAAGCCTGCCCAGGAAAAGGAGAAGAAAGCGCAGCCCGAGAAAACCGCCAAGCCAGAGGAGAAAAACGCGCGGCAGGAAGATAAGAACACCAAACCGGAAGAAAGGAATGCGCAGGTGCAGCACGCACAAAATGCAAAGCCCGCACAGCCGGGCCGCATTCCAGACGACCGCTTCAAGGCCAATTTTGGACGCGAGCACAGTTTCCGGGTCAGCGAAGGCGATTATCGGAATCACCGCTTCCAATACGGCGGCTACTGGTTCGGATTCGAATCCGCTTGGCCGAGCAACTGGCTGTACACGCAAGATGTTTATGTCGTCGAAATTAACGGCGTGTATTACCTGTGCAACGCGAGTTATCCGGGCGTGAACCTCACACTCAGCGTAACGCTGTAGGTCCGTCATCCACTGTTAACCATCGGCGCGGGCTGCTTTCCGCTCGCGCTTGTCCTTCATCACAGAGAAAAGGAGCAAAATATGCTTGGAACTATATTGATTGTGATCCTGGTTTTAGCGCTTCTCGGTGCCCTGCCGCGCTGGGGATACAGCCGGGAATGGGGTTACGCTCCGACCGGCGGTCTCGGGCTGGTCCTTTTTGTGGTTGTCATTCTACTGGTTCTCGGCCGGATCTGAGCCCTCGCCCCACGGGCCAAGTTCGCAGGGAAAAGATCGCAGGGGAAAGATCGCACAGGCCAAGATCGCAGGCGCCAGCTCTCCGTGTTGGCGCCTGCTTTTTTTTCATGACCATGCGATCCTAACCACGCGATCATTTACTCTCACTCGTACTAGCCTCCAACGGCGTCGGGAAGCGCTCTTGAACCCACGCTTCCCAGAGCGGTGTCTCGCGTCCGACGGTCCCAGCCGCCTGATCGCCGTAAAGGTAGAAATTCAGCGTGACCATGCTCTGGCCGCCGAAGTTGACGGCGCCAAGGGCGGCCGTGCCCGGCCCCGGCTTGTCGAGCCGCAGCAGGGCGTTGTACGGACTCTGGCTGACGTGCTCCACCACGCCGCTGAGTCCCGGGACGCTCGCCGAAGCGTTCAAGCGCTGCCCCACGCTCACGCCTTTCAGCCCCAATGCCGCAGTCAGCGTTGCCCAGGCCTCCGCTTCGGTTCCCGCGGCGGGCGCCATCCACTGCATCATCGCCGAACTTTGGCCGCGGAAGTGCGTGAGATAGATCTTCAGGATGCGGAAGAAGCCAGGCCAGCCGGATTCGGTGCCTTCGAGCTGGCTGTCCCAGTCGTCCGTTTCAGCGAAGAGGCTATGCACGATGCGGACGACGCAAATACCTCCCCCGCGCGCCTCGACGCTCCACTCGTCCGCGATGACCGGCGAGCCCGGCATCCAGCCAGGGGCCTCAGCGCCAAACCTCCGCGGTGGATCCCAGGCCGTCACCACGGAACTGGACTCCATGCCCGGGCCGAAGTTCAACTTCACCGCAACCGGCTTCCCGTCGCGCTCCTCGAACTCAGCCGGCACGAACCAGGACGAAATACCCGGCCCGGTGGCGATGGCCTGCCACACTTCCTCCGGCGTGCCCGGGACCTCGACTTCGACCTGGACGAAACGGCGTCCGGAGGCTTCTTTCTTTACGCTCATGATGGCTCCTTGGGATCAGACTTGGGATCGAACTTGGGATCGAACTTGGGATCGAACTTGGGATGACCGAACTTGGGAAGGGACTTGGAATCGGATTTCTGCGGCAGCGGGTGCGCCACGACTACCAGTCGATGCGCGCGGCCGCCGACGGCGGATTCATCGTGGTACTTCGCAACCAGTTTCGTGATGGCCTCGGCGAGTTCGTTGCTGAAAGCTGCCCGCTCCGTCGCCGACCGGAAGCGAATCTCGGTATCCACCGCCAGGGTCGCGAGGCGTTTGCCCGTCTCTTTCGCGCGACGAACCAGATCGCCCACCTCGCGGACGACCCGCGCGCCCAGCGCAATGAGATAGCTCGCGGACAGCCGGTCGATTTCACGGTTCGGATCCGCGGCGACAGGACCCAGAGCGCTCGGCGACACGACGTAGGAAGCGGCTGTCGCCACGAGTAGCCGTTCCGTCAGCCCGCCCCATTTTCGTTCCTCGGCCAGCCGCACCAGTCCGTGCGCCTCCAGCCCGTGCAGGTAGTAGTTCACTTTCTGCCGAGTCAGGCCAACCCGGGTGGCCAATGTCGCCGCCGAGGAGGGCACGGCTAACTCGGACAGGAGCCGACCCCGTATGGGATCCAAAGCCGCCGTCGCCGCTGCCGGATCATCGATGACTTGAAGGTCGAGCACGAGGAGACGGTACCATTGACAACTTTTATTGTCAAGGCCTGATTCAACGCTTTACTCTTACGAATTTGCAGAGTCGAGGCGACCATCGAACAGTCGGCGCCCAAGTCCGTTCTCAGAATCATTCGGAGCGCAACGCTTGCATCACATTAACGCGCGCAGCCCGTGCCGCAGGCAGCACCGACGCGATAACCGCGACCGCCATCAGCACAAACGCGGAGACAAACACAGGCAAAGCACCCGGCATCTTCACGTCCAGAAAATATCTTCCCGCCAAACGCGCCACCACCAACCCGAAGGCCGCGCCCGCAAGCACGCCCGCCGCAGCCATCACGGTGCCCTCTGCGATCACGCCCTTGAGCAGTTGCTTCGGTTCCGATCCGAGAGCCAGCCGGATGCCAAATTCCCGCGTCCGCGCGCTCACCGAAAACGCCAGCACTCCCGCAACGCCCACCACGGCAATCGCCAGCGCGACCGCCGCGAACACGCCAAACACTAACGAGTTCAAACGATCTGGCGTGAGCACTTCCGCCCGAATGTCTTCGAGAGTAGCCGCGCGCTCAACCGGCTGATCGGCGGACATGTCGCGAATCGTGCGCGTGACCGACGGGACCAGCGCATAGGGGTTTTCACCCGTATGAATGAAGAGACGACCGCCAAACAATGGACCTTCGTCAAGAGTGTTGTAAACCGTGAGCGCGGGCTCAGGAACGACGTGTTCGTCGTCAACATCGGCGGCGACACCGATAATGCGGTGGGGCGCGAGAAGTCGCGCCTTTTCGGCATCGGTCCCACCGAAGTATTGCAGCACGGGATCCGTCCAATAAACATGCCGATTGACCGCATCCTGGTTGGGGAACATACGCTGTGCCAGAGTCTGGCTGACGATCACTACGGGCTCGACATTCTTGTTCTGACCATCGACATTATTCTGACCGGCACTATTCTGACCATCGAGCGCATTGAAATCGCGGCCAGCAATGATCGGCACTCCCAGCGATGCAAAGAATCCCGGAGAGATGACGCGCCACTGCGCCCGCGGATCCTCCACCCCGGAAGCATGGACGTGTCCATCGGCGGAGAATTGCAGCCCAGGAGATGTGGGCCCGCCGGCATCGCGCCAAGGGACGACATTGCCGAAGGCGGTCTTGCTCACGCCCGGCAGCGTATCAACGCGACGAATCGCTTCCTTGTAGAAATCGACGACCTGCTGAGGCGTCTTCCCATAGGACATAGCGGGAACGTCAATCGCGAGCACATGCTGCGTGTCCAGACCCGTCTGCGCCCTCTGCAGTGCGATCAGCGTCGTGATCAACGTACTAGCGCCGGCCAGCAGCACGAATGACGCCGCGATTTGTGTCACCGCGAAGATTCGCTGGCGGCGGCGTGTGCTGCCCGTGATCCGCGCACTTCCGTTTGCCAAACTCAGTCCGCTCGGGGAGCCAGATGATGTGCCGGACGTGCCGGAAGAGGGCAAGCGCGGCACGAAGGCGAGAATCACCGCGGCCACGATAGCCAGCGCTGCTCCCACCCAAAGCAAGCTCGAATCGACTCTGAAATCGAGCGCCCGGACGGAAAACCGCGAGGCGTAGCGAGCCAGAACGGCCACCATCGGCTGCGCGCTCAGCACGCCGAGCGCAGCGCCAGCGCCACAGAGCAGAAGGCTTTCGGCCAACAGCATGCGGCGCAGCGCCCCTCTGCTTGCGCCCAGCGCCACGCGCACCGCCAGCTCACCTTCGCGACGAACCGTCCGTGCCAGAATCAGGTTGGCAACATTGGAACAGGCGATGATGAACACCAGCCCTGCCGCCGCCAGCAGCACCAGCAGCACAGTCCGGGCCCCCGACGTGATCTGGTCACGCAGCAACTTCACCCCGATCTGAAACTCCGCTTCCTGCGCATAAGCTTCGGGATGTTGATTCTTCATCGCAGAGTAAGCGGAGAGCAACTCGGCGCGAGCCTGATCGACGGTGACTCCCGGAGCGAGACGCCCGAAAAGCTCAGTCATGCGATGGATGCGCCCCGTGACCATAGTTGCGGAAAGATGATGCGGGCTGGTAACGATGTTGGAGATGATTTCGGTCTCTTGCGGATATGGAACGCAAGGCTCCAGCACGCCAATCACTGTCGCAGAGCGATCTCCGATGCTACCCAGGCGAACGGTTTTGCCGATCACCGAAGGATCCTTGTGCAGAGCATTCGTCCAGAACCGGTAGGTGAGCACCACGACTCCGGCAGCATTAGGACCGTCGTCTTGAGGTCCAATAAGGCGACCGAGCACGGGACGAAGTCCCATCACATCGAAATAGTTGCCGCCGACAACCCCACCTTGAATGGAACGAGGCTCGCCGAGCCCGATCATGGTGAAGTTCATGGCGGAGAAGTCGCCAAACTCACTCAGGCTTTTCACGCTAGCGCGCAAATCCTGTATCTCAGGTACAGAAAACGTAGAGTTTTCGTCGCGAATGCCGGGCGCGCTCTGCCTGATATAAATCAGCCGGTCCTCGCCGCGATTGACCAGAGGCTTGAGCAGCACTCCACGCACCAGCGTGAAAATGGCAGCATTCGCCCCGATCCCGAGCGCCAGCGTGAGCACCACGGCGATCGCCAGCCCCGGAGTCCGAATCAACGAATAAGCCGCAACTCTCAAATCGCGAACGAATGACATGTTCTTGGCCTCCCTGCCGTGTAAAGCATCATGCCTGCCAATACCAAGCGTCGCATTCTAAATAACTTAATATGCAATAAGTTAGTTCGCGCTGTCCGTTTCAGGACACCGCTGTACAGATCCGGACACTAAACCACAGCCTCGGCACCCCACGAATTTGAACGAATCAGAGATTCCCCTCGTCCTTCTTGCCGCCCTCATCGCGGGGCATCTTTTCGCCGTCGTCGTTCGCTTGCCCTCATTATTTCGCTCATGTCCGCCGCTGGCCGAATCTCGAAAACACTGCCATACTTCAGGCCCGGATGCTGCGCCATAAGCCGTACAGCATCATTCAAGTCCCGCGCCTCAAGGACGAGAATGCCGCCGAGTTGTTCCTTGGTTTCCGCATAAGGACCGTCGGTAGTTGCAACTTTGCCGTTCTTCCAATACAGGGTCAAGGCGGTTTCCGCAGGCTGAAGCGCTTCTCCGCCAGTAAAATGCCCATTGGCGCGGAGATGGTCGTCATACTCAAAGCACGTGTCGAACATCGCGTGTAGCTCGCCCTCGGTCATGCTTTCGTGTTTGCCTTTGTCGTAGTATCCCAAACAGACATATTTCATCCATCCCTCCTGGTTCCCGGTAGTGGTGCAGTTTGTCCCGTCCGTGACT
>JBELAE010000294.1:0-6735 GCA_049509155.1 Candidatus Sulfotelmatobacter sp.
ATGCGCTTGATCTCTTCCAGCGTTCGCGTGCGCAAGGTGTCGTCCTTCGATTTCCCGCCCGGCATCGGCGTCTCCATCCCGATGAACCACTGCTCAGTCGCACGAAAGATCACCGCATTGTGGCAGCGCCAGCAGTGCGGATACGAATGCTCCGTCTTCTCCGAGTGCAGCAGCGCCCCGCGCTTGCGCACCAATTCGATAATCGGCTGATTCGCCTCCCATACGCGCTTGCCGGTGTACTCCGGCATCCCATCGCGCAGAATGCCCTTCTCATCCACGTGACTCGTAGCGTCCAGCCCATACTTCACTCCGGTGGCAAAGTCTTCAGCTCCGTGCGAAGGCGCGGTATGCACAACGCCGGTGCCGGTATCCATGGTCACGTAGTCGGCCAGCACGCCTAAAATCTTACGGTCCAGAAACGGATGCTGAAAATTCAACCACTCCATTTTGCGCCCGGGAAAATGCGCCAGCTCGCGCGGGTGCGCCAGCTTGCACTTCTCGGCGACATCTTTCGCCAGCTTCGAAGCCACAATGTAAACTTCGCCACCGGATTCGAGCCCCACATACTCTTCCTCGGGATGGAACGCCACGGCCATCGAGGCCGGCAAAGTCCACGGAGTGGTAGTCCAGATGATGGTCGAGACTTTCTTCCCCGCCAACGCCGGATCGATCTTCGCCGGATCGCCCAGCAGCGCATACTTCACCCAAACCGTAGGGCTGGTGTGGTTCTCGTATTCCACTTCAGCCTCGGCCAAAGCAGTCTCGTCGTGCATGCACCAGTAAACCGCGCGCAGCCCTTTGTAGACGAACCCATTCTCGTAGAACGAAAAAAAAGTCGACAGCACAACCGACTCGTACTGCGGATTCATGGTCGCGTAAGGCCGGTCAAAGCGCCCGAAAACGCCGATGCGCTTGAACTGCTGCCGCTGCAAGTCCAGAAACTTCTGAGCGTACTTGCGGCACTCCGTGCGCACGTCGGTCGGCCGCATCTGCAGCTTCTTGCCGCCCAGTTCTTTATCGACCTTGATCTCAATCGGAAGCCCGTGGCAATCCCACCCGGGCACGTAGGGGGCGTCGAAGCCAGACATGTTTTTCGATTTGACGATGAAGTCCTTGAGGCATTTATTCAGTGCCGTGCCCAGATGGATCGGCCCGCTGGTATAGGGAGGCCCGTCGTGCAGAATGTACCGTGGCGCGCCTTTCCGGGCCTCGCGGATGCGCTCGTAAATGCCCATCTGCTCCCAGCGTTCGAGCATTTTAGGCTCGTTCTGGGGCAGGTTGGCCTTCATGGGGAAGGCAGTTTTCGGCAGATTGATGGTCGCTTTCAGTTCAAACGGCACTCGGTTCGCATCTCCCAAATGATTGAATTAGCTCATTATACCGGGAGCGCAGCACGGAACGTCCATCAGCGTGGACCATGTGGGACGGACACTCCTGTCCGTCGCTTTTGACCTTAGCTTTGTCGCCCGTGCAGAAAGTCCATGTCCTTCCACCTCTCGCCGCGCACACCGAAATGCACTGTCGCAATCGGTCGACTAGAGGTACAATTTTGGTAAGCAGAGCCGATCCGGCCCGGTTACGTGTGGGGAGGCCGATGGGCACATCATTCGTAAAATCGGACGGGAAACGAAGCAACTTGCCGTGACTTGCGCTCATCTGTGTAAAGGGGAGTCGCCAGAAGTGTAAGGCAGGAAATTAAGCGTCCAACCGGAATTATGGGATCCGAATCAATGAATCCGAACGTCCCCGGCAGCGAGCCGGAACTGCGCCTGCTCATTACCGACAAGGGTTTTGAAGAGCCCCTGTACAAATCCCTGTTCCGCGGACTGGATGACTTTTTCTTCCCCAAGAAACTCCCACCCCTCAAGCTCGAGTCGAAGCCAGAGCCGGTAAAAGATATCTGGGGCTTCTACTCGAATTGGAAAGTCGGAGCTTTGGGTGCGGGTGGATACTACGTTCTGCTGTTCACAATCGGCGTGATTGCAGTTCTCATCGCGCATCGGGTGGTTAGCGCGGCCCCCGCTCAGAAGGTAACAAGTCTGCTCGTCGATCTCGGCGACATTCCAGCCTTGAAGCCTTCAAAGACGCAGGTGGGCGGCGGCGGTGGCGGCGGCGATCGCGACGTGCTGGCGGCCAGCAAAGGCAAACTCCCGAAGTTTTCGATGCAGCAGATTACTCCTCCCGTGGTCGTGGTTCGCAACGAGAATCCAAAACTAGCGGTTGAGCCCACGATTGTGATTCCTCCCGACGTCGTGCTGGCTTCCAATAACATGCCGAACCTGGGCGATCCCATGGCGCACGCCGTGGTGCCGTCAAACGGAACTGGCTCGGGCGGTGGGATTGGATCAGGCAGCGGCGGCGGGGTCGGCACAGGCAGAGGGCCAGGCTTTGGCCCCGGTGAAGGCGGCGGTACCGGTGGAGGGATTTTCCACGTGGGCGGCGGAGTCAGCCCGCCGCGGGCGATTTACCAGCCCGAGCCGGAATTTTCCGAGGAGGCCCGCAAGGCCAAATATCAAGGTGTCTGCACCCTTGGCTTGGTTGTGGGCGCCGACGGCCGGCCCCGCAATATTCGCGTGCTGAACAGCCTGGGGATGGGCCTCGACGAAAAAGCTATCGAAACCGTGAAGACCTGGAAGTTCGAGCCGGCCATGAAAGACGGTCATCCCGTGCCGGTCGAAATCGCCGTGGAAGTCGATTTCCACTTGTACTGAGTAGCGCTGCCGTCCCCGGCGGCTGTTGCGGCGGCGTCTCGCCGCCACATGTGGAAGCCGGCACAAATGCCCGGCGATAATTCCTAAGTTTTCCGCAGCACCGCGAAGTGTCCCAGTTTCCTCTCACGAAATCCCAACCTCTTGTACACCCGGATGGCGCCCGCATTGTCCTGTCGAGAGTGCAGAAACGGCGTTTCCCCGCGCTCGCGAATCCGCCGCATCACTTCCGTCATGAGAATTCCGGCATAGCCTTTGCCAGTGTGCTCCGGATGCGTGCACACTGCGCTCACCTCGGTATAGCCCGGAACCTTGAGCCGCTCACCCGCCATGGCGACCAACCGTCCCTCGCAGCGAATCCCCAGATACGTGCCAAGTTCGTGGGTGCGGCTACCAAACGGCCCAGGTTTCGTCAGGCCAGTCAGCTCAATCATTTCCCGCGAGTCCCGCGGGCCAAGTTCAATCAGTTCCGGGATAGCGACCTTCGGGCTGGTATTTTCCGCACGACCCTCCTGCAAGACACGCGGCGTGTCGTTGTCCGTCAGTATGTCGGCCACCATCTGCAGCAGGGGCGCACCCACAACGAAACTCCAGCCGTCCCGCGATTCGTAGGGTTCGTCCAGGAAAAGACCCACGGTGCCGCCGGGCTCAACCAGTCCAGCCAAAGACTCGTAGCCCAGCGGGCCATTCTCGCGGAATGCGCCCAACGGGCCGACCTCGCGAACAAACCGCCGCGCTTCGCCGAAGCTTTCGGCAAATTGTGCATGCCGGGTGGTCAGCGCCTGCCAGATCACATTGTCGAGTGGGTGCATGAATGCTTTTGAAACAGCTCCTCAATTTGGATACGGATCGGAGTTCGAAGACACAGTAAATTCGCAGCGCGAGGACTGGCTATCCGAATCTTGCGAGGGACCTGCACAGCTCAGTGGCGATCTGCAAAGCTCATGTGAGAACAGCGGCCCCTCGACTTCGCTCGGAGCTCGCCCTGAGCTCGTCGAAGGGGCAGGCTCTTCGGCTGTCCGGCTAGGGCGAACTTGGCCGAAATCGAGGCGCCGACGCGAACTTCCAAACGGCGCTACTCCTTCAAATCCACGTGCTGCACGTCCTCAATGGGATGCCCCAAGAACCGCTCTCCCAGCCGCCGAAACTTCTCCACAGAATCGGTGGCAAAGAACTTGAGCCGTGGACCCCCGCGCCGTTCCTCGGCGTCGATTGTCGCGGGCATCAACTCGCGCAGCCGCGAAGCCACGGCGCGCGCGGTAGATTCCGCCGAATCCACAATGCTCACATGCCCCGGCGTCACCCGATGCAGCAGCGGCTTGAGCAGCGGATAATGCGTGCAGCCCAAAACCAGCGTATCGGCGTCGCCAAATCCGTCCGCAAAAGCCTCCGCGAGATAGATGCGCGCGACCTGCTCAGTGACCGGATGCTCTACCCATCCCTCTTCGACCAGCGGAACCAGCAGCGGGCAGGCTTTCTCTCTCGCAAGCAGGCTGCGGCCCTCGAGAGCCTTGCGGTAAGCGTGGCTGCTGACGGTAGCCTCGGTTCCGATCACGACAATCTTCTGGTTCTTGCTGGCCGCAGCCGCAGCCTCCGCTCCCGGCTCAATCACGCCAACCACCGGAACCTGGGCGCCAGCGGTAATGCGATCGAGCGCCAACGCCGTCGCCGTATTGCAGGCGATGACCAGCATCTGCGCGCCCTGGGACTCGAGAAAATGCGCCGCCTCCACCGCATAGCGGGCTACAGTCTCAACCGACTTCGACCCATAAGGCAGCCGCGCCGTATCGCCAAAGTAGGCATAATCGGCCGCAGGAATGAGTTCAAGTAAAGCTTTAAGGACGGTAAGCCCGCCAAAGCCAGAATCAAATACGCCGATAGTAGGACGGCGAGTAGCGCCGGTATCGTGCTGGCTGTCGCGATGCTCAGCGCTCATTCATCTCGTCCCGCGAGAACCTTCGACTTGAGCTCACTGTTTCTCGTAGCTTGGCAATCGTATCGTCCCCGCAGCACGGCCCCGGCGGAATCGGCGCCCCATGCGGGCAAGTTCGCGGATGCCCCAGAAACGTGCAGATCTTGTCCGTCGCTTCCGGCGAAAGTATGTGCTCGAACTTGCAGGCCTGCTGCTCGATCTCCGACTCGCTATCCATCGCCAGGCTGTCAGTGAACAGCCGCTCTGCCAGCCGGTGCCGCCGAATAATGCTGCCCGCGCGCTCGCGCCCGCGCGGCGTGAGTTCCACGATCAAGGTTCCGTCGCCCGAAGATGCCGCCACCGGCTTCAGCGCCTCGTGACAAGGATTCACAAACGGCTTGTGATCATGCGGCTGCGGTGGATGCGGCGCAGAAACCACCAGTCCCATCCCGATCATCTTCTCAATCGCCAGGCTGACCGGCAGCGCCCCGTGAACTTCCATGCGCTCAACCTCGGCGATCTCTCCATGTTCGGCCAGCACCCAGAGTTCTTCCAGAACTTCATCCAGTTGCTCCTCGTCGGCCATGGAGAAAACTTCCTGCGACGCGATCTTGCCATGATGCAACTCGATGCGCCGGTCGGCCAGCCGCGCCACCACAGGATCGTGCGTCACCATCACAATCGTGCGTCCCTGCTGGTGAAATTCGCGCAGCAGCCGCAGCACAATCTCTTCGTTCATCGCGTCCAGGTTTCCCGTGG
This sequence comes from Candidatus Sulfotelmatobacter sp., assembly GCA_049509155.1. Classification (GTDB taxonomy): domain Bacteria; phylum Acidobacteriota; class Terriglobia; order Terriglobales; family Acidobacteriaceae; genus Sulfotelmatobacter. The sequence continues at coordinate 5,380 of JBELAE010000294.1, forward strand.
GTTCATCGGCCAGAATAATTCGCGGATCATTGATCAGCGCGCGCGCGATGCACACCCGCTGCTGCTCTCCGCCCGACATCTGCGAGGGCAGGTGATGGGCCCGGTCGCCCAGTCCCACGCGCGTCAGCGCCTCAACCGCCTCTTTTTCGTCGGTCATGCTGTGAAAATATTGCGCCAGCATCACGTTTTCGACCGCGGTGAGGAAGGGAATCAGGTGAAACTGCTGAAAGATGAATCCGATTTTCTCCGCGCGCACGCGATTCAGGTCAGAGGAAGAGATCCCCGCAACGTTCTGTCCATCGAGCCAGATCTCGCCCGACGACGGCCGGTCCAGGCAGCCAATCAGATTCACCAGCGACGATTTTCCCGACCCCGACGGCCCCATGATCGACAGCCATTCCCCCGCCGTCACATGCAGCGAGATGTGGTCGAGAGCATGAATAGAGCCCGAGCTGCCTTCCTTGCCCGATGCATTCCCCGCTTCCTTGGCAGGGTAGAGCTTGGTGACATCCTTGATCTGAATCATTTCACTCTCCCCTCAGAATAACCGCCGGCTGCACACGGCGCAGCAGCGAGATTGGGAGGATCGCCGACAACAAAGTCACCGCCATGCTACCAGCCAGCACCATCGGCAGCACACTCAAACGTGGCATTACGGAAGCGTGAAAGTTAACCCGGCCGATCCACGCCGCGATGCCGATGCCGACCACATATCCCATCAGCGCGCCCGTAGCGCCAAGCACCGCGGCCTCCGCCGCAAAGAATCCGATAAGCAACCCCTCCGACGCGCCCAGAGCTTTCATGATGGCGAAGTCGCGCCGCCGGTCAAACACCCAGCCCATCAGCGTCGAAAGCACACACAACGCCGCAGTCAAGATAATCAGCGACGCCGCCGCCAGCAGCGTAGCGCGAGTCTTGCCCAGCACGCGAGCCTCGCCCTCCATAATCTGCCGGACCGGCCGAACCTCGCCCGCCGGAATCGCCTGCGCAAGCTGATTCATGATCGCGGAAACTTCTTCGGGCGAACCGCTCGCCGCAACCTCAATCGTCGAGGGCTGCATCCCCGTCCATGCGACAAAGTCAGCCAGCGACAAATAAATCCGGCTGTCTTCGGCCGCTCCCGTCTGCACCGCACCCGCGGGCGTGACCCGCAAAACGCGCCCTTGAAAACTCAATTCAAACGGCTGATCCGTTGGCGCCACAACGGCCAGCGCCCGCACCCCAATCAGCGCCGGAGAAGACCCAAGACGCGCCACCCATGCCGCGCCTTGGGCGGCAGGGCGGGGATGTTGATTTTCGTAGTGAGTCATATCTATGAATTGACGTGCCGCATTTTCCGCAGGCCAGCGACTCACC
>JBELAE010000295.1:0-6729 GCA_049509155.1 Candidatus Sulfotelmatobacter sp.
GGGGAGTAATGGGTCCAATGCCCAGCCAGAAAAAACAAAGCCGCCATCTGTTGCTGCCTCAGCGCCGCCAGCCCAGACAAAACCTCAAGCGGATCCTGTGGCAGGGCAGCCGCCCCAACCGAACCCGCAACCCGCTCCTGCGGCGGCGAACCCAGCACAAACAAACCCGCAATCTGCTCCTGTTGCAGCGCAGCCCAGTCAAGCAAAACCAAAAACTGCACCTGCCGATGCGAAGCCGCCCCGCTCGATGGGCCGTCGAATCATTGTTTCATTGGCTGTCATTCTGATTCTCGCGGCCATCGGATTTGGGGTTTGGAGAGTGTTCTTCTACGCGCCGCCGATGTCGCCAAACATAGTGCCGCTCAGCGGTCGAATCGAAGGCGACGACTCGGCTGTGTCCCCCAAGACGAGCGGCCGAATTCTCGAAATTCGAGTGCGCGAGGGAGATCGCGTGTCGACTGGAGACATCATCGCCGTGCTCGACGACGAGCAATTGCGGGCACGCATCGAGCAAGCGCAAGCCGAAGTTCAGCAGGCCGAAGCCAAGGTCAGGTCCGCGCGAGATCAGATTGCGGTGCTCGATGAACAGTTGCGGCAGGAAGAGTCGAACGTGGTCCAGCAGGAAGCCGCCCACGACATTGCCAGCTTCGACAAAGAGGCATACACGCGCCTGGCGCAATCGGGAGCCGTATCCGAGCGCCAAGGGAGACAGGCAGTGTCAACGGCGGAGCAACAGGCAGCCGCTGTGGCCGGCGCCAAGCGCCGCGTAGCCGGAGTGAACATGCAACTGGCGCAGCAGCAGGCAACGATTGCCGACGCGATGGCGAGCGTTGGGCAGGCACAGGCACAGCTCACTGAGGCTCGGGAGAATCGCCAGGATCTGACCGTGAAGGCGCCCTTTGACGGGACGGTAGTCACGCGTGTGGCGGAGCCAGGAGAAGTGATTACTGCCGGAACCCCGGTCATCACTCTTCTGGATCTCAGCAAGGTGTATTTGCGAGGGTTTGTTCCCGAGGGCGAGATCGGCAAGATCAAAGTTGGCCAGGCTGCGCACGTGTATCTGGATTCGAATCCTGCGCAGCCGGTCGACGCATACGTGTCGCGCATCGACCCGCAGGCGACGTTCACTCCGGAGAACACTTATTTCCGCGATGACCGTGTGAAACAAGTGGTCGGTCTAAAGCTGCAGCTGAAAGGAGCACTGGGATATGCCAAACCGGGTATGCCGGCTGACGGCGAAGTGCTGGTTACGGGCGATCAGTGGCCGGAAGAAAAGCGCAAATGACGACCACGACTTACACTCCGTTAACTTCCAAGACTGGCTCCAATGGTTTGGAAACGATCGCGATTCGAATTCGCGATCTTAGGAAAAGGTACGGCAAACTGGAAGCCGTTCGCGGAATCAGTTTTGAGGTGGGCAGAGGCGAGATCTTCGGATTGATCGGGCCCGATGGTGCGGGGAAAACATCGACCTTCCAGATTCTCGCCGGGGTCATGGAAGCGAGCTCGGGATCGGCTGAGGTTTTTGGCCAAGCAGCGCGCGAGGCACGCTCCCAGACAGGTTATCTGACGCAAGCATTCAGCTTGTACCCGGATCTTACGGTTCTCGAAAACATTCGCTACGTGGGTGATTTGCGCCGCGTCGCTTCCGACGACATCGTGGAGCGGGGTCGCCAGTATCTGCAGATGTTCGACATGGATCGCTTCTCCGGCCGACTGGCTGGGCAGTTGAGCGGCGGAATGAAGCAGAAACTTTCGCTGGCGTGCGCCCTGGTACCTCAACCTCGCGTGCTCGTGCTGGATGAGCCGACAACCGGCGTGGACCCAGTATCGCGGCGCGAGTTTTGGGATGCCCTGGCGCATCTGGCCGCCGAAGGCTTATCCATCCTGATTTCGACGCCGTACCTGGATGAGGCCGAGAGGTGCCATCGGATCGCACTTATTCACAAAGGCGAAATCCGAAAAATCGGCACTCCGGCCGAATTACGAGAAGGGCTGGGCGCGAAGCGACTGGAAGTCCGCGTCGACAACTTAAGCGATGCGGAACGCGTGTTGTCACAGGTATCTGGACCGAAGCAAGACATTATGGATGTGGAACGCTTCGGTGATCGTCTTGATGTCCTGGCACATGATCCGGACAAAGCGCGCCAAGTTGTTGAAGAACTCTGTCGCAAAGCGGGTGTGCACGTCAGCGAGGTTCGCGTGGATGAGCCGACTCTGGAGAACGTATTTGTTGCCGGCCTGCGAGCGCTCGGCGAAGAGTCGAAGCATCCACCTTTTCCTGGGCACCACGACCACTCGAGCCTGCGCGGTCAAACTGCGATCGGAGCAGACAATCTGACCAAACAGTTCGGAGCGTTCACTGCGGTAAAAAATGTGACCCTTGAGATTCCGTATGGAGAAATCTACGGCCTTCTGGGCGCAAATGGCGCCGGCAAGACTACCACGATCAGGATGCTATGTGGACTCCTGGAGGCCACCAGCGGAAGCATGCGGCTTGCCGGTGAACAAGGGAACCTGCGCTCGGAAAGGATTCGCCAGCAGATCGGTTACATGTCGCAGAAATTCTCGCTGTACAACGATATGACCATCCGAGAAAATCTCAGCTTTTTTGCGGGCGTGTACGGCGTGCCCGAGAGCGAGCGGGAGGAAAAAATCCGCTGGGTGGTGTCGTTCTCGGGGCTCGAAGGGAAGGAAGACCAGATCACCGGCAGTCTGCCTGGAGGCTGGAAGCAGCGTGTCGCTTTCGGCGCCGCCATCATGCACGAACCGAGCGTGCTCTTTCTGGATGAGCCGACTTCTGGGGTTGATCCTCTCGCGCGGCGCGCTTTCTGGGTGATGATCAACCGCCTGGCAGATGCAGGTACGGCGATTCTTGTGACCACGCATTACCTCGAAGAATCAGAACAATGCAATCGCCTGGGATTCATGGCCGGCGGAGAACTGGTGGCACAAGGAACTCCGAGCGGCATCAAGAGCGCGCAAACCGGCCACTTACTTGAATTCATCGTAGACCAACCGCAACGCGCGGCCGACGTGCTCAAGAGCGACACCGAACGCTGGCGAGTTTCCCTGTTCGGCAATCGGCTCCATGTGGTGACGGATGAAGATGTTGAGGCCGGCAAACGAACCACGACGGAGAAGCTTGAAAGCAGTGGAATCAAGGTAATCAGCGCACGCGAAGAGCCCTTCACCCTCGAAGACGTATTCATCAACGTGATCGAAAAAGCGCGCCAGCAGGGAAAGGTTTCAGCCGAAGAGTGAAAAGCGAGAGCGAACAGTAAGGAGCGCATGCGATGCGACGTGTAGTTGCGCAAGCCCGCAAAGAGCTGACTCAGATCTGTCGTGATTGGCGCACGCTGGCTCTCGCCCTGGTGCTTCCGCTGGTTTTGTTGCTGCTGATGAGCGTGTCGCTTTCGTTGACCGTAAACAATCTTCCCGTCATCGTGCAGGACTTTGACGATTCACCGGCATCGCGCGATTTTGTGGACGCGATTCGCGCCTCCATTACTCTCCATGTCGTCGCCTGGCCGATTGATCGAAAACCCGAGGAGGCGCTGAGCTCAAACACGGCCAGAGCAGTCTTGATCATCCCCGTGCATTTTGGAAGGGACATGGCGCTAGGAGCGAATTCTCCCGTTCAATTGCTGGTGGACGCCTCTGACGCCAATACGGCGAAGCTTACGGCAGGTTACGCGAACGAGATTACGCGCGCCTACAATCAGCGTATCGCTGGCGCCCACGGACTGGCGCTGGTCCAAACCGCGATTCGCCTCTGGTACAACCCAGGACTTTCCGCCAGGAAGTTTTACGGTCCGGGGATTTTCGTGCTGGGACTTTCGATGTTCCCGCCTTTGCTGGCGGCTCTTGCCATGGCAAAAGAAGGGGAACTGAAGACGATCCTTCAAGTTTATGTGTCCAGCATCTCCGCGCACGAATTCCTGCTGGGAAAGATTCTTGCCTTTATGGTAGTCGCGCTCGCCGAGTGCGTAGTTATGCTTGTGCTTCTGTTTACGTATTTTGGTTTGGGGCTGGCGGGCGATCCGACGCCCTTCATCGTCGCCACGATTCTCTATACGTTCTGCGTGGCGGCCTTTGGAACCATGGTGGGAGCGACGATTCCGAGCCAGGTCGCCGCCATGCAAGTCGTGGCCCTGGGCGGGTTTCTCCTGGTGTTTCTGCTTTCCGGCCTGATTTTTCCCATCGAAAACATTCCTGTGGGATTGCGTTGGATCTCGAATTTCATGTGGGGCCGGTACTACATCGAAGTAGTGCGGGATGCGCTGCTGCAAGGTGGGGGCTGGCTCGCTGACTGGTGGAAGGTCTCGATCATCGGCATCATCGGCTCGGTTTTCTACGCGGTTGGATGGTTCAGCATGCGCCGAATGCAGCTCAAAGCGTAAGCGAATGACGAATCCCTTTCAAAACGTTTTCGATCAGCGGTTCCGCGCACTTGTGGGCAAAGAGTTCAACCAGATCCGGCGCGATCGGCGGCTCATGATTTCTTTGGTTCTTCCTCCCATATTGCAACTGACGCTGTTTGGTTTCGCGTTGAGCGCAGCGGTGTCGAATGTTCGCCTCGGTGTGGTGGATGAAAGCAAGACTCCGGAGAGCCGGGAGTTAGTCGCGACCCTGACCGAGAGTGAAAGCTTTCGCCTTGGAGGCTATTACTTTTCGGTAGACGAACTCGGGGAGTCAATCAGTCAAGCCAGGGTAGATGCCGGAGTGGTCATCCCGTACGACTATGCGCGGGATTTGCACCGCGGACATTCCACCACGGTGCAGTTCCTGCTAAACGCGACGAACGCGAATACGGCCACCATCAGCCAAGCGTATGCGGAAGGCATTATTCAAACTTACACGGCCGGGCTGCAGAGCATGGGCATTCATCCCAGCCTTAAGCAGGTTGCTGCGTCCCAGATAAGCCGCCGGGGGCAAGTGCAACTCATGCCGGCATTTATTTACAACCCAGGCCTGATTGATTCCTGGTTCATTGCGACCGGGGTTTTCGGCCTGTTGCTGATTATGAACAGTTCGTTGGTTGCATCCGCGGCCATGGTGAGAGAGCGCGAAACTGGGACGATGGAGCAACTGCTCATGTCTCCCGCGAGCACGTCTGAAATCATTATTGCCAAGATTGTGCCGCTGTTTGCCTTGCTCTGCATCATGATGCTGATGTGCGTTGCGACACTCAAAATCGCATTCCACATCCCGTTTCATGGCAGCTTGCCCTACGTGTTGTTTGGCGGCATGTTGTGCATTTTGTCGGGGATCAGTCTGGGCACGGTGATTGCAACCTTCAGCAAGTCGGCTCAGCAGGCGCAGTTGACTGCTTTTTTCATCAATCCGCCATTGTCCTCTCTGTCGGGAGCCTTGAATCCTGTCGAAGCGATGCCGCGGTGGATGCAGCCTTTTACGATCGTTAATCCCATTCACCATTTCGCGACGATCGTCCGGGGCGGGATGCTAAAAGGAAGTGGGATCGTCGCGTTGTGGCCCAATTTCCTGGCGTTGTCGATTTTTACCATCGTCCTGGTTTCGCTGAGCGTCTGGCGTTTTCGAAAGCAACTCAGTTGAGAACGGAAAGGCACGGTCCATTGCCGATGCGGAAGAAGAAACTGGCTACGTTACCGAGGCAGATAAAGACAAGCGCGAGACTGATCCTGCTCAGCATTTGCATCGCAGGCGGAAATGCGTTGGCGCAGGCGCCGCCTGGGCAATCCCAAGGCGCGCAAGCCACGCAGTTGCCGCTGTCGGGCCGAACTGCACAGAGCGGATCGGTGACGGCCACGCAGTCATCCACTCCAGGAGTAGCGAGCACGGTCAACACTCTCAATCCGACGGTTCAAGTTCAGGGGGCCTACTCGGCAAGTACATCCAGCATTTCCAACATGCCATTTTCCGGCAAGCTGTCTTTGCGAGACGCCATCCACCGCGGCCTTGAGTACAATCTTGGAGCAGTCGGACTTGCCCAAGCGGTACGTCAGGCACACGGACAAACGCGCGTGGCACGCAGCGTACTACTTCCCAACCTCACGGGCGATCTGGCCGAGACCGTCCAGCAGACTAGCCTGGCAGCTTCAGGCCTTAAGTTCAAGCTTCCTGGCTTCACTTTGCCGACGATCATAGGGCCTTACAACTACATTGACTTGCGGGCCCGTCTCACGCAAACCGTAGTGGATCTCACCGCGTGGAAAAATTACAAAGCGGCCGATGAAAGCTTCCGAGCAAACCAACTTTCGGCGCAAGATTCTCGCGATCTCGTGGTGTTGGCCGTTGGGGGAACTTATCTTTTGGTCATGGCTGACAAAGCCAGAGTGCGATCAGCTCTTGCTCAGCTGGACACAGCGAACGCTCTTTACCAGCAAGCATCGCAGCAACGAGCTGTAGGAGTGGTGGCACAAGTCGATGTCGATCGCAGCCAAGTGCAAGCTCTCACCCAACAGCAGCGAGTAACTTCACTGCAGAACGATCTCGCGAAGCAGAAGATCAACCTGGCGCGGATGACCGGTTTGCCGCCCAATGATCAGTACGATCTTTCCGACGACGTCCCTTTCTCGGCGGCGCCGCCGATTACCCTGGAAGAGGCATTCCGGCAGGCCTTCGAGCAACGTCCGGATCTAAAGGCCGCGGAGGCTCAGGTCCGGGCCGCCGAACTCGCGTACTCTGGCGCGCGGGCTGAACGATTGCCATCGCTTGCGGTGAACGCCGATTATGGAGTGATCGGAG
>JBELAE010000296.1:0-6709 GCA_049509155.1 Candidatus Sulfotelmatobacter sp.
GCGCGCAGGCGCAAGATGCTGTGCCCGCCGCATCGCCGGCAATAGCTCCCAAGTCTGACGACGCCAGCCCACAGCCAACCGTTTTGATCACAGACAGCGCGCCCTCCGAACTCACGTCCGGTAAGGTTGGTCTGGTGCGTGGCGTATTGAAGCGGCTGGATCCGATTCGCGATCAGTTGTTGATTCATGCCTTCGGCGGCGGCGACGTCCGGATCGCCTTCGACCCGCGAACTCAACTTCTTGCCGAAAATGCGAGCACACAGTTGATCAGCCTTCCCACTGGATCAGTAGTCTCTGTCGACACGGTGGTCGCCAATGGAAAGCTGTTTGCGCGGTCGGTACGAACCGGTGGCACCAATGCGGTTGAGTTGAATGGGCAGGTCGTACGATACGACGCGACCAGGTCCCAGCTCACGCTTCGCGATCCCTTGAGCCCGAAAAGTGTTGCGCTGCGCATTACTTCCAGCACGGTGGTTGTCAATCGCGGCCAGGCCGCGTCGCCGCAGGCCTTGTCTCCGGGCATGCTGGTGCATGTGTGGTTCTCGCCCGCGCAGAGTGGGGGGAATAGTGTGAACCGTGTCGAGATTCTCGCGGAACGGGGAAATTCGTTTGCGTTTCAGGGTCGAATTGTCGCCGTGGATCTGCGCTCGCGTGTTCTGGCCCTCTCCAACGATTCTGACCAGAGCGTTCGCGAACTAGCCATCGGCTCACTGGATGCTGACAGTCTGCGGCTGTTGCGCGAAGGGGTTGACGTCAGTATCCAGGCCGAATTCGATGGGGAACGCTACAACGTCCGGAGCGTCTCAGTCGTGTCGCGGAATCCATAAGTCGCGGAATCCATAGAGTCCCCGCCACGAGTCTCTTGACGCGGCTTGCGGGGCGATTCTCGCAGGCTCTCAGGTCGTCTCAATCTCGGAGAGTTTTTCACGCAAGGCCCGCCCGATGAAGAAATCTCCATCGCGGAACATGTACTGGAGCGTGTGCCGGATGTAGCGTGTCAGGCTGCGCAGATTGGTCTGGTGCCAGCAGCACAATTCCATGTTAGGAGAGAAGCCGCAGTAGAAGCGAAAGCGGCGATGCGCCGATTCGGGCATGGTCAGCAGCGCGGCGGCCATGCGGTGGTTTCCCTCGATAATCGTCAGCGGATGATACTGGTCGAGCCCGATCAGCAACACCGCATCGGGCACATGGCTCCCGCGGAGATCGCTGGCGATCTCCCCGATCTTTGTCAGGAACCGGCTCTGCTCCCCGCGAGCCAGTTGGGCTTCGATGCGGCCGACCATTTCCGTCAGATAAAACCCGCCGCCCGCAAAGCGCCTCCACTCGTTGCGCGGAAACGACCGCAGGCGAGCCACATCGCGCGCCGTCAGTTCAATCTCCCACCATTCCGTGCCGGGGGGGAGTTCACGCCACAGGCGCCCGCGCCGGCGAAACAGCAGCGCGCGTCGAACGAAGTTTTCATGAGGATGGTCAAGGTCGGCCTGTTCCACTAGATGCTGGAAGTCGCGGCGATACGGTTCGAACTCGGGATGGTAGAACTCGCCGCGCAGGAATTCTGCGACAATCTCCTCCTCCGGCACGGGCCGCAGACGATGCAAAGGTTCTGCAGTTGCTTGTGAAATCTGGGCGAATGGAATCTCAGGTCCGGAAGGTTCCGCCGCCTCGTCGGGCTCGAAGAAGAGCGGAATAGTGACGACCACCAGCAGTCCGCACATCACGAACACCTGCACCAAAATGACCTGGGACAGAGAGCTGTGATAACGCCAGATCGCTCCCGCCAGCATCGCGCTCGCGCCCAACTGCATCCACGCGGCTGTGCCGATGCGCCGCGAAATCTCATACATCATGATGACGACAGCAATGCAGTAGACGCCGGTCATGACCGCATACTCCGTCAAGAGCGAGGAGAACGATGCTGCTATATCGAGCAGGAACGCCTTGCCCAGGAGCACGGTCCATAGCGCTTGTGGAGCTAGCGCTACCGCTGCGACAAATGCGGCGGTGAGAGTTCCCACCAGCAGCAATGCGGTGTAGAGCACCGGGTGCCCGCCCTGACGGCGCGTATGACCGGCCGAGATGGGAAACATGCTGCTCACCACCGACCACGACAACATGAACACGACGCGCCCTACCAGAGCCAGGGCGGCGTAGATTCCCGCTTCCGGCGGCGGGAAGAAGTGCTTCACCAGCAGGATGTCGAGGTTACTCAGAATGACCTGCCCGACGAAATATAGGATGGCCTGCATGCCTTCGCCAAATGGCGCGATCTTAATTCGTCCCGGAGCCGCCCGGTGCACGGTTCGCGGCTCCCCGGCGATGTAGGCGGCAATAATGGAGAGCAGCACGGCCGTCATCACACCGGTCACGCCCATCCCGAAATGCAGAAACAGCAGAGCCCCGCACAGCTTGACCGCTACCTCCACCACCACGTTGATGGCCAGACCGCCAAAGTTGCAGCAGCCCTGCATCCTTCCACGCTGCACTCCCAGCGGGATATACACTCCAGCCGCGATGGCCAGCAAAACGAGGTCATGCTGCGCTGGCAGGTTGAAATACGATTTGAGGTAGGCGCTGCCTGCAGCGATCAGTACGGCAATTGCCAGACCCGCCTGCCAGGCCCGGCGCAGCATGCTGGCGTAGATTTGCGCCCGGACTGACGTTTCAGAATTCCGGGCGACAAATTTTGACGTGACGATCTGAAACGATAGGGTGATGGCCGTCACCATCATGAGCAGCGTATATAAAGCAGAGGCATGGCCGAAGCCCGAAGCGCCCAGCCATCGCGCGATCAGGATGTTGTAGAACAGGTTGGTTGCGGCCACCAGCCCAGTGCTCAGCAACAGGATGGCGCTGCCCCGCACCACGCGTCGACGCGACACGTCGCGGTTGCCCGGCCAGAACGGCACTTGAGTTTTCGGCACTTGAGTTTCTGGAGGCGTCGTCATAACGGACTTGCGGTCCTCAGGCAGATCGCTCATACGAAAAACAATCCGTCAAAAGGTGAACTGCGCCTCCGGGACGACCTGGGTATGCCCGTGTCCGGGAAAATCGTAAAAGCTCTGCTCTTGCAGACCGAAAGAAAAGCGCAGGGGATAGGCGGCAGACGCCGTCTCCGAGCCTGAGTTGGCGCCCCATCCTCGTTCGCGCGTGTAGGAGAGCAGCGCACTCGCGCTGACATTGTCGTAGGCGTGAAAGCTCCGTCCGGAGGACCACGCGCCCGAGGCCGACAGGCTCCAGTGCTGCTTGATCTTGGCGTCTAGTCCAAAGCGCGGACGCAGGGTTTGCGCAATCGCGTAGTCACTGCCGACGACCCGCCAGGCACGCAGGAACTCCGCCACCGCCGAGGCGCGGATGCGGGAACTAAAGGTATGCTCCAGCCCAGCATAGGAAATCGTCTGATAGTACTCATAGGCCGTTGGTCCGTAGAGCAGATCAATCGCGTTGTACCCGGTCAGCAGCGCGGTTTTGCCCCACGGCCGGCCTACACGAAAATCGAGAGCACCGGAAAGTTGCCGCGAATGCAGATTCTGATCTGTGAATGGACCCGCTTCGCGAATCAAATTTCCGGAAAGCGAAAGCCAATTGCCAATCGAGCTGCTCGTCACATAAAGAAACTGACGAAACAGATTCTGGTCCATGGCCGCCGGCGCCAGCGTGTCGCGCCGGACGGTGTACTGCAGTCCGGGAATGATGTTCAGCTTCACGTTTCCAAGTTGCACGGTGGGCGCCACCGAGATGTTAAAGATGGTGTCGAAAGTGTTGCGATCCTGAATCAGAAGCTCGCTCGGAAACGAAAAGGCGCCCTGAGCATTGCGTTCAGCGACAAACCCTTGAATCGGAGGAAACGAATCCATGTGGATTTGAAAGCGAGAATCGGCAAAGGTCTCGATCGAACGCCGCGGAGGCGGCAGCAAGGCCCCGCTGTTTTGCACGCCGAGCAGCCGAGCGTCCAGTTGATAGATATTTTCATCTTCAAACAACGCATTTACGCGAACGCCGGAACCCATGCCGATTCGATCAGTGATGGGTCGGCCTTCTTCTTCCGCGAGTTCGACTTCAGCGGTGCGGATTCCAGTGTCTTGCGGGTCCTGCTGGCTGGCGAGACTGAAGGTCGCAAGGGCACGATCGTCCTCGCCGCGCTGCCGGTAGACGTTGCCCTGGGCTACCAGAAAGTCATAGTTGTTCTTGTAATCCGGATCGTCACGCAGGCTGGCCAATTGCAATTCCGCGCTGCGCGTATCACCCAGGGCAAGCGAAGCATTCGCCATACCCACCGCCACTGCGGCGTCATCTGCTCCCAGTGCGTGTGCCCGCCCATACATCTGCTGCGCCAGCGGATACTCGTGGATGCTCATCAGAATGTCGGCTGCGTTCAGGTAGTCTTCCGCGGAGGTCACATCGGTGGGAGCGACTCTTGCCTCGGCAAAGCCCAGCGCCACTTGTTGTTGTGCGTCGGATGTTTTGCCTTCGTCCGCGAACAGTCGGCCCAAGGCAAGCCGCACCTGTAGACGATCTTCGTCGGAACCTTGCAGAGCCTGCGCGTACCGGGTCATGGCCTGTTCGCGATGGCCCAGGATGCGGAGAACGTCCGCGGTCACGAGCAGGATCTTGTAATCTTTCCCGCCCGCGCGTTCCGCCGACTCAATCGCCTGCATGGCCTCCGACTGCCGGCCGAGCTGGGCATAGCATCTTGCCAGCTGAGCGAAAATCACGGGGCTGTCTGGCGCGACCGAGAGTGCAGTGTGTAAAGTGTCCGCAGCGCTGGTATATTTGCGGCCGCGATACTGCACGTCGGCCAGTGCGATGTAGGAAGTTGAATTATTTGGATTCAGCTTCAGGGCTTTCCGGTACTCGCTTTCCGCAGGGGCCAGCATGGCGCGCTGGCGGTAGCCTTCGGCTTTGACCAGATGCAGACTCTCTGATTCGGGTAGTAGACGGCTGGCGACTTCCGCTTCTTTCAGTGCCGCCGTGGAACGCCGTAACTGGAGCAGAGCATAGGCGAGTCCGAGGTGTGCTTCACCGTACTTCGGATTCAGCGCCAGGGCCTTGCGGAAATCCTGCTCCGCCTTCGTGGCCAGGCGCATGTCGTTGTACACATAACCCCGGTTCATGTAACCCACCGCCATGTTGGGCTCGATTTTCAGAGCTTGTGTGAATTCGCGAACGGCTTCCTCGTATTCTTTATGGTTGGCGTGAACATAGCCTGCAATCAACGGGAGATCGCGATCATTGTCGAACACTTGCTGATAGCGGTTGACGATCTCCATCGCGTCATCGAGGCGCTTGAGAAACAGAAGATCGTAAGCGAGATAGTCGACCCCTTCACGATCCTTCGGCAACTTCTGGATCACCTGATACCCAAGATCCGCCGACTCGGCGTAATTCCCCGTCATGGTTAAGTACCGTTCTTGTTCCCGCATGACTTGCGGATCTCGTTGCACATCCTTCGAGGCTCGCCCGAGCCACTCCTTGGCCTGGGCTGGGTGGTGGGCTTCGAGCGAAGCATTCATAGCGCCGGAAACGATCAGCGGATGATTCGGCGAGTTGTGGAAGGCTTTCTCGTAACTCGCTTGCGCCTCCGGAAATTGACGGTTCGCGCTGTACAGATCACCCAGGGCCAGGTATGGCACATAGTCGTCGGGATGCTTTTTCGCGAATTCCAGGAAATAGCCGCGGGCGGCGTCGGAGTCGCCCATCTCGCGCGTCAGGAAGCCGAGAGCACCTAGCGCCCCTGCATTCGCTGAATCGATGGCCAGCGCCTCGCGATAAGTCTTGCGGGCTTCTTCCTTTCGATCCGTCTTCCAGAGAAGATTCGCGTAGTTGAGCAGCAACACACCGTTGCGGGGCTCGAGTTGAAGAGCCTCTTTCAGATCTTTTTCGGCGGCATCGACATTGCCAGCAGCAACTTCGGTCGCCGCTCGCAGCCGCAAGAACTCAGGCCGTTCAGAGGCTGACACATCGATTGCACCGATCGCCTTCGCCGCGTCTTTCGTGACGCGCTCTGCGTTCGCGACATTATCCGCGTCGCGGTAAACCTCGGCAAGATCCACGCGCAACGCGATGGGATAAAGAACTCCCTCCGGCACACTTTCGGGCAGATGCTGCAACGCTGCTTCGTACTCGCGAACCGCATCTTCGTTTCTATGCTCGCCTGCATAGAGCCGCCCCCGCAAGGCATACACGCGGTAGTGCTCAGGATTCAGCGTAGCGGCCTGGTTCAGAAGGGTCGTGGCTTTGTCGAACTCCCCGGCATTGAGCATGGCCTGCGAAGCATTTAGCTGGATGTCAATGTCGCGCGGCGCCCGGCTCGCCGCCGCGGCATAATTGCGCGCGGCCGCCTGTGGGTTGCCAGCCAGCGCGTAAGAGTATCCCAGTTCCGCGAGCGTGCCCACGTCCTTAGTATGTAAGTCTTCGAGGATGCGGATCGCCTGATCGTACTGGCTGGTGTCGCGGTAGTACGACGCAACCGCCCGCAGCACCTCCGGATTTGTGGGAGCCGAATGGCGCGCCCGCTCCAGCATCTTGTGCGCGGACTCGCCATCTCCAATTCTCTGGTATGCGCGGGCCAGCAGAAGTTCAGTGCGTGGCGCAGCCTTAACAGCTTCCGAGCGTTGTAGATATTGAATGGCTTGTTTCGGATCGGTAGACAGCAGCAGTTCGCCCGCAAGTTGAAGGTCGATGTCGCTCCTGGGATTCGCGGCCAGAACCT
>JBELAE010000297.1:0-6678 GCA_049509155.1 Candidatus Sulfotelmatobacter sp.
TGATTACGGTCACGTTGCGCGGGCCGGCGTAAGTGCCGAGTTCACGCAGACCCGCGGCCACTCGAGCTTTTGTCGCGTCGTCGGGCGCGGGACTCTTGTCGGAATCTGCCTTGCCGCCGAAAACGCGTACGTACGGAGCTCCGAGCGCCGCGGCCAAATCGATGAAGCGCCGGGCGTCTGCTAATTGCGTGGCCCGCTTGGCCGGATCTTCCACATACATTTGCGCGGAACTGCTCACGCACGCGATCTTTAGATTGCTGGCGCGGATTTCCTTCTTGGTCTGTTCGATTCGATCGGCGGCGAAAATCGGATGCGCAGGCAGATCCAGCTTCCCTTCGAGACCGCGCAGTTCGATAGCGGAGAACCCGTGTTGTGTGCCGAAGTCGAGAATCTTTTTCCATTCCCAGGCGGGACATCCAAGCGTGGAGAATGCCAAAGGGATTTGGCTGGGTTTGGTTTCGGCTGCTATTGTCGCGCCTGCCCTCGCGCGGCCCAAGACCATTGGCGCCAGCGCCATCGATGAAACGATCTGCAGGAATTGCCGTCGATTATTCATCGGGCTGAAACTCTCCGTTCTTCTTCGCGTCTTTCCATAAGAGAATCTGGCTGTGCGCTGAGTATTCTAATCTACCCCGGACAATTCTCACCTCGAAGTCACGACTGTTGTATTGGGATAGTAGTGGTGCAGGATCTGCCGGAAATCGGCGCCTTCTTCGGCCATGGCCCGTGCTCCGGCTTGGCAGAGGCCGATGCCGTGGCCCTGGCCTGTTCCTTCCACGACGATCTGACCGGTTATGCTGCGTCCCTTCATCTCCTGATCGGGCTCGGCCTTCACGACGAAATCATTGCTGGGAACCGCATTCCAGCCGAGGCGACGATCAATGCTGAGCCGCGCAGACTCGTCGGAACTGTGCAGCAGGGCGGCGTCCTGAGCGGAGATGCGGCTCGACCATCGCACGGGGTGCGCCTGGCAATGCTTGCATTCGACCGAGTAATAAGGATACGCGGCCGCGGAGAGGCCTAAGTCCGCAGGCGTGCGAGTGCGCCCGCTGCAACTGCGCGTGTACATCGCTGCAATGGGGTGCGAATCGTAGGCCAGCACGAGGCCGCGCGTGGCGGCGGAGGCTTTCGCTGCAGCAGTCCCAGGCGCTGGCGGTTCGCGAAGAAACTGGCAGTGAGTAGTGTCGCAGAAATCGAATTCTTGATGGCGTCCGCGACTGGCGACCAGGTAAGACCGCGTGGCCACGGCCTGAGCCTTAAGCGCCTCGAGAGGAGTTTCTGGCGAGCTCTCCGCCGCCACCACGGAGGCGACCGCGGTCTCACGATCCATGGCGACGATGGCGATTAACGTTGCAGAGGAAGGCTTGATTTCCAGGATGCCGCGGTAATGGCGCGTAATTTTGTGAGGAACTGCCAGGATGAAGTCTGCAGGATCGTTGTTTCGGCCGCTGACGATGATCTTCGGCGCCCGGACGACGTGGCGTCCTGCCGTCACGATAACTTCGCTGGGTTCGCCGTCTTCGCTCGTAGAAATGATGCGGATGCTCGCTGAATCGACACCGGAACTTTTCTCGAGCACGATGCGTTCCTGGCCGGCCCGCACCTGCAATGCAGATCCCACGGCAGGGCTTACGGTAAGTTCGAGCGGACGAAACAGGCCCAACACTCCAATGTGGACAATAGCGGAAGACTCAACTGGGGAAGAATCAGCGAGGGAAGAACCCGCACCGTGAACGCCTTGAGCAACAGTCACGGAGTCCGGTGAGATTAAAACAAGAAGGGCCCAGGCGAGTGAGGGTAGCGCAACCCTGGGCCGCGCCGCGTTGATAATGTTCACGCCCACGCTTAATCCTCGATCCGGCGCAGCATCTGGCCGGCGGTTTTGGCGGCGCGCGCGCCCGGAACCCCGTGCACGCGGACCAGCAGAAGAATCTGAGGATTATCCGCCGGTACGAGAACGACCGCGAAGCCGTCGCCGGGCGCGTGCTGAAAGTGAGTGCACGCGGCGGTACCGGTTTTCACGAGCGTGCCGGGAAAGGGGAAGGCACGATGCAGTTCGGCGCCAGTTCCCTGCCGCGCCGAGAGGGCCATGCCATCGAGAACCCGGTTCACGCCGGGCTCCTGGCGCTGGCGCGACAATTCGAGGTAGGCGCGAGCCAGGCGCAGCGGCGAAGTCCGCCAGCGGGTTCCAAGACCTGCGAATTCTGCACCAGAAGTTTCTGGGTCCGGGCGATCAAGTCCGAAGCGGGTTGCGGTGGCGGAGACATCGTGAGCGGTCAGATCTGCAGTCAGCATGCGGAAGTACGAGTTGCAGGAGTAGGCAATGGCTGAAGTGAGATCGACGTCGCCATGGCCGTGAGGAAGCCAGCATCCGGTAGATGTCCCGCGACATATATGGTTCGGATAGCGATAGTCGTGTTGCTCTCCATAGGCAAGGGCGGTGAAGGGCTTCAGCAGCGATCCCATGGGAATGGGTGTGTCCGGGTGATCCCAGCGCGAGGCCAGAACGCGGCCGGTGTGAGCGTCGAGCAGCAGAAAAGAAACGTCGCGGCTGGGGAAGTCGTGGTTCAGCGCCTCGGAGGCCGACTGCGCAAATAACGATGAACTGCTCTCCGACTCAATGAAACGGTGGCTATCACTGTCAACGGGCTCTGATGCGGCAGATTCTGATACGGCAGATTGGGACGAGGCAGTTTCGGCCGCGCGGCCGCTGGGCATCGAGAGAGACAGCGACAGCACGACGAGCGTCAGCGTCACGATCAACGTCAGCGAGATGCTTCTTATTGCGACCATTCGTAGGTGACGGTCTGCCGCACCTTGCCTCCGTCGCCGCGAACTTCAATTCTCTCCGCGGAGACCTCCGCCAGAGTCGAGCTTAGACTCGCCATGTTGCCGGAAAAGAATTGCGGCACACGGTCCGCACCCGGCGCATTCGGCATGGTGCCGTTGGGCCGGTCGATGAGGCCGGCAAAGCGCGCGAAATTGTTGCGCTCGCGCTGATGATTGAAACCGGCAAGCAGCTCCGCGGGTTTGCGATCGGACTTGCGACCGACATTGGACAGCACGGACTCCAGCAGCGCTGGGTCGTCGCTCACTATCAAATATTTGCCGCGGACTGAAGCCGCCAGCGGCCACAGACCATCGAGTTGCTGGTAGCCAGACTTTGGCTGCCAGGTAACGCCGAGTTGGCTGGCCGTGAGGCCGGGACGGACGAAATCGGCAAGCGCCGACTGAACGTCAGTTTCGTTCCAGTCGGACGCTGCGACTAGGACCACTGCGGAATGAATACGTACGAAGACGCCCGCCGGGTCGCGGGCCGTCGATTGCAGTTGCAGCGAAGCAAGAATCGGAGTCCTCTTCAGCAATTCCTGTAACGCCGATGTCGATTGCTGGACGTGTCGCTCGACCAGAGCCTGATCGATGCGAGTCTCGAGGTCAGAGCCTCCACCCTGCTCGCCGGACGTGAGCTGTACTTGCGGCGCTATCTGCGATGCCGGCTGTGGCCCCAAATGCGGCGCCAGGAGCTTGCTTTCGAGCAGGGCGAAACAGGAATCAGCCGTAGGATTTGCAGCGGCAACATAGACGCCGGCGTTGTCAGGGACGAAGCTCGCAAGTTCGGCGGCGGCTGCCAGTCCATCGGGAGACGCGGCTTGCCCCTGTTCCTTCTTCCTGATCAACACGCGTTCTTCGCGGTACTGCTTGCTGGAGCGGAAAAGGTCCGAGACCGCGGCTGAGTATTGCGAGAGATCGGTGATGTTCTGCTGCACCCAGTAGGTGCGGAAATAACCGTTGGGAATAAGTTTTCCGAGATTGAGCACCAAGCGCAGATCGCCCGCCTGGCCGGCAGCGCCAGTCGATTGTGCCCACCACTGCTCAGTCTCGACGGTAAGGTCTGGTTTGCCAGAGATCAATTGCAGGGCTCCGGCCATCAAGTCTTCGCGCGTGGCGAGCAGCAGATAGTCGCCGGAAATCGCGAACGCCACCTCGCGCTTCGATTCAGGATCGCGGCGCAGATAGAAGTCCATTCCACCCGCGCTGCGCGGCTCAAACTTCGCGCGCGATTGCCATAACGTGGTCTCCATGGACTTGGCGGACGGCAGATAGGTGATGTACAGGAACTGCAGATTGCCGATGTCGTAGAGCGCCAGAACGCTGTGCTCGCCGGAAACCTGCGAAAGAAAATTCATATCGGGAGGCAGGCCAGCCGCGGCGGCGAATTGATCGCTGGCGCCTTTCAACCGCAGAAGCAGGCGTGAGCGCGAAAAAACTTCATAGCTGTCGCTCTGAAGCCACTGCTGCTTCTGCGGCGAGGAATTCCAGTCGCCGAGAAGCGAGGAAAAGTCCTTCGCTTCCAGATAGAGGAGCGAGCCCGCAGGCACGTACTTCGAGAGCGGCTGCGCAGGAGGCGCGACGGCACGATATGCGGCCCAGGAGAATCCCGCGCACGTGACGGCAATACAGAAAATGATGGCGATGCGTTTCATGGCTTCACGCCTCCTGGTGTGACTCCAGTCTGGGCAGCGGCGGCGCTGGGTGCGGAGGCCGCGCGGGCCAGCAGTTTCGGACGCACCACCCGATCCTGCTCCAACGGTTCGTGCAGAAGCGGCTGGCGGGCGGCGTTCTGGCGCTGGATGCGCAGCACGGATTTCGCGTCTGCGATTTTGTGGAGCAACGTCTTGCGCATCGCCGGAGAATTTTCCAGGCGACGCGCGTTGTCGTAGTAGGCCACGGCGTCGGCAAGCCGGTCGACGCGGATCATGGTGTCGCCGATCAATTGTGCGATCTGCGCCTGCAGGGCGCGAGAGAGTTTCAGAGCTGCGTTGACCGGGGCGCTCGACTCGTCGGCGCTTTCCTCTTCTTCGTAGCCGGAACTTACGATTTGCTCTTCCTCGTTGCCGGCGATGACGACAGCGCTCTTCAGGAATTGAGTCTGGAACAGCGGCTCCAACACTCCCAGGGCATACTCGTTGGCGTTCACGGCAGCCGCAGCTTGAAACAGAGGCACACGAGCTTCGTCGCGGCGGGGAAAATCGGTGATGCAGTGGCTCAAGAGTCGAAGCTTCGCTGGTGTGTCGGCTGCGTTCTGGGCGGCCTTGATGCGGGCTGCGTAGAAGTAGAACTTGTCCGCTGCAGTAGCCGTGATCGCCGCGGGATTGCCGGCGAGCAAGTTCAGTTCTCCGCTGCCCAGGTCGGAGTGGGTTCGTCCGGCAAGCGCGGCGGCAGCTTTCAGCCGCAGATCGTAAGAAGTATTCGGTGCAGCGGCAAGGGCGGCGAGGGCGTCCTGGGCGGATGCGGCGTCTTTGTCGGCCGCGAGTTTCGCGGCGGCAAGGCGCAGGCGGTACGAGGGTTCCCAGGGGGCGGACTTGACGAGCTGATCGAGGAACTCGACGGCCTCCGCATTGTGGCCGGTTTTTTCGAGCAGCGCAGCGGCGGGATCGAGATTCTCGAACGGATTGCCGACAGCCACCACCAGGCGACGCAACAGATCGAGTGCTCCGGCTGTGTCGCCCGATGCCAGGCGAATCTCAGCCAGGCCGAGGAAGTTGGCGGCAACGAGCGTGTGCTCTTCGATCTCGCTGGCAAAGACCAGCTCAAGAATCTTGCGCGCGGACTGCTTATCACCCGCTTCAAACAGGCCGCGCGCCGCATTGCGGAGGATCTCGGAACCGGGCGCTTTTTGCGGCTCGGTTCGATACGCGGTGAGTTTTGCGTCGAGAGTTCCGAGTTGCGCCGCGACCTGCAGATCGAGCGGGACGAGCTTTGCCGCCTGCGCAGCGCGAGTATCTTCAGGCAGCGCGGCGATCGCCGAGGCCGCAGCCGCATACTGCCTGGTGCGAACCAGGTACTGGATCCAGCGCACTTGCCACGAACTCAGGTCCTGTTCGGCATATTGGCGTTCGAGCCCGTTGAGCCTGGTCATGGCGCTTTCCTTTGACTCGATAATGCGCTGGTAAATCGGAGCGCGCTGGGCGAGCGGAATCCAGGAGGCGTCGACGATATCCGTAAGAATCGCCGACGGATCGTGCGCCACGGAAGAAAGATCCAGCAGCCATGCCGTGGCTGCGGCGGGATCGCCGGTGGCGGCATACGCGGAGTGCAGAAGCGCGTTCGAACGATAGTTGCCATTGTGGCGAAGATAAGTGCGGAGGATGGTGTCGGCCTCGGGCTTGAGGTCGCCGAACAAGTGGCGAGCGGCCAGTTGATCGCAAGTACGTCCAAAGTCAGCCCAGAAACTTTCCGGGAGATGCGCGCTGTTGAGCTGAACAGACAGCACCGCGAAGGCTTGCTTCCACTGTGCCAGCGCGGCCGCGCGATCACCCTGCTTGTAGTAAGCGACGGCGAGACTGTCGTACACATCCGGACGGTTGGGAGAAAGTTCGAGCGCATGATCGTAGTCAGCGATGGCGTGCTTGGTGTCCCCCGCGCCTGCGTAATAGTCGGCGAGGGTGAGATATCCGGAAGCGGTAGCAGGGCTCTCCTCAAGAATGGCGGGCAGGAAATCTTCCGGATTGCCGAGTTTCGTGGTCCCGAGATAATCGCCGTAGCGCGAGCCGTAGTAGAACCAGGTGCTGCCGGCGAGCTGCTCTGCGCGGTCGACGGGCATAGCGAGACGCACGCCGATGGGGTCGTCGCCGAGAGCGGCGAGGAATGCGTCATTCACGTTGGGCGTGGGCTCCG
>JBELAE010000298.1:0-6661 GCA_049509155.1 Candidatus Sulfotelmatobacter sp.
ATTCGGGCCACAAGTGACGAAGCGTTCTCGCAGGTGATAAACCGAGCCTTTCGCAATCAGTATTCCGCGACGAAGCTTGTAGAGTACAACCAACTTGATCGACTCAAAACGGTCCTGATCGTGGACGACTGGCAAAGAGCCAAGGCGAGCACACAATGGCAATCGTCCATGCTGGCCCTCGCAGCGGAGAAATTCGGGAAAGTCATTGTGTTGGCGAGCGACGAGCTCAGGATAGAAGAATTCGCGGGCAAGCAGGGAACCGTGAGTCCACTATTAGGGTTCGACCGCTGTGAGATCCGACAGATGGGCCACTATCTCCGGGGAAAGCTCATAGAGAAGTGGCATGCGCTTGACGGAGAGGCGTCCGACTCAGACCTAACGGACCGTGTGGAGCAGGACGAGGCCGTCATCTCCTCGATGATGACCAAGAACGTCCTTCCATGCTTCCCGGTGACCGTACTTCTCGTGCTTCAAGCACGAGAAGCCAGCAAGGCGGCGAACCTCGTAAACGGTTCGTTCGGATACTTATACGAGACTCTGATTACTACGTCGCTCGCACGAGTAGGAGGAGACTTAACCGAGATCGACACACGGTACACGTTTATTTCCCGGATTGCGCACTACCTTTTTGAGAACAAACAGGAGTACATCACCGAGGCGGAGATCCAGGTGCTGAGCAACGAATACCTCGAATCATATGAAATACCGATCGCCGTACAAAAGCTGGCGAAAGACCTGGAGGAAGCAAAATTATTTGTGAAGAGCGACGGTAGCTTCAGATTTCGCTACAAATACGTTTTCTACTACTTCGTCGCCCGTTACTTCCAAGAGAACCTGCGCTCTGAGAAGGAACACGCCAAACTGTCCACAGCGCTCCAGGATATGGCAGACAGAGCTGGCAACGAGGAATACGGCAACATCTTGATGTTCGTAATCTACTTGACGAAAGACCCCGATCTTATTCAACACATCCTTCAGAACGCCAAGAAGGTATTTGCAGAGACGTCTCCATGTGACTTCGACCGCGACGTTGTGTTTCTGAACAACCTGACCACCCCGCCTAGACTCGAGCTCCCCGCTTCGTCCGTCGGAGAGAATCGGCAGCGACGGAGGATCGAGCTAGACGAAATCGAGGAGTCCCTCGCCCAAAATCCGACGAATGAGGGCCAAATTATCGCCTACGATGACCAGATGAACCCCGCGCTGAAGGTCAGCTTCGCCCTCCGGACCTTGGACTTGATGGGGCAGGTGCTCCGAAACTTTCCCGGATCCCTCCGCAAAGAAATCAAAGTGGAAATCGCAAGGACCAGCTATCTGCTCGGTCTCAGGCTGTTGCACTTCTTCCTAGACACAATGGAGATTCACATCGATGAGGTCCGGGCCCTCGCCCGCGAAGCCCTAAGGCTCAACCGACCAAAGGAGACGCCGACGGAAATTGACCGGATGGCTAACGAAGCTGCGTTCTTCCTGGCCCGTATTGCGGGGTTCGGCCTAATCAAGCGCGTGTCCTATTCGGTCGGAGCAAAGGTCCTCGAAAGGACCTATAAGAGCGTCCACAGCACGGAGGGCGGGAGCGTGCCCGTGAGCCTCATCGACCTCTCCATTCGACTCGACCATCTGCCGTTTCCGGAAAGCGAGATCCGCGCCCTCTGGGCTAGGGTGCGGAACAACCTGTACGCTGCAACCGTAGTTCGAGACTTCGTCGCCAATCACCTTTACTTGCACGAAGTTGAGAACCGCCGCAGGCAGAGTATCGAATCGCTGTTAGACATCCGTACCCAAAGGTCTCTTTCTGCGCATAAAGATGAAACGGCAAAATCGGACAAGAAGAAACGGAAAAAGAACAGTCCATAAGATCAGCAATGGGGGAATGCAAAGGCCACGATGGTGGAAGGAGGGGGCACTAAGGGGTAGTTATTCTGCGTTCCGTGGAAGTGCACAGGTCCTTCACTCGCGCAAAGAACGCGCTCCTTCAGGATGACAATCAAGATCAAGGTCAAAGGCAGCGGACAGGAGTGTCCGCTCCACAAGAACCCGAGGTCCCTCGACTGCGCAGGCCGGTTCGCTTCGCTCACCGGCCTGCTTCGCTCGGGATGACAATTCGATTGAAGGTTAGCTAGATCGGCTTCCCGCGGAAGAAGTAGACCAGTTCGATGATCAGGATGACTACCACCATTAATTCGAGGACGAAAGCGCGGGACTGGTTGAACTGGTCGACCATGAAGCGGTAGAGGTCTTCGGCGGTTTGCAGCTTTTCTTTGACCAGGTCTTTGTAGTCGGGGACTCCGACCTTGGCGGCGCAGAGTTTGTAGAGGCGGGCGGAGAACATGTCGCTGAGGAATTTGATGGCGTTGTCGGCGCGCTCGGTCAGCTCGTTTACGTCGAGCAGGACGGTGTGCAGTTTGGAGGCGGCGCGCGCCGTCCGCCAGCGCGACCAGAGGCCGGTGCCTCCGACTTCGAGGAAGTCGTAGACGTTTTCTAGTTCTTTCGTGAGGAGTTCGTCGTAGTGGCGGAACTCCAGCAGCTGCGAGTTGGCGTACTGCAGGAGCTGGATGGCGGTCTCGGCGCCGGCCTGGGTGTCATAGATGAAGGCGGCGTTCCAGCCGATTACGGCTAGGTCGTTGGGATAGTAGGAAATTCGGGATTGCAGGATTTCCTGGCGTTCGCCTTCGGAGAGCATCGACATTTCGCCGCGGACTATCTGGGCGATTTGATCTCCGTTGGACGCGAGCAATTCGTTGGCCGAGGGTGCGCCGTCGGTTTCACGGACTATCTCGCGAACATGGAAGATGAAATAGTCTTCCTGGAGCCAGTCGGCGGTGTCGGGCTTGGAGTCGTATGGTTTGACTTCGTAGGGCTTGACCAGGGCGGGCGCGGCGAGTTCCAGCTTCTGGCGGACTACGCGCGAGGCTAGAGCTTCGAAGTTCGTGTCGGACGTCCAGCGGGCGGAAAGTTGGATTAGCGTGTCCCAAGTTCCGGAGAACGGCAGCTCGAAGACCAGGCTGACGACTCCGTAGTCGTAATACTTAATCTGGCCCTCCAGGCGCTCGCCGCTGTCGAGGATCAGCGGGTCGAGGCTTTCTACGACGGGCGGGCGCTGGTAGCGGACGTAGCCGGGAGCCTGATGCTTGAAACTGGCTTCGGCGGTGCGGGCGCCGAAGATCTTGCGGAGCTCGTCTAGGCGAATCTCTTCACAGACATCGAACTGGATCAGGACCAGGACCGATCCGCGCAGGGGGCCAGCGGCCGAGAGCTGCGTCTGCGCCGCTGGGGCGGGCGTGTGGTCGGCATTGACCAGGCTGCTGGTTGGGTTGCTGGTCGTATCGCTGACTAATGTGGTTGTGAGTTCGCGATCCATAAGGCCAATGTAAGAATGCTGCGGGTTATCGAGCCCCGAAAGGCGTGGAAGAGCGCCTGAGACTTCTTTCATTGTCCCAGAAAGCGGGGGATTGGGCTAGGGCTGGAGGGCGTCGAGCTGCGCTCGGACGGACGGCCGGGGGCGGCCGGCCCCACATAAGTTGTTAATAATCAGCGGGTTCTGGTGAATTGCCAAAGAAGGAATCCGCCGGCGGCTAGGGCTCCCAGGCCTAGGCCGGCGCGCTTCATGGAGGAGCTAATCTCGGCTTCGCGCTGGCGGACTTCGGCGGATTCGGGGTAGGGGCCGACAGCAGGTTCCTCCACTACGCCGTCGCTTGCGCTCCGGCTTCGGTCGGAATGACAAGGTGGAGGGGGAGCATGGAGCGCCATTTGTAGGACTTCGGCCAGGTGAAGGGCGTGGCGGTCGGTGCTCTGCGCGATTTGCTCGCGGCAACTGAAGCCGTCGGCGATGATTAGCCAGTCGGGCGGGGCTTGGCGGACGGCTGGCAGAAGTTCGAGTTCGCCGATGGCGGCGGAGACTTCGTACTTGTCGTTGTCGCGTTCGAATCCGAAGGAGCCGGCCATGCCGCAGCATCCGGGAGCGGGGGATTGGAAGTCGATGCCGATGCGGCGCAGGAGGGATTCTTCGGCGGACATTTTCATGATGGATTTGTGATGGCAGTGGCCGTGGAGGAGCGCTTTGCGCTTGAGCTGAGGCAGCGGGGCATTGCCTGATTTGCTCAGTTCTTGTTCCAGGAATTCGCTGAGCAAGAAAGTCTGCTTGCTCAGGGCTTGGGCGCGGTGATCGTGGGGGAAGAGATTGAGGAGTTCGTCGCGGAAGACGGCGACGCAGCTGGGCTCGAGGCCGACGACGGGGATTCCGGCTTCGATCTTGGGGGCAAGAGCGTCGAGGATGTTGAGGAGTAAGGATTCGGCGCGGTCTAGCATTCCGAAGTCGTAGAGGGGGCGGCCGCAGCAGAGATTGGCTTGCGGGAGCGTGACGCGGTATCCGGCGGCTTCTAGGACTTCGACGGCGGCTTTGGCGGTTGCGGGGAGGAAGTAGTTGTTGAAGGTGTCGGGCCAGAGGAGGACCTCGGGGGCTGAAGCCCGGTCTTCTTTGCGTTCTCGACGCGGCGCTGAAGCGCCGCTCTTCCACTCGTACCCGCGCGTGCGATGGAACCACGACTTGAAGGTTTCGGGGGCGAAGGCGGGGATGCTGCGCTGCGGAGCGATGCCTGCGACCATTTTTGCGATGTCGCGGAGGAACGGGAGTTGCGTGGTCAGATTTGCCAGGCCTGGAACATTTGATGCGAGACGCGCCCAGAGGTCGATGTTGCCGAAGGCGTAGGCGCTGCGGGGGCGCAGGCGGCCTTCGTAGTAGTGCGAGAGGAATTCGGCTTTGTAGGTGGCGACGTCGACGCTGACGGGACAATCACTTTTGCATCCTTTGCAGGCCAGGCAGAGATCGAGCGACTGTTTCACTTCTTCGCTGCGCCAGCCGTCGCGGATTATTGCATCTTCTCTTGCGGGGCTCTGAGTCATCTCCCACAGCAAGTGTGCGCGGCCGCGGGTGGAGTGTTGTTCTTCACGCGTGACGCGATAGCTGGGGCACATCAGGCCACCTTCTTCGCGGCGGCATTTGCCGACGCCTACGCAGCGCAGAGTGGCAGCTGCGATGCTGCCATGATCGTCGGGAAATTGGAATCGCGTCGCGGGCTCCCACGGAGCGTAGTTGGCCCCGAGACGAAGATTTTCGTCGAGCTTGTTGACGCCGACTTCGGGCGCGGCCCTATCGGTGGAGTTCGGCTCTTGCGCAGGGCCTGAGAAGCGGGAGATCCCCTTCGGCAAGCTCAGGGCAGGCTCTCCCTCCGCCTGAAGAACGGCTTCGCTCGGGATGACAATGCTCTTTAGAAAGCCGGACTGCACCATCGCCAGGGAGCCGATTAGCTTGCCGGGATTCATTTTCCAGTCTGGATCCCAGGCGGACTTGAATTTTCGGAACGCCTGCATCAGTTCAGGGCCGAACATTTTTGGGAGGAGTTCGGCGCGGGCTTGTCCGTCGCCGTGTTCGCCAGAGAGTGAACCGCCGTAGCTGACCACGAGATCGGCAGCTTCTTCCACGAACTTGCGGAATTTGGCGATTCCTTCTTTCGATTGAAAGTCGAAGTTGAGGCGGGTGTGCACGCAGGCGTGGCCGAAGTGGCCGTAGAGCGAGCCTTTGTAGCCGAACGACGTCATCATTTTTCGCAGGTCGCGGAGATAGGCGCCGAGTTTTTCGGGAGCGACCGCGGCGTCTTCCCAGCCTTCCCAGTTCAGCGGCTCGCCGGGGACGTGGGAGGTGACGCCGAGGCTGGCCTCGCGGATTTCCCAGATGCGCTTGGCTTGCTGGCCTGTGAGCAGCCGGACGTTTGGAGGGTTCGCACTGTGGTTCAGCACGTCGGCCAGCACGCGCGCCTTCGATTCTGCTTCTTGAAGAGTCTGGCCGCCGAACTCGACCATGAGCCAGCCTCCGCCTTCGGGGAGCAGGGCGAGCCCTTCGGCGTTGATGCCTTTGGTGCGCGTGTAATAGACGAGGAGATCGTCGAAGCCTTCGAGGCCGATGGGATGGTGCTCCATGATTTCGGGGATGCGGTCGGCGCATTGAAAAATGTCGGGATAGGCAATGACCAGGAGAACGCGGTGGGGAGGGCTTTCGACCAGGCGGCAGGTTGCTTCTAGCACCGTCGCGCAGGTTCCTTCGGAGCCGACCAGGGCGCGTGCTATGTGGAAACCATTTTCTGGCAGCAGGTAGTTCAGGTTGTAGCCGGAGACGCGGCGGGGGATGTTGGGGAATTTTTGGCGGATCAGGGCGGCGTAGTCGGTGGCGATTTGTTTTAGTGAAGTGTAGATCTGAGTGGCGCGGTCGGAGGCGTTGCGAGAGGATTCGCTGTGGCCCGGTACTTCTTGGCCGCCGGAAAATCCCCACTTCTCGCGCGGCTTACTAATAAACTCCCGCGCGAGAAATGGGGCACCCGCGTCCTGAATGAGATTTTCTCCGACTCTTAGGCGAGCGCCATCGTAGGTGACTACTTCCATTTGCTCGATGTTGTCGTCGGTTTTGCCGGCCATTACGGAGTGGACGCCGCAGGAATTGTTGCCGATCATGCCACCGATGGTGCAGCGGTCGTGGCTGGCGGGATCGGGCGCGAAGGTGAGGTGAAATTTTTCGGCGGCGTTGCGGAGAGTGTCGAGGACTACGCCGGGTTGCACGCGGGCGACGCGGCGGGCGGGATCGATCTCGAGGATGCGTGACATGTAGCGGGAA
>JBELAE010000299.1:0-6640 GCA_049509155.1 Candidatus Sulfotelmatobacter sp.
AAGCCTACGTGGTCCGCCCGCAGACAATCTACCGTCACCAGCACGATCGATTTCTGTTTCTGCATCTACACCCCAGCCCTCTTACTCATAACCGCGCCTCGCCACCTAGGCCTTCCTGAAGTTCTTCCGAGTCACGTTCACCTGCACCATTCTGTCGAACGTCTTGTAGGAACCTTGTTTCACCAACTCGTACAAATCCTCATCGTGAAGATACAGCAGATCGACGTGCTTCGACTCCAGAGCCGTGAAGAATTCGTCTAACAGCGTGAAGGTGCGGCTGCGAAAATCGCGCACCGTCGAGTGGAAATTGATGGAATGTACGGAAACAATCGCTGGGATGCCGCGTTCAAAGCAGCTCTCCGCTTGTCGCAGACAGGTCTCGACTGAGAAGGCCGCATTGGTCGCAGGTTCAAACTCCACCGTGCGAAACAACTGCAGAATGTCATAGCGATCGAAATGCGGCGTCTCGATCGGTCCTGGACCATGCTGCGCCACCCGGATTCCATGCTGCGCCCACGCGCGATGCGTGTCGTCATCGGCGCGGTAGCCGGGGGCACAAGCCGAACGCGGTAGCGTGGAGAACAGCTTGGCGAACGCTCCCACTGCCTGGGCAATCAACTCGGCTTGTTTTTCCCGTGGCAGAGAGCGCTCGTCTTCCGGCCGCTCCGGATCCCAGTACTCATACCCGATCCACGGCATGCGCCAGTGAATATAAGGGGTCCCGGCCTGCCAGAGCGTGCGCAGAAGACGGGCCCGTTCGCCTTCCACATTTAGATTGCGCGCGACCGCCGAAAGGCAGAAGTGCGTCGTCCCGTGCAGAGCCGGCTGGAAGACTCCGTCGGCAATTCCCTCGTGATAGGCTTCCATCAGCCGCGGGCGAATCCAGCCCTCGGGAAGGCCCTCGGCCAGCGACAGAAGATGAATCTGCCGAAGATCATCGGCGCTCATTTTGGCGAAGTCCAGATTGGCCAGTATGAAATTCATCCCCAGGCACGGGTGCCGTCCGCTCGAGTCGCGATGCCGCTTCAGCACCGCGGCTAAACCGGCCACATCTTCGGCAGTTTCCAGCGTGTAGAAATCGTAAGGCCGCTCGCCCAAGGCTAGACCCGCTGCTCGCAACTGTTCCAGTCCAGCCTGATCGCGCAACCCCACACGGCCCCAGTCGTCGCTCTGCAGCAGCAGCAGCGGCCGGTCAAAATGAAACCCAGCCACGGGAAACAAGTCCCGCAGGCGCAGCCAGATTTTGTTGGTATAGGTCCGCATTCAGCCGTTACCACTTGCCTGCGGATGAGCACCATCGCACAGACACTACCTGAGTGATGCAATCGAAATTCTGTAGTATGGTACACGGTACTTCTTGATCATCGCCTTCAAACGCCGGCTGAGTCGGAGAGCACAGGATGGAAAAAGCTCCACTTAAAGAAGGGCCCGCGCTTCTTCCTTACCGCGTCGAGCGCTATCTCCTTTTAGCCGTTTATTGCTTGCTACTAACCGCCCTTTCAATTCACCTTTACCGCACGCCGATTTATTCCATGGATTCAATCCAGTACATGGGAAACGCTCTGCTCATGCAAGAGAGGGATCCGGTTCGCCTCCATCGACGCGTCTACGACGAGGTGAATCGAATTGTGCCGACAAGAGAACGAGAAGCGCTCCTGGGACATGAAGCTGGTGCCCCCGCCGATCAGAACGAATCTCGCCAGGAGCGTGCTGCGAATCCCTATCGGTTCGCCGAGTTTCTTCCCCTGTTCGCGATTCGCCCACTCTACAACCAGACCATCTATTTCATCAGCAAGACTGGAATGGGCTTGATTCATTCGATCCAATTTGTTTCCGTTGCCGCGTATTGGCTGATTGGCGCTTTGCTCTTTCTTTGGATTGGGCGCTACGTACAACCGCTGTTCGCAGTTGCCGCTTCGTTTCTGCTGATGGTGAGCCCCCCACTGATGGAACTGGGGAGGGAAATGACGTCCGACGCCCTGGCTACGTTGGTTGCATTTGCCTCACTCTATTTGATTTTCGAGAGACAGCTACTGACGCCAGGCCTGATTCTTCTGCTCGCTTCGGTCTACTTCCGAACTGACTTCGTGGTCCTGGCAGGGCCCGTCATTCTCGTGTGCTGGCTGGAACGGCGCCTGGGCTTCTGGCAGAGCGCGATTCTGGCCGTTCTTGCCCTCTCTTCCGCCCTTTGCATCGGCCACTTCGCCGGAGACTATGGCATCAAGATGCTTTACTACCGCAATTTTATCGGTACACCAGCCGCCCCCGGCGAAATGACAGTACAGTTCTCGGTGCGCGACTACGTTGGCGCTTTCAGATCCGGGATCACAAAAACTGCCGAGAGCTTCTTTCTGCCCTTCTTGCTGCTCGGAACCATCGGTCTCCCACTACGCCGGACCAGAGTCCTGTTGGGTGTGACGCTTTCCTATGTCGCACTTCATTTTGTCATCTTGCCCAATTGGCAAGAGCGATGGGTCGGACTGTTCTACCTTTCTGCTGGCGTTTGCGCGATCACCGCCAGAACGCTGCCGCCCAAGTCCGCACCCGTCTAGATCTAAGGGCGCATTACGGACGAACAAATCGGCTAGAAGCGCCCGCGCCGGGCCCGGAAGCTCGACACGACATCGGACACTTGAAGCCGCGCTCGGCTTATGGTGTACCGCTGAGGGAGCAGGAAACGAACGACGTTCTCGCAGAAGCCCTTCTTGAAAAAAGCAGGACCGCCGCTTTGCCCTTCGGTGTATCCGCCAAAGTCATACTCCAGGCAGCCTCGCTCCTTCGCCCATTGGATAGCCCGCCATTGCAGCAGATGCCCCGCGCTGAATTTGTCGTCCTTGGCCGTCGCTCCCAATATGTACCAGCAGCGAACTCCCGAGCGAACGATCACAATTCCGCCCAGCAGTCTGCCGTCCTTGTGTGCGAGCAAAAGACCGCCTCGGCCTGCTTCGCTCCCAAGCCATCGGAGCACATGGGCGATATGCCCACAATCCTCTGCGGCAAACTGTTTTTTCTTAGCCATATCGAGGTAGAGCCCCAGCCAATCATCGCGGTCATTCTCGTCGCTTGCTGTGGTCACTTCAACTTCCTGCCGTTCGCCTCGGCGAATCTCGTAACGCGTCGCCTTCCGAAACTTGCCCAGCAACCGATCGAGGTCGGGGCTCAAGTCCAACCGCAAGGAACTCCTCGGTGCCGAACGCGGTTGCCAACCGTCGCGCGCTAACATACCACCTGCGGAATCGGCGTACTGTCCTGTCCATTCAGGAGCAATATCGATAAAGGCGAAGCCCTTCCGGCTGCCTGCCTCCACCAAGTGTCGTAGTCCAATCTCCGCCAGATCCAGGTCATCACAGACGGGTCCCCGATTCAAACTCAGGGCTCGGATCGGCCACAGGATTCTTCCCGCAGGGTGAAACACTCCGCATTGTGCGAACCACAGAATTTCCACCCGCCGTCGAACCAAAGCGAAATACGTTCCGGCGCCCGACCATTGTGGAAACTGAAAGGGATGCGACGTGTCCTGGGTATCCAGAAAGCCGGCTATTTCCCGAACTACGTCGGCAGGGCACTCTGAGGCTTTAACAAATTGAAAGCTGAGAGCGTCTGCGAGCGGCGCTTGTTCGTCCACTGCATGCCGAGGCCCGCTAATGTTATCGACTCGTTTGGCGGCTCGGAGTGAGCTCATAAATAGCCCAAGTCCCGTAATCTTTGCTCGACTGCGCGCTCTTCTGCCTTGTGCGTTTGAGCGTCATCATCCCTTAGCAAGTCGCGCAGTACATATTCCAGCAGTTGGTCCAGGCTGCCAAACTTCTCTTCAGCCCGCATACACAAATCAGCCGGCAAACTTACGGTGCGCCTGTCAGTCACGACTCCGTTCCCTCCACGCTTAGCGCTGATCGCACACGAGACCACATGGCTTGGGCCACGACGCGGTCGTCTTCGTCCAGGCCCATCGCCAGGACCATTCCTATAAAAACCAGGTAGCTTCCGAGCAAGCCGACTGCAATCGCGAGCCAATCGCGCCGAAATAAGTGAGCTTCAAACTTGAGGACCAGCGCGGCCAGCACTGTGACGATCGTTGGGATGAGCAATCGAAAATAGCTGCGGTTGAAAGGCGACAAACCCAGCACGCTGCGCACCTCGAACAAGTTCCACAGGTTCGTTCCAGCATTCGTGATCGCAGCCGCGACCGCCGCACCAACAATTCCCCAGATAGGGACCAGTGCGATGCAGGCAACGGTCATCACCACCGCCATTGCCGCCTGCACCCTCAGAAGACGCCGCTGATTTCCCGACATGAGCAGAAGTAATCCGACGGACCCCACTCCACAGTTTACCAATTGACCGGCAGTACCGATGATGAGGATGGGCCAGCCGGCTTCAAAGTCATGGCCAAAAATGCGCAGAATTGGACGCGCGAAGACAATCACGGTAATGGCCATCGGCGCTGTAAGCCCGAGAATCCACTTCGTGAGCGCCCGATACAGTCGTCCCAGCATTTCGTTGTCTTTCCGGCTGTGTAAATCGGCGATTAGCGGAGAAAAAACCTGGTTTACTGAAGTCAGGATGAGGCTTACGCAGGCTACCACAGTTGCGGCTACCGAATAGATGCCGACCGCGCGTGCACCGCGGTAAAAGCCCAAGGCGATCTTGTCCACCTGGCTTATCAGGAACTCCAGCAGCAGAACTCCTACCGCAGCGGCGGAAAAAAGCCAGACTTCATGTTCCAACGGCAACGGCCAATGCAACGATAGCCGCGCCTCAGCGGGTGTGAGCGTCCACACGAACGCAATCAGGAGAACCACCACCAACACCGCACCAAGCACCTGAGCCAACAGATATCCGCGCAGGCCCCAACCAAAGTGGAGCAACAAAATGGTAAGCAGCATCGTGGCCGGACTTCCAATGAAGTTAGTGATGAGCGTGCGTCGCCCTACTTCTTTGTATCCGGCGAGAATCCTGCCATAAAAAGTTGAAATCACGCCCAACAGCATTAAGGCAGCAAACCAGGGAATATATCGGGCCAATGCAGCCGAATGGTAGAAACGCCCGGCCACCACACCTCCCAACTTCAAGAGAATGGCACCGAACACAACGTTTGCCACCAGGAGAATGGCACCGCCCCGCCACAACAACGCGCGTAGCTGTTCCCACCTGTGGGCCGCCCGATACACTGCGGCAAAGCGGACCGCCGACTCTACCAGGCCGAGTGAGTTGAAAGCGCCAAAGAAGCCAACGAGTGTGATCCCCAATGCGTAGATGCCTAGAGCTTCGGCCCCCAGCACGCGAGCCAGATACACCTTGAATACGTACCCCAGCGCGACGCTAAACATGGTTCCGGCGAGGTACATCCCCGAGTTGCGCGAGATGTGTCCGACCTGGGAACGGAATTGCCGGGTTTCGGCAGGCATGCTCTCCGGCGATGCCTGGATGTCTGGATCTTTCATGACTGTATCTTTCGTGACTGGATCTTTCATGGGACCGACCTCTCGGCTGAAGCATCGTCGGTCTTGGTCAAACACCGTTGCAACATCGCGGAATCAACGACCATTGATAGATTCAATGTCATTGGCGCCCGATTATGAAAATCCGCTAAACGGCTCGGAATCTCCGAGAGTTGCTCCGCGTGCTGCAAGGCTTCTCCAATCCCAAAGCGGGCATACTGTTGCGCGTACTCATACGGCGACAGCGAGAGCCAGTCACAGAGGAAACAGCAAATGCCATTCCGTAGACAGTCGATCACGGTCGTCGATTCGATGGTGATGCCGAACCATGCCTGCGCCATGAGTTCGGCAGTGAGCGGACCTTCCACCACGCTCACGAGATTGCGATCCTCAGGAGCGAGAATTTCGCGGACGATTCGGCGGCGCTGCGAAATGCTTTCGAACGGATGCAGCTTGACGATAACCCCGTTCCCGCTCTGACGAGCCAACCGGCACAGCGGCGGCAGCAATTCGCGATAAACCTCTTCCGCACGCATGCCACTCACTTCATAGGGCTCAGAGAACAAAATAGCCGAAGAGTGAGGCGGACGAACCGGTTGAATGGGGGAAGGAATGTCCCCCGCAGGAGGGGCCCCAATGACAACTTTCTCCGCCGGAAGACCGCAGACCCACAGCAGATAGTCGCGCTCCATTTCATTCTTCGCCAGGTAGAGGTCGCAGGGCAATTCCTTCAACGCATAGCGGCCATCGAGCGCCCCGTGATGAAAATCCACGGTCCTTATGTTTCTCCGGGCAGCTAGCAAGACGGGTAGTCGGGTGTAGAGGTTGCTGTCATCGCCGCACAGAACTGCGGTCACCGGCTCGCGCTCAAGCACGACACGCCAGGCATTGCGGGCACTTACACCATCACGAATCCACCCCGGAAATGAGTCCAGAAGACCAGCTTCCGACAAAACGCACAAATCCGGAGATTCGCACAAGTCCGCCCTCAGCTTCATCCAGCGTTCGGTCATCGAAGCGACCTCCGCGCCGGCTGAATCCGCCTTCGCGTAAGCCGCGAGTTCTCGAACTTGAACGTTAGCCGGCGCTACGAACTGCTTGGCGCTCTGCCGCGTCGCAACCATCAGGAAAAGTTGTTTCGGAAGCAAACGCGCGTATGCGGCGGCCATCCGTGAAGAGTTCGCATACGCGCTGGGCAG
>JBELAE010000003.1:0-55877 GCA_049509155.1 Candidatus Sulfotelmatobacter sp.
GAGAGTTACGGACCGATCACGACGCAGAGCCGAGAAATCGAGTAATTGGGAAATTTGGTAATTGAGTAATCGCGGCCGCGGTTAGGTCTTTATAGTTTTCAATTTCCCGATTACTCAATTCTTATGACTCCCCACGAAACTCACTCCCGCATCGAATCCAGCCCTCTGTACAACGAAGACCTCGCGCCGGCTACGGCCGAGCGACGGCACTGGGGAACGTACAACTTCGCGGCGCTGTGGATTTCGATGTCGGTGAATATCCTCACCTACATGCTGGCCGCGAGTTTGATTCAGGGCGGGATGAACTGGAAGCAGGCGGTCGCAACCATTTTTCTGGGCAACGTCATTGTGCTCGCGCCCATGCTGCTGAATTCGCATCCCGGCGCGAAGTACGGAATACCCTTCCCTGTCCTGGCTCGCGCGTCGTTCGGAGTGCTGGGCGCAAACGTCGCTGCCGTGCTGCGCGCTCTGGTCGCATGCGGATGGTTCGGCATTCAGGCTTGGATCGGTGGAGAAGCCATCAGCACTTTGCTGGCAACACTCGTCCCCGGTTGGAAAACTTTCCCCTATGGGCCCGGCGTCTGCTTTTTTATTTTCTGGCTCATCAACCTCGCGGTGGTGCTCAAGGGGATTGAATACATCCGCATGCTGCAAGGCATCAGCGCGCCGATTTTGCTGGGCGTTGGATTGCTGCTTTTGGGATGGGCTTATCGCGCGGCCGGCGGTTTCGGTCCTATGTTCTCAGTGCCTTCGAAGTTCACAACTTTTTCTGACTTCTTGAAATTTCTGATCCCCGCTTTGAATGGTACGGTTGGTTTTTGGGCCACAGTTTCGTTGAACATCCCAGACTTCACGCGGTTTGCA
Organism: Candidatus Sulfotelmatobacter sp.; assembly: GCA_049509155.1. Lineage (GTDB taxonomy): Bacteria > Acidobacteriota > Terriglobia > Terriglobales > Acidobacteriaceae > Sulfotelmatobacter. The sequence goes on from JBELAE010000003.1 coordinate 865, forward strand.
CGCAACCAGCGCGAGCAGATGATTGGGCAGGCCCTGGCCTTGCCGACCACGATGACGCTGTATGCTTTCGTCGGAATCGTGGTTACTTCGGCCACAGTGGTCGTCTATGGAACTGCGATTTGGAACCCGGTGGAATTGCTGAGCCGCTTTCATTCACCCGTGGCGGTGGTGATCTCGCTGTTTGCAATTTTACTGGCGACGCTCAACGTCAACATCGGAGCCAACGTGGTTTCGCCAGCAAATGATTTTTCCAACCTGTGGCCGCGCGGCATCAGTTTCCGCACCGGCGGCGTCATCACCTGTTTCATGGGCGTCGCGCTGATGCCGTGGAAACTGCTCTCCAGCTACAGCACATTCATCATGGGCTGGCTCGGCGGCTACGCTGCCTTTTTGGGGCCCGTGGCAGGAATCATGATCTGCGACTACTTCATCATTCGGCGGCGGGTGTTGCAGGTCGACGATCTTTACCTTCGCGGCGGGATTTACGAATATTCGCGCGGATTCAACTGGCGCGCGGTCATCGCGCTCGCGCTTGGGGCGGGCACCGCGCTAGCTGGGCTGATCATTCTTTCCGTGCGGTTCTTATATGACTATTCCTGGTTCGTCGGATTTCTGGTTTCGTTCGTGACGTATTTCGCCCTGATGCACTTCGCCGAGGGTCACACGATTTCATCGTGAAAAGAAGCCTGCTGTGCATACATTCCCGTCCATAACGCTGCCGGCTAACGCACGGTCCCTCATGGCGGCTGCACCGCGATTCAGAATGACGGCGTCACTGAAAATCGGGCAGCACGAGCTTCGACCACTCAGCGAGCGAGCGCTCTTCATCCCCACACATCAAATAGATATTGAATTGCGTGACGCCGGCAGCGGCAAGCGCACGCAGTTTCTGTTTGTGCGCCTCAGCGGGCCCGACTAAGCAGAAGCGATCGATCACTTCGTCGGAAACAAAATCCGCGTTGTCGCTGCCGACTTCGCAATGGTGCTGATAATCATAGTGGCCGCGATCCTGCACAAACGAAGTCAGCGCCGGAGGCAGATCCTCAGGCTTGTATTGCCGGATTAGATCCATCACGTGATTCGAGACTAGCGCGGGGAACCAGCGCACTCGTTCGCGGGCGATACTCAGGTCATCCGAAATCCACACCGGTGCGGCCGCCATGACCTCGATTCGGCTGGGATCGCGTCCTGCGGCACGAGCGCCTTCTTTCACGAAACCCAGACACCAGGCAATCAAAGCCGGATCGGCAAATTGCAAAATGATGCCATCCGCCACTCGCCCTGCCATGTGCAGCACCTTGGGCCCGTATCCCGCAATCCAAACCCGCGGAGAGTCTTTCGCCCAACTGAGCCGGGTGGGTTGACCGTCGTGTTGCACTTCCCTGCCGGACGTAAGATCGCGAAACTCGGCGACCGCGGCTTCTAGCTGCGACCAGCTAACGGGCTTCTTTCCCATCACGCGCCGCGAACTGTCGCCGCGGCCGATGCCGAGTTCCATGCGTCCGCCAGAAATCAGGTTTAGGGTCGCGAACAAACTGGCGGTCACGGTGAGGTCGCGCGTCGCGGGATTGGTGACACACGTACCCAGCCGCATGCGCTGCGTGTTCGTCGCCATCAGGGTGAGCAGCGGATACGGTTCCTTCCACAAAACATGGGAGTCGAAAATCCAGCCGTACTCGAATCCCGCAGCCTCCGCCTGCCGAGTCAGGCCCACGATGCGTTCGATCGAGATGTCGGGTTTTAGCGCGATGCCGAATTGCATGGCGGTCCCTTTCGTGCAGGCGATCCTGAAAAACTGATTGTCGAAAAAGGCGTCAACTTAAATGAATAACCGGCGTGAACAACTAAAGTGCGGCAGTGTAGCATAGAATCCTTTTCTCATCCCGGCGAGGACGCGCGGGCGACGGAGGACTCGATGGGTTTCGACACGATCATTAAGAATGGTTCCGTCGTGACTGCGACGGATACGTGCACAGCGGACATTGCGATTACGAACGGCAAAATCAACGCCATTGGAACTGATCTTTCTTCGTCGAGCGCCGCACAGAACACCACGAAGATTCTGGACGCTACCGGAAAACTCGTGCTGCCCGGCGGAATTGACGTTCACACTCATCTCGATATGCCTTTCGGCGGCACCACCAGCGCCGATGACTTTGAAACCGGCACACGCGCGGCTGCATTCGGCGGCACGACCACGCTGATTGACTTCGCGATTCAATACAAAGGCCAACCGCTACGCCAGGCCTTCGACACCTGGATGAGCAAGGCCTCGAGCAAAGCAGTGTGCGACTATGCGTTTCACTGCATCGTGACGGACGTGTCGGGCGGGCAACTTTCCGAGATGAATGATCTGGTCCATGAGGGCGTGACCAGCTTCAAGCTGTTCATGGCGTATCCCGGCGTTTTTATGCTCGACGATGGCAGCATCTTCAAAGCTCTGCAGACCACGTCAAAGAATGGCGGGATGGTGTGCATGCACGCGGAAAACGGCAGCGCGATTGACGTCATCGTGCAGCAGGCTTTGGCCGCGGGAAAACGAGCCCCGAAGTATCATGCGCTGACTCGTCCCACCACCGCAGAAGCCGAAGCTGTCGGACGCGCTATTGCGCTGGCGGAGATGGCGGGCGCTCCCATCTACATCGTGCACTTGAGTTGTAATGATGCGCTCGAGAAAGTTCGCGAGGCTCGCGATCGCGGACTTCCTGTTTACGCCGAGACTTGTCCCCAGTACCTGTACCTCTCCCTCGAAAACATGGATGCACCCGGCTTCGAAGCGGCGAAATATGTTTTCACTCCTCCGCTGCGCGAGAAATGGAATCAAGAGAAACTCTGGAATGGCCTGAAGCACGATCATCTGCAGGTCGTCTCCACTGACCACTGCCCGTTTTGCTTTAAGGAACAAAAAGAAATGGGCCGCGACGATTTCACGAAAATCCCCAACGGAGGTCCGGGCGTGGAGCACCGCATGAGCCTGATCTACTCGGGCGGCGTGGCCAGCGGCCGGTTTAGCGCAAACCGCTTTGTGGAATTGGTATCGACCACTCCCGCCAGGCTGTTTGGACTGTATCCGCGCAAAGGGACGATCGCCGTTGGCAGCGACGCGGATCTCGTGATTTTCGATCCCAAGCGTAAACACACGATCAGCGCCGCAACTCACCACATGCGCGTCGATTACTCTATGTTCGAAGGTATTCAGGTAACGGGCATGCCCGACGTAGTTCTTTCCCGCGGCAGAGTTGTGGTGGACGGCGACAAATTCCTGGGGCGCCCGGGCCAGGGAGAATTTCTGCGGCGCGCGACCTACGCGCAGGTCAACGGGTAGAACTTTCGGCGATCTCACTTGTTAAGTCTTCGCCTTGTAGCTCCACGCAAAGAAGAGTACAGTTACACACTTTCCAGGGGAGAGCACGATGTTCACGCCGACGAGCCACACGATTGCGTTGTTGATGACGATCACCAGCGCGATTTGCTGGGGATCCTGGGCTAACACCTATAAAGGCGTCAAGAACTATCGTTTCGAGCTTTTTTATTGGGATTACGCGATCGGCATTTTTTTGAGTTCCCTGATTCTCGCTCTGACCTTGGGGAGCAGTGGCCACGACTCCTCCAGTTTCGTGAATAATGTTCAGGCCACGGACCCGTCAAACATCGTCTCTGCTCTTATCGGCGGAGCCATATTCAATCTGGCAAATTTGCTGCTCGTGGCTGCGATGGACATGGTGGGACTCGCAGTGGCCTTCCCCGTTTCGATTGGAATTGCGCTGGTGGTGGGCGTGGTGTTGAACTTCATCCTTCAGCCAAAAGGCAACGGCGCGCTCCTGGCCCTTGGCGTTCTATGCGCCCTGATTGCGGTAATTCTCGATGGCAAAGCCTACGGCAGCCTAGCCCGGGCGGGACGGGGGGCTTCACGTAAGGGCATCGTCCTGTGCGTGGTCTCTGGAACTCTCATGGGACTTTGGAGCCCGTTCGCAACCTACGCCATGACCCGTGGGCATTCACTCACGCCCTATAGCGCGGTCACTTTCCTCACGCTGGGAGCGCTGCTCTCCTGTTTCGTGTGGAACATCTATTTTATGAAGAAGCCTCTGGTGGGCGATCCCGTCAGTTTCAGCGGATTCTTCAGCGGACCTCCTTCCGGACATTTGCTTGGACTCATCGGAGGATTCGTGTGGGGCTTGGGGACGGTGCTGAATCTCACGGCAGGCAAGTTGACGGGGCAGGCGATTTCCTATGCCATCGGCCAGTCGTCTCCCATGGTCGCAGCTTTGTGGGGAGTGCTGGCGTGGAAGGAATTTGCGGGCTCTGGCAGGAGCGCCAAAATTTATCTCGCCCTGATGTTCGTTTTCTACGGGCTGGCGATTTTACTGGTCGCGCGAGCGAATGGCTGATCGCGAACCGGGGATGGTTTTCCATTTGATCCCGCTGATGGCGAGCCCTACAGCAGCATTCCCGCGATCGAAGCTGACATTAAGTTAGCCATCGTCCCTGCCAACATGGCGCGGACGCCGAGTCGAGCCAGTTCGCCTCGCTTGTTCGGTGCAAGAGCGCCGATGCCGCCGATCTGGATTCCAATCGAACTGAGATTCGCGAAGCCGCACAGCGCGAACGTGGCGATGGTGAACGAACGCGGATCGAGCGTCGCCTTCATGGGTCCCAACGTCTTGAATGCGACCAGTTCGTTCAGCACCATGCGGATGCCCAGTAAGTTTCCGATCGCGAGGCAATCGTGCTTTGGGATTCCGATCACCCACGCGACGGGAGCGAACAGCACTCCGAAAATGCTTTCCAGGCTGGACGGAAACCAGGAAATACCCACGTGCGCGAGTCCGTTGTGAATTCCGCCGAGAATTCCGTCGGCCAGAGCAATTAGCGCCAGAAACGCGATCAGCATCGCTCCTATATTGAGCGCCATGTGCAAACCATCGCCTGTTCCGCGGGCGATTGCGCCAAGAAGATTTTCTTTTTCCTTAGAATCGTCTTCCGGCATTACCACGCGACCCGCGGTTTTAGGCTGTTCGGTCTCGGGCACAAGCATTTTTGAAACCAGAATCGTTCCGGGCGCGGTCATGATGACGGCGCTGAGCACATGCCGCGGCTCGGCGCCAAAGGCAAAATAGGCAGCCATGATCGAACCGGAGACGTGCGCCATCCCGCTGGTCATCACCGTCATGAGTTCGGAGTGGGTGAGATCGGGCAGGAACGGACGAATTGTCACCGGCGCTTCGGTCTGACCCATAAAAATGCTGGCCGCAACATTGAGCGACTCGGCGCCGCTGGCCCCCATGATTCGCGTCATCAGCCAGGCTGCAATGCGGATGATGAACTGCATGATGCCGAAGTAGTAGAGGATGGCAAAAAATGCGCAGATGAAAATGACGACCGGCAGCACTTGAAACGCAAAAACAAACCCGATGTTCGAACTTTTCTTCCCAAGTTCGCCGAAAACAAATTCCGAGCCGACGTAGGCGTAATTGAGCACGCGCGTGGCGGCGTCGCCGGCGACCTGGAACATGCGCCGGCCGTAGTCAATGCGCAGAACAAATATAGCGAATAAGACCTGCAGGCTCAGGCCCCACGCCACGGTTTTCACACGTATGGCGGCGCGGTTGGTGGAGAAAACGTAGGCGAGCCCGAGCATGGTCAAAAGGCCAAGAATCCCCGTGTATCGTCCCATTAATTTTTCTCTCCGGATTTCCCGATGACTTTGTGCTCGATTACCTTGTGAATGAGCGCTCTTTTCGTTGCCGGCGCCGCATCCGCGATTGCGCAGCTCGCCTCAATCAGCTGCCGCGCCCGTGCCGCCTGGGCTTCCGCATTGTAGTAAATGGTCGCGATCGCTTCGCCGGCAGCCACTCGATCTCCAACTTTCTTATGCAGCACGATCCCCACCGCGGGATCGACGGAATCTTCCTTACGCTCGCGGCCGCCGCCGAGAATCACACACGCAGTGCCAATCTGTTCGCACTCCATCGAAGCGAGATAACCGGACTTTGCGCATGCAACCTGGGTGCTGTGTTGCGCCTGAGGCAAGCGCTTGACATCATCAATGACACGCGCGTCTCCGCCCTGCAGTTCCACCATCTGCCGGAACCTTTCCAGCGCTGCTCCGGATGAAATCAGTTTTGCGCTCTGCAGTTTCCCTTCTGCGACTGTCTTCGAGACTCCTCCCAGATGTAGCATCCATCCCGCCAGTTCCAGGCAGAGTTCCCGCAAGTCTTCTGGCCCACCGCCGCGCAGGACTTCGACGACCTCCACCACTTCGAGGGCATTGCCAATCATGTTCCCCAAGGGCTGATCCATGTCTGTGATCAACGCGACCACCTGTTTTCCCATGCGCTCCCCGGTTTCCACCATGAGTTCGGCGAGGAAGGTTGCGTCCGTCTCACTCTTCATGAAGGCACCCGACCCAGTCTTCACGTCGAGCACAAGGGCGTCGATGCCCTCCGCCAATTTCTTGCTCATGATGGACGCGCAAATCAAATACGGACTTTCCACCGTTCCCGTGACGTCGCGCAAGGCATAGAGCTTGCGATCGGCGGGAGCAATCTCCTTCGTTTGCCCAATCATCGCGCAGCCGCAGACCTCGAGCACGCGGCGGAATTCCGCCACGGAAAGATTCACGTTGAAGCCCGGGATGGCCTCCAACTTGTCGAGCGTGCCGCCCGTGTGCCCCAACCCGCGGCCGCTGATCATGGGAACTGCAACGCCAGCCGCAGCCGCCAGAGGAGCCAGCACGAGAGATGTTTTGTCGCCGACCCCGCCCGTGGAGTGCTTGTCGACTTTCTTTCGGGGCAACGAGGCAAAGTCCAGCACATCGCCCGAATGCAGCATCGCGTCGGTGAGGGCAGCGGTCTCGGGGCGCGTCATTCCTTTGAGCACCACCGCCATCAGCCATGCCGAGACCTGGTAGTCGGGGATCTCGCCTTTGGTGTAGGCGTTCACCAGGCCCTCGATCTCGGCCCGCGACAACTCAACACCGTCCCTCTTCTTGCGGATGACGTCAATCGCACGGAAGATCTGGGGCACAGATGTCGAAAGGCTCACTGTAAGCGGAATCCTTCCGGAAGAAGTTCAGTGATGTGCGCTTGCCTGGGGCCGGTGGCACCCTGAAAAAAAATGACCGCGTCCGGGCCAAATTCGTAGATCACCTGGCGGCACGCCCCGCACGGGGAACACGCGACCCCGTGATCATTGGCGACAGCCACCGCCCGAATCTCAATCTTCGGACCCAAGGCGGCGACGGCGGAGAAGATTGCGGTTCGCTCCGCGCAGTTGGTCATTCCGTAAGAGGCATTCTCCACATTGCAGCCGGAGAATATCTTGCCGTTAGTCAGCAGGATGGCAGCTCCCACGTGAAAGTTCGAATACGGAGCGTGCGCGTTCTTCATCACTTTACTTGCCGCCTGCTCCAACTTTTTCCGCATGTTGGCGGAGATTGTTTTCCTGGGCATAGAGAAAGAATTCACCATGGGACACCGTCAAGTAGATCGTCGCCAGCGGCGAATTGTGCGCCATTGTAAACCCTTACCCAGGGTTCCAGTTCGTTTCTTGCCGATGAATCAACAAAACGGTCGGCGCCAAACGCTAGATTTCGCGTTGCGAGATTGCCTGCCGTACAATTGCAATTCGTGGAAGGGGCCCGTGCTCAGGCAGCATGGGCAAAGGCGGACTGTAATGTCGGTCGATCGCAACTATCCCAACCTTACCCGCAAATCAGAAATCGACCCAGAGGCGCGCCCGGAACCCGCGAACACCATCGTCCTCGCCGATCGTCCGCTGCTTTCAAATTGCGGCATTCCCCTCGATCTGAATTGGCTGCAGGAAGTTCGGGTGAATGCGAGTGCCGTAGAGCGCCGCGCCCAAACGCAGGTTGCCCGCCGAACCGTGAAGAAAGAATGGCAGGCCGCGTGGCTTCTGCGCGCGATTTCGTGCATGGATCTGACTACACTGTCAGGCGACGACACGGACGAGCGTGTGCGGCGACTGTGCGCGAAGGCAAGGCAACCCATCCAGCAGGATCTTGTGCAGAAACTCGGGATCGAAGAACTTGGCATAAAAGTCGGCGCTGTCTGTGTGTATCACGCCTTCATCGAAACCGCTCTGCATTCCCTGGAGGGAAGCGGCATTCACGTCGCGGCAGTTTCCACCGGATTTCCCGCCGGCCTGTCGCCGCTCGCCGAGCGCGTCGCGGAAATTCGCCGGTCGGTGGAGGCAGGGGCACATGAAATCGACGTCGTCATCACCCGCGCTAATGTTTTCGGCGGACGCTGGCAGGCGCTCTACGACGAAGTCGCGACTTTCAAACAAGCCTGCGGTCGGGCTCACATGAAGGTGATCCTGGGCACTGGTGATCTGCTGACCTACCGTAACGTCGCGCGCGCCAGCTTTGTTGCCATGATGGCGGGAGCAGACTTCATTAAGACTTCTACGGGTAAAGAACCGACCAACGCCACACTGCCAGTAAGCCTGGTGATGGTTCGCGCCATCCGAGAATATGCGCAGCAAACCGGCATGGCCGTTGGCTTCAAGCCAGCCGGCGGCATCCGCACCGCTAAACAGTCGATCGACTGGCTGGCCATGATGAAAGAAGAGCTCGGCTTGTCGTGGATGCGCGCTGAACTGTTCCGCTTTGGCGCAAGTGGGCTACTGGGAGATATCGAGCGGCAACTGGAGCATTACGCAACCGGGCGTTACTCCGCCGAGTATCGGCATCCGATTGCTTAGCGAGCGCACGCGCAGAAGGGTTGTAATCAGATGAGCGAAGCGAGCCGAACCCAATGAGTATTGCCGAGAAATTTGTCAGCATGGAGTACGGACCCGCCCCCGAAGACTCCAAAGAAGCGGAAGCATGGCTGGATCGCCATGGCCGGCGTTTTGGACACTTCATCGGCGGAGCGTGGCACGCACCCGCGGGCGGAGAATATTTCGACACGCTCGATCCCTCGAACGGCGAGAAGTTGGCCGCCATCGCGCAAGGCGGTATCGCTGACATTGACGAAGCCGTTCGTGCGGCACGCGCTGCGTTTCCAAAGTGGCACGCCCTCACTCCACACGCCCGCGCGCGTTATCTCTACGCCCTCGCGCGCCTCGTGCAAAAACATTCCCGGCTTCTTGCTGTCCTCGAAACTATGGACAACGGCAAACCCATCCGCGAGAGCCGCGACATCGACATTCCGCTGGTCGCGCGGCATTTCTATTACCACGCCGGCTGGGCGCAGTTACTCGATCAGGAATTCCCGGGCTACGAACCTTGTGGGGTCGTCGGTCAGATCATTCCGTGGAATTTTCCGCTGCTAATGCTGGCGTGGAAAATCGCGCCGGCTCTGGCGACGGGAAACACGGTGGTTCTGAAGCCCGCCGAGTTTACCCCTCTCACTGCACTTTTGTTCGCCGAAATATGTCAGGAGGCAGGCCTGCCCGCGGGCGTGGTCAACATCGTGACCGGTGATGGCTCGACCGGCGAAGCTCTAGTAAAGCATCCTGAGGTCGATAAGATCGCGTTCACCGGATCAACCGAAGTTGGGCGCGCCATCCGCAGCGCAACTGCTGCAAGCCACAAACGCCTCTCGCTCGAGCTCGGCGGAAAGTCCCCGTTCATTGTTTTTGAAGATGCCGACCTCGACAGCACGGTCGAAGGGCTGGTTGACGGGATCTGGTTTAACCAGGGACAAGTGTGTTGCGCGGGCTCGCGCCTGCTGATGCAGGAAAGCATCGCTGAAACATTGATGTCGAAAATCCGCGACCGCATGAGCACTCTGCGTATTGGTCCACCTCTGGATAAGTCTATAGATATCGGCGCCATCGTCGCCCGCGTGCAACTGGACCGCATCGAGCGCATGGTGGCGCAGGGTGTCGCGGAAGGCGCAACCTGTTGGCAACCACAGGTTGTGTTGCCCACGCGCGGCTTTTATTATCCGCCGACGATTCTCACCAATGTGCAACCCACCTCAATCGTCGCTCAACAGGAAATCTTCGGTCCGGTTCTCGCGGCCATGACTTTCCGCACTCCAAAAGAAGCTGTCGAGTTGGCCAACAACACAGTCTACGGCCTCGCCTCGTGCGTGTGGAGCGAGAACATCAATGTCGCGCTGCATGTGGCCGCGCAGCTCAAGGCCGGCGTGGTCTGGGTGAATTGCACCAACATGTTTGACGCGGCCTGCGGGTTTGGCGGATACCGCGAGAGCGGATACGGCCGCGAAGGCGGAAGAGAAGGGTTGCTTGAATATATGGAACCCGCATGGTTCAAGCACGCTCCGGCATTGCCATCCCAGAGCGCTCGCGCTGCGGCTCACGGATCCCAACAGCATGAGAAGCCGGAACCCGGCACTCCTGCCATCGATCGCACCGTCAAACTCTATATCGGCGGCAAGCAGACGCGTCCCGACTCTGGCTACAGCATGGAAGTGCGCTCGCCTGATGGCCATCTGTTGGGCGAGGCTCCGCTCGGCAATCGTAAAGATATTCGCAACGCCGTGGAAGCGGCTCACAGGGCCGAATCGTGGGGTAAAGCAACGGCGCACAATCGTGCTCAGGTTCTTTATTACTGCGCGGAAAACCTGTCGCAGCGCCAGAGCCAGATTATCGATCGACTTGCAGCGGCTGTTGGTGAGAAGCAAGCCGCAGCTGAGGTCCAACTTGGCATCGAGCGCATCTTCTCGTACGCCGCGTGGGCCGATAAGTTCGATGGCGCGGTTCACAATCCGCCCTTCCGCAACATCGCGATCGCAATGAATGAAGCGATTGGAACCGTCGGTGTGATCTGCCCCGCGGACGCGCCGCTGCTGGGTTTCCTGACACTTGTTCTGCCGCTGCTTGCGGTGGGCAACACGGTTATCGCAGTTCCTTCGGAGAGATTTCCGCTCATCACCGGCGACCTCTACCAGCTTTTCGATACCAGCGACCTGCCGGGTGGCGCAGTGAACATCGTGACGGGCCGTGCATCAGGAAGGCCGCGTTATCGATTGGTTCAACCCAAAACAGGCGGAGGGTCGCTGGTTCCTCGAGCACGCTACTCAGGTGAAAAACATCTGGGTGCCGTACGGCGAGTAGCTTCGTCCACTCCCAGCCCGGCGATTTGCATTTGTCCCAGTGCGGCGCTAGCATACGTCGGTCCGCTTTCATTCGCCCGGCATCATTAGCTCTTCTCGAGCTCTCTTGCAAGTAGTTGTTTGACCACGTTTGTCAGACCAAGGAGGACGTATGGGCATCGCAGTTTCCCCGCAAATTCATCCGCAGGTCGCGGAGTTCATCGATAAACCCCGAAAAATGCTGATCAACGGCAAGTGGGTGAATGCCGCGTCCGGCAAGACGTTCCCCACGTACAATCCTGCGACTGGCGAGGTTCTCGCTCGGGCCGCGGAAGGCGACCGCGAAGACATCAACCAAGCCGTGCGGGCCGCTCGCAACGCCTTTGATAATGGCCCCTGGCGGCGCCTGACCGCGTCCGAGCGCGGCCGCCTCATATGGAAACTCGCCGACCTGCTTGAACAACATACCGAGGAGTTCGGCTACATCGAGAGCCTCGACAACGGCAAGCCGCTCAACATCGCCAAGGCCGCAGATGTCCCACTCGCGGTTGACCTGTTCCGCTACATGGCGGGATGGGCCACCAAGATCGAGGGCAACACCATTCCTCTCTCGGTTCCGTATACGCCCGGCGCAAAGTATCTTGCGTACACACTGCGCGAACCGGTGGGTGTTGTTGGACAAATCATCCCGTGGAATTTCCCGCTCCTGATGGCCGCATGGAAGCTTGGTCCAGCGCTGGCTGCTGGTTGCACGGTCGTGCTGAAACCTGCGGAGCAAACCCCGCTCTCCGCCCTGCGTCTCGGCGAACTCATTATGGAAGCCGGCTTCCCCGACGGCGTGGTCAACGTTGTTCCGGGCTACGGCGAGACGGCAGGAGCCGCGCTGGCCGCGCATCCCGATGTAGACAAGGTTGCCTTCACTGGATCGACCGAAGTCGGCAAGCTGATCGTCCACGCCGCCGCCGGTAACCTGAAGAAAGTCTCTCTGGAGTTGGGCGGTAAGTCTCCGAACGTCATTTTCAAAGACGCCGATCTCGAGACTGCAATCCCCGGCGCTGCCAGCGCCATCTTCTTCAACCACGGCCAGTGCTGCTGCGCCGGTTCGCGGTTGTATGTCGAAAAATCGATCTTCGATCAGGTGGTGGAGGGTGTCGCGGATCATGCCCGAAAAATTAAAGTCGGCCCGGGTCTCGATCCCGGATCCCAGATGGGCCCGCTGGTCTCAGAAGAACAACTGAATCGTGTTTGCGGATACCTGGAAGCCGGATTCTCGGAAGGCGCGAAAGCGATCGCTGGCGGCCACAAGGCTGGCGATAGCGGATACTTCGTCGAACCCACGGTGCTCGTCAACACGCAGGAGAATATGAAAGTCGTGCGCGAAGAAATCTTCGGACCCGTGGTGGCAGCAATGTCTTTCACCGACCCCGAGGAAATCGTACCCCGCGCCAACAACAGTGACTACGGCCTGGCCGCCGCCGTCTGGACGCGCGACATTGGCAAAGCTCATCGCATGGCGGAACAGCTTCGCGCTGGTACCGTCTGGATCAACTGCTACAACATCTTCGACGCGGCGCTGCCCTTCGGCGGCTACAAACAGTCCGGCTGGGGCCGCGAAATGGGACACGATGCTCTCAACCTCTACACACAAACCAAGGCGGTGTGCACGAGAATCGCTTAGCCGCGAATCGCAGAGCAACTCGCCACACAAAGTGAAAAGGACGGTGGCTCACGCCACCGTCCTTACTTACTCTCGCATAAGAGGTTTCGGAGATTACCTTTCCATCAGCAGAACTTTCTCTGCCTCGTCGATCTCAGTCAGCTTGACCTCGATGACTTCGTTCGCCGTGGTCTGTACATTGCGTCCGACGAAAGTCGCCTCGACGGGAATTTCCCGATGTCCGCGGTCAATCAGCACGCACAGTTGGACGCGACGCGGCCTGCCGTGAGAAAACAGCGCGTCCAGCGCCGCCCGCGTCGTTCGGCCCGTGTACAGAACGTCATCGACCAGCACAATGTTCTTATCTTCGATCTCAAACCCAATCTCTCTCTCCTGCACCACCGGCTTGGGCCCAAGCGTCGACAGATCGTCGCGGTAAAAGGTAATGTCCAGAGTCCCTACCGGAACTTTGGCGCTTTCGATGCGCGTGATGATCTTGCCCAGTCGGTCCGCGAGCGGAACTCCACGGCGGCGAATTCCAACCAGGCCCAGCCCTTCGACCCCGTCATTTTTTTCCACAATCTCGTAGGCCAGTCGCACCAGCGTGCGCTCAATTTCGGATGCGGACATGAGTTGTGCCTTCTGGCGAAGGCCCGTCTTGCGTGTAGGAGTTTTTGCATTCATGAGTGGTTGCGCCTCGGCGGTCTTGAGGCCGGCTACTCAATGTAGTCAACGCGCCCGCAGAGGTCAAGCGCCTTAGTCGAAGAAAGTTCGGCTCGGGATTAAAACTCAAAAAGATTTACGAGCTGGAATTGTCGACCGGTTTCGCAACTTCGGCTTCCGCACCCGCAAGATCGGCTTCCGGAACATTCCCGAATCCAGGGCACTCGGTCCTTATGGTTCGTGCGAGCGGAGGATTCCCTTGGCACACTGAAACCAGATCAATGGCTTCAGGATCTTGCCCGGCGGCATCCGTTGCCACAATTCCCACTCCCAGATTTCTGCCGAAGGCCTTGGCCCGATACAAAGCCGCGTCCGCCAGCGCAATCGACTCCTCGGCACAAATGGCCTCATACGCGCTCCGGCTCCACGGATAAGCCGACCACCCCACAGAGCAGCTTTTTCGCACTGTGATCCCGTGGCCCAGGTCGAACGGTTCCGACGCAATCACTTCCAGAATGCGACTGCAGAATGCAGGAGTGCCCGCGGGATCAGTCGAACGGCTCATGATCAGGAACTCCTCGCCGCCCCAGCGCACCAGCACGTCGGACTTGCGCACCACCGTAGACAGCCTCTGCGCCACGAGTTGCAGCAACCGGTCTCCCTTGGGATGACCGTGCTGGTCATTGACTTCCTTGAAGTAATCCATATCGACCATGATAAAAACCAGGTCGCGATGATCCATCTTCCGAATGTCACTTCCCCGCGCCCGCTGGTAATTTCGCAGAACCTGCCCGGCCTCAGCGGTGAGGATCTCTTCCAGATAACGCCGGTTCCATACTCCGGTCAGCACATCCGTGAAAGATATTTCCTGCAGTTCCAGGTTCTTCCGCTGCAGCTCCAGACTATGCCACCGCAGCGAATGCTCTTTATTTTCCAGTTCGTCTTTGAGCCGGCACATTTCGTCCAGGTTCTGCCGTGACAATCGCAGCAGGCTGAGCAATTCCTGATCCAGCAAGTGCTGCTTGAGAAATACGAGCGCGCCCATCACGATCATGACTGCCACGGTGAGCAGCAGCCGGTACGTGCGGACGTTCTGCGGCGCATCTCCGCCGAATTGCGCCCATGCCATCATCAGCGGAGTAATGAATACAGCCACCATGGCCAGACGCGCTTTCCAAATTCCGTAGTTGCGAGTTGCAGCCTCTTCGAGGGGATCCTGCGTCGGGACCTCGCGCGGCATGAAGCCGATACGGACAAACCACGCCATGCTCGCTACCAGCGGCACATCGAACAAGCTTCCCGTGTAATAGAGATGCAGGTCGATGGCCTCGCTGGCCATGAGCGAAGCCACGCAATAGAGCAACGTCGCTGCGAAGAAATGAAAATAGATTCTGCGCCAAGCCCCCCCGCTTCGCCGCCACACCAGCAATAGTCCGGCCGCCAGCACAAGTTCTTCGCTGACATAAAGGAGATCAAAGCTCCGGCCATACACCGTCTCGGCGAGGTCCACGTACTGCCATGGAATCACGATGAAGAGATACAGAAACAACCACCACGTCAGCAGGAGCGCGAAATCGAGCGTTCCGGATCGTATCGAGCGATCATCCTGCTGCACATGCGGTTGGAGTGCCACCGCAGCCATCATCGGAACAATATGCAGAAAGAGAATTACGTCGCCGACGAATGGATTCGGCGCCTCGTGGCGCAAGTAGACCTCGAAATAGGTCCACATGATCTGCGAAGTCAGCCACATCCCAAGGCCCAGGCCCATCAGCGCCCAGAATAGCCGGGCCTTCGGGGCCGCCTTTCTCGCGTTGATCAGAAATGCGACGGTCGCGCCCAGCAGAAGAAAGTTCTGCAGAATATCGCCGAAAGCTGTGAGTGCAAATCCGCGTCGCGCCAGAACCGACAGCAAGACATGCACGCACACCACCGCGCACACGATGGCCGTCCACCTCCGGGCGTGCTGGAGCGGAGAATTCCTCACGCTCAAATTGTATTGGCGCCAGAGCACTCTAACGTGTTACCGGAGTAACCTCGCGGAGCGAAACTGAAGCGGTTACTTCGCTTTACGAAAGCGCAGCCCAAAAACGCTGCACAAAACCGTAGACATCCTGATATGAGTTGTATAGCGGCACCGCGGCGACCCGGAAAATGTCCGGTTCGCGCCAGTCTCCAATCACTGCCGCCGACGCCAATCGATCGCACCACTCGCGTCCTGCGCCAGGCAGTCGGATGGAAAGCTGGGCGCCTCTTCGCTTCTGTTCCCGCGGCGTGAGGATGGAAAACTTCAATTTCGAAGATGGTTGTTGGTCGAGCAAGAATTCCATGTATCCCGTAAGCGATACACTCTTGGCGCGCAAGCGTTCCATACCGGCCTCCGCAAAAATCTCCATCGATGCGCGCAGCGGCGCCAGCGCCAGAATCGGAGGATTGCTCAATTGCCAGCCTTCCGCTCCCACCATCGGATGAAACTCCGGCCCCATCTGGAAACGCTTTTCTTCATCGTGCCCCCACCACCCCGCAAAGCGCGGCAGTTCCCACGCGCGTGCGTGGCGCTCATGGACGAAACATCCGGCAACGCAACCCGGGCCGCCGTTCAAATATTTGTAACTGCACCACACCGCGAAATCTGCCCCCCAGTCGTGAAGCCGAAGCTCTATATTTCCGACGGCATGAGCCAGGTCAAATCCCACCACGCATCCCTTACGTTGCCCCACCTTCGTGATTCCTTCCATGTCGAAGGCTTGTCCCGTGGCGTAGTTCACCCCGCCGAGCAAGATCAGCGCAATCGAATCTCCTTCACGTTCGAGGATTGATTCGATGTCTTCATCGCGCATGCAGGCCTCGCCGTCACGAGGGGTGAGCTCGAGCAGAGACGACGCGGGGTCAAACTGATGGAAGCGGATCTGCGAACTCACCGCATACTGATCCGAAGGAAAAGCTCCGCGCTCGACCAGAATCTTATGTCTCTCTTTCGTAGGCTGGTAGAACGACGCCATCATCAGGTGCAGGTTCACCGTCAGAGAATTCATCACCACGACTTCCGGCGGCTTCGCACCGACCAGCGCCGCAGTCTGCTGAGTGAGCAATCGGTGATACGGCATCCACGGGTTCTTGGCGTGAAAGTGTCCTTCCACACCAAATTGCGCCCAGTCTCGGAGTTCCTGATCAATGTAGGAACGCGCAGTCTTTGGTTGCAGCCCGAGTGAGTGACCACAGAGATAAATACAATCGCCCCCCGTCTTCGTTCTTGGAACGGAGAAGCGCTCACGAAAATGCCCAAGCGGATCGTGGGCATCCATCGCGACTGCAAAATCCTCACCAGTCTGAAACGCCGCGCCGGTCACGACACCAGCTCCAGCGGCGTGAGTTCGCTGCGGATCAATTTGTCGGCATTGCTCCAGTCGAGATCTTCCACGCGATCGATTGGATCACAGAGCTCCGCGAGCATGCGGTCCTGCACCTGTCCGCGTCGCAGGGCTGTCGCATACGGGACGCGATGAAACGTCACCATCGCATATTTAGGCACAAATAGCTGCGGATACTTTGCCTCCAGCGCCAGCTCAACCTTCTTGCGCAACAGAAATCGGGGATCACCGACACGATCTCTCATCTCAACAAAATTCTCGACAGCCAAATCGGCGATCGCATCGGTATTGATTTTCCGCCCACTCTCGAACTCGCTGAACACCCCCGGCCAGTCTGATCCGTGCCGGTCAAGCAGTTCCAGCAGGCAGGTGCAATCTTCAAATCCGCAATTGATTCCCTGCCCGAAGAAAGGAACGATCGCATGCGCCGCATCCCCCAGCAGCAAGACCCGGCCTGCGGCGTGCCAGGGCGAGCACTTGATCGTCACCATTGCGCCTGTGGGATTGGCGAAGAAGTTGTTAGCCAGATTGGGCATGAAGGCGATCGCATCGGGAAAGCGCGACTCGAAAAACTCGACCACATCACGATTAGTGGTCAACTGGGTAAAGCTGTCGGGCCCTTCAAATGGCAGAAATAAAATGCAGGCAAATGTCCCGTCGATATTCGGAAGTGCGATCAGCATGTAGTTGCCACGTGGCCAGATGTGCAGGGCCTTCGCTTCCAGAACATGTTTTCCGCCACGGCCAGCCGGAATAGTCAGCTCTTTGTATCCGTAGCTCAAATACTGTTGCGAAAAATTGAAGCGGTTCAGTTTCAGCATTTCGCTTCGAATCGCCGACGCCGAACCATCACAACCGATTACCACGCTCGATTCAACCGTTCCGTCTTCGCCGGTGCTCTCGTCCCGCAACTGAAGCGTTCCTGTCTTAAGATCAATTCCCAAGCAGCGTCTTTGGAAGCAGATATTAACGCCCCGTTCCTCTGCCGCATTCATCAGGGCGATATTCAGATCGGCGCGTGAAATCGAATAGATGACTTCCGACTCATCCTTACCATACGGCTGAAACGTCAGATCGGATGTGACCGAGTGCATCATCCTGCCCTTCATTGGGATTACGATCTTGCGCATCTCGTTCCACAGTTCGGCTTCGTTGAGAGCGTGGATGCCGCGTGTAGACAGAGCCAGGTTGATCGATCGTCCGGCGTTCATCCGCACGCGCCGCATATCTGGTCGTCTCTCGTAGATCTCCACGCGGAAACCGCGTTTGATCAGGCCCAGGGCCAGCAGCGGCCCGTTGAGTCCGGCGCCAATCAGTGAGATAGTCTCGGCTTTAGCAGTCATGCAGAAAAAGGACGGACAGATTTCGCGGTCAAATCGATCAGGCTACTCCGTGAGCAGCGTCCGCGCCTCCCACAACTCCGGGAAAAATTTCTTATCCAACGTGAGCTTCAGGTAAGACGAGCCCGCGCTGCCGCCCGTTCCCCTGCGCACACCAATCACGCGCTCGACCAGTTGAATGTGCCGCAGCCTCCAGCTCACCACCAGTTCGTCGAATTCCGTGAGCCGCTCGCACACGTCAATCCAGTCACGATGACGGCGTTCGTCCCGGTAGAGTGAAAGGATGGCCCGCGCACGCGCGTCGAATCGCTCACGCTCGGTCGCGTTGTCATCGAGTTGCAGCGTGCCCATGGCCGTTAACGCGCTAAACAGGACGTCGTGCAGCGAAGGCTCACGCAGTCTGCGTTCCAGCAATGCATGCGCTTCCGGCGTGGGCCGGTGGTAGCGCAACATTTTTTCGTCCTTCAGGCCGCACAGGAATTCCAGCTCGCGAAATTGTTCCGATTGAAATCCGCTGGCCGGTTCCAGCTTGCCACGAAACGCGAGAAAGTGCGTCGGCAACATGGTTTCGAGAATGGTGAATTGCTCGACAAGCACACGCGTGATTTCCGTGCAGCGCCGTAACAGTCGCGCCGCTTCATAGACCTCGTCGCGCGATTTCGGATTCGCCCCCGCCGCTGCCAGGTTCGCAACCACCGCATCCAGATCATGCAGCAATTCTTTGAACCACAGTTCGTAAGTCTGATGCACGATGATGAACAGCAGTTCGTCGTGATGCGGCGGCGATGACTGTGATTCTTGCAGCTTCAGCAGTTCTGGAACTTTAAGATACGAACTGTAGGTCAACTGCTCGCCCTGCGGCACGATCGGTTTTCCGTCGCAGACAGCCGCCTCATCTCGCGCCACGATGCTGGCCTCGCGGAGACCGAGAAACTCCTCCGCGTTCCCGCCCAGCACGCGATCTTTGGCCGACGCGCTCAGTTGACTCGATCGAATCAACGCCCCTACGCGATGCTCACCCAGCGGAAAGGGATAATCCGACCCCAGCATCACCCGCTCCGTTCCCATGGTTCCCACCAGAAACTGCAGTGCGCGCTCATCAAACACCGCCGAATCGACATAAAAGCGATTCAAGTATTGGCTTGGAGGCAACTCACATATGCCGCGTGCCACCGGATGATGTTGCCAAGCGTTCTCCAACCGTCCCAATAGAAACGCAAAACCCCCTCCGCCGTGCGCGAAACAAATTCGCAAATTCTGCGGCAACTTGTCGAACGCTCCCCCGAGAATCATCGCCACAATGCCGAGTTGCGTCTCGGCCGGCATGCCCACCGTCCACGCCATCATGTACTTTGGCATGCGCTGCGGCCCCAGCATGTCCCAAGGATGCACCAGCACCGCCGCGCCCTCCTCCGCGCAGTGCTGAAGAAAATTCACGATGCCAGGATCGTCGAGATTTTCTTCTCCCACATGATTGCCGATCTGCACTCCAAGATGGCCTGCACGCATGCACCGGCTCAGTTCCTTGCACGATGCATCAATATCCTGCAGGGGAACCTGGCAAAACGATTTCAGCCGGCCCTTCCCCTGCGCACACAGTTCCAGCGCCGCATCATTGAACAATCGCGCGCAATCGAGCGCGTGTTCCGCAGGACGGTCATATGCGAACAACACCGGCGTAGCCGAGAGAACCTGCATCTCGATTCCGTCGCGATCCATTTCGCTCAGCCGCACCTCGGGGTCCCAGCACGCGGAATAAATCTTGCGGAAGAAGCGATCTCCAACCATGATCTCCGCCTTACCCGCTTCGGCGTGCTTGATCCACGGCCAGTCGGGAGTGCCATAGCGCGCCGCCAGATCCGGCCACGCGCGTGGAAAGAAATGATTATGGATGTCGATGACTCGCATCTTCACTGCTTGCCGGGATGCACCGCGCCACAACTCTTGCATTTGCGCAGGCTCTCGTTGCTGTAGAATCGTTCAAATAGAGGCGGCAAGTCCCGCACGATGCTCTTGAGTTTAACTTCGGCTCGATGCACCAGCTGATGACAATTCTGACAATACCATTCGAAGCCATCCAGAGCCCCCTCTGGCCGCGGCATCTCGACCACCACGCCGATGCTCCCCTCCTGCAGCCGCTGCGGTGAATGCCGCATGTGCTTGGGCAGAAGAAAGATTTCGCCCTCGTTAATCGGAATCTCGAGCGGAGGCTTGCCAGGCGTCTCCATAACGCGAAGAAAGACGTTGCCCTTCAACTGGTAGAAAAATTCTTCCGTGGGGTCGTCATGATAATCGAGCCGGTTGTTCGGACCTCCGACCACCGTCACCATCATCTCGCCGTCCTCCCACACCTGGGCATTGCCCACCGGCGGTTTGAATTTTTCTTTGTTCTCTTCGATCCATGCCTGAAAATTGAACGCCTTCAGGTTTTTGATGGACGGCATCGCGCCTCCCTTTGTTCATTTTTCCGGTTTGTACGCCATCGCCCGGATCTCGATCAGCAAGTGCGGATGTGGCAACTGGTGCACGGCCACGGTCGTTCGCGCCGGCCCATCGTAGCCAAAACACTCGCCATACACTTCGTTGTATCCCGCAAAATCATTCATGTTAACCAGGTAGGTGGTCACTTCCACAACATCTTCCAGCCCTGCCCCCACGCTTTTCAAAGTCTCGCGCACGTTCTCGATGACCGCCTTGGTTTGGGTTCGAATATCGAGGTGTGTCGTGCCAAATTCGTCGACCTCCGCTCCCGCAATCGTGTTGTCGGCGCGCCGGGCGCTCGTCCCGGACACAAAGATAAAATCGCCCGCGCGTTTGATGTGCGGATATTTTCCCCGCGGCTGCGCCATTCCCGCTATCACTTTGCTTTCGACAGTCCTCATCTTTAACCTGATTAATCCTTGCGCTTCTTCCCGCACTCGCTGACGCCCTCACAGCCGGACACAAATATTATTCAGTTCGGAATAGAAATTCAGCGAATGCATGCCGCCTTCGCGGCCAATCCCGGAAAGTCCCGCGCCGCCAAACGGCGTCCGCAGATCCCGCAGAAACCAGCAATTCACCCACGTGATGCCCACCTTCATCTGTTGCGCCACCCTGTGGCCGCGCTTTAGATTCGTCGTCCAGATCGACGCGGCCAAGCCGTATTTCGTGTCGTTCGCCAGGCTCACCGCTTCTTCTTCTGTATCGAAGGGAGCGACATGACACACCGGCCCGAATATTTCTTCCGTCACGCAGAGCGCCGATTCCGGCAAGCCAGTATAGATCGTCGGCTGCACGTAGAAGCCCTTGTCCAGAGCACTGCCGAACTCAGGAATCCCGCCACCCGTCACCAGCGTCGCTCCCTCCGCGGGGGCGAGCTGGTAATACGAGATCACTTTGTCGCGATGCTGCCGTGAAATCAGTGGCCCAAGCTCCGTGGTCTTTTCCAGTGGAGATCCGATCCGCAGGCTTTCTGCCTTGCTCTTCAGCGCCGCAACAAACTGGTCGAAGATCGCACGTTCGACATAAACCCGCTCCGCGCACAGACATACTTGGCCGGTGTTGAGAAATACAGCTTCGCTGATCCCATTCACCGCCTCGTCAAAATCGCAGTCAGCGAATACGATCGCTGCGTTCTTGCCGCCGAGTTCAAACGAAACTGGCTTCAACGAAGCCGCGACCGTCTTCATGATCGCGGCTCCTGTCTGCGACTCGCCTGTAAAAGTCACCGCATTCACATCGGGATGCTGCGTGAGAAATTCACCCGCCGAATTCGGCCCGAACCCATGAACCACGTTATACACTCCGTCGGGAATGCCAGCTTCTTTCATCACCTCCGCGAGCAAAGTCGCCGTCGCCGGAGTTTCCTCGGACGGTTTCACAACTACGGTGTTGCCGCAAGCCAGCGCCGGAGCGACTTTCCACGTGAGCAACAAGAGCGGAAGGTTCCACGGAGTGATGATCCCCACAACGCCCAGTGGCTTGCGCACAGCATAATTCAGGGCGCTCTGGCCATCCGCAGTCTCTGTCTGAAACGATTCCAGCCCCGCCGTTTTGATCAGGTCGGCGAACGCACGAAAATTCGCCGCGGCACGCGGTACATCCAACCTGGAAGCCAGAGCCACCGGCTTACCGGTGTCGGCCACTTCCGCCGCCACAAAACAATCGAACCGCGCCTCGATCGCTTCCGCCACTCGATTGAGCTGGGCCGCACGCTCGCGGACGCCCAACCCGCCCCATTTTCCTCGCGAGGCTTTGCGGGCCGCCTGCACCGCGTCATCGACGAGAGACTCATCCGCTTCCGTGACTTGGGCGATCACGCTGCCGTCCGCCGGGTTCACGTCGGCGAACTCCCGCTTCCCGCGCACAAATTGCCCGTCGATGTAGTTTTGGATGGAGTTCAATTGCTGGTAACCCCGCCGCATCGTAGCAGCCCCGAGCGAGGCGAAGCAACGGGCCTGCAGAACCGTCAGCTTTTCCGCTCCTGCAAATATCGCTGCAGCGCGTCCTGCCACTTCGGAGTGGCAATTCCATACTGTTGCAGGCTCTTCGGCGACAGGACGGAATACCCCGGACGCGGCGCCGGACGCGCCATTTGCTGACTGCTCAATGGACGCACCTCGGTGGCCAGTCCCGCGCCCTTTACGATTTCTTGCGCGAACTCAAACCACGAGCAATATCCGGAGTTCGTGACATGCACAATTCCACGGGCCTGGTTGCGGCATAGAGCAATGATCGCCCTCGCCAGGTCGACAGAGTACGTCGGGCACCCGCGCTGGTCGTCGACGACATCCAACGCCGGCCGGTTCGCAGCCAGTTTCAGAATCGTGTCCGGAAAACACTTGCCACCCATCCCAAACAGCCACGAAGTCCGCACAATGCAGCACTCCGGGAGCGCGTCAAGCAGCCGTACTTCTGCCTCCGCCTTCGAGTGGCCGTACACGCTCTGCGGATTCCGCGCATCATCTGTTTCGTACGGCAAAGTTTTCTTTCCGTCGAACACATAATCGGAGCTGAGAAACAGAAGCTTCGCGCCGATCCGCTTCGCCGCCTGAGCGACATTCAAGGGCCCGTCGCGATTCACCGCAAATGCCAGGTCCGGATGACTCTCGCAGCCGTCTACATCCGTGTAAGCCGCCGCCAAGACAATGCAGTCGGGACGAGCTTTTTCCACAACCTCCCGAACCTTGCCTGCGTCACGAACGTCGACATCCTTCGATCCCAGACCGAGAACGTCGTCTCCGTTCCATTCGCGCACGAGCGCCTTACCCAGAAGGCCCGAAGCGCCAAGAATCATTACATTCATTTTTCGGTTTCCCCGATGCGTCGGGTCAGAACACTTTTTCCCGCAAGAGTTGCAGCAGGTAGGCGCCGTATCCGCTATTCTTCATAGTGCTGCCAATCGCTTCCACCTGTGCGGCCGAAATGTAGCCGGAGCGATACGCAATCTCCTCGGGGCACGCCACCATCAGCCCTTGCCGTTTCTCGATGGCCTGAATATACAGCGCTGCATCCATCAGCGATTCGTGCGTGCCCGTGTCCAGCCATGCCATGCCGCGTCCCATCACCACAACTTCCAACTGCTCATGCTTCAGGTAGGCCCGGTTCACATCGGTGATTTCCAGTTCGCCGCGCGCGCTTGGCTGCAGCGACTTCGAAATCCTCACCACCTGGTCATCGTAGAAATAAAGCCCGGTGACGGCATAGCGCGATTTCGGCTGCTTGGGCTTCTCCTCAATACTCAGCGCGCGCCCCTTGGCATCAAACTCCACTACCCCGTAGCGCTCCGGATCATGCACCGGATACGCAAACACCCGCGCCCCCTGAACTTTACTCGCCGCCTCGCGCAGATCTTTCGCCAGATCGTGCCCGTAAAAGATGTTATCCCCCAACACCAGAGCGCACGGACTACCGTCCAGGAATTTCTCCGCCAGCAGAAACGCCTGCGCAATCCCCTCTGGCTTGAGCTGCACCTGATATCGCAGACGAATTCCGAACTGGCTTCCATCTCGCAACAGCGTCTCAAATTTAGGCGCATCCTCCGGCGTCGAAATCACCAGCAGATCGCGGATCCCCGCCAGCATCAGCGTGCACAGCGGGTAATAAATCATGGGCTTGTTGTACACCGGCAGCAGACTTTTCCCCATCGCCTGCGTCGCCGGATAGAGTCGCGTGCCCGACCCTCCCGCCAGAATGATGCCTTTATATCGCGTGCTCTCTTGCATTCGTCTGTCTTCCTTCGAGTCTTTCCGCCGCCTTCGAGGTTCTCCGCGTCTAGCCGGAATAGTGCGTGGCCACCCACTGCCGATAGCTGCCACTGGTCACGTCGCGCACCCAAGCCTCGTGCTCTAGATACCAGCGAACCGTCTGGCGAATCCCGCTTTCGAATGTCGCTTTCGGCTTCCAGCCCAGTTCACGCTCGATCTTGCGCGCGTCCATCGCATAGCGACGGTCGTGTCCTGGCCGGTCTTTCACAAACGTGATCAGCTCCCGGCGAGAGCCGCCGGTGCGCGGCGACATCTCGTCGAGCAGATCGCAGATTGCGTGCACGATCTCCAGGTTCGGCTTCTCGTTCCAGCCTCCGATGTTATAGGTTTCTCCCGGCCGGCCGCCTCGCAGCACGCTTGCGATAGCTTCGCAATGGTCCTCCACATAAAGCCAGTCGCGGACGTTCTTGCCATCGCCGTACACCGGCAGAGGTTTGCCCTCCCACGCGTTGAGAATCATCAGCGGAATCAGCTTCTCCGGAAATTGAAATGGCCCGTAATTGTTCGAGCAATTCGTGGTCAGCGTCGGCAGCCCGTAGGTGTGATGATAGGCCCGCACCAGGTGATCGGACGCGGCTTTCGACGCGGCATACGGACTGTTCGGAGCGTACGGCGTACTCTCGCTAAACGGCGGATCGTTCGGTCCCAGCGAGCCATACACTTCGTCCGTGGAAACGTGCAGAAAGCGGAAGTTCTTTCGCTCTTCGTCCGGCAACGCGCTCCAGTACGCACGGGTCTCTTCGAGCAGTGCAAATGTTCCGTCGACATTCGTGCGAATGAAGTCTTCCGGGCCGCGAATTGAGCGGTCCACATGGCTTTCCGCTGCGAAATGCACAATGGCGTCGGGCTTATGTTTTTCCAGCAACTGCCGGACCAGACCACGGTCGCCAATGTCCCCATGAACGAACTGATAACGCCGATCGCCGGCGAGGCTCTCCAAATTGCGCACGTTCCCGGCGTACGTCAGTTTGTCCAGGTTGACGATCGATGCCGACTCTTCCTGCATCGCCTGTAAAACAAAGTTGGACCCGATGAACCCGGCGCCCCCACTAACCAATATTTTATTTTGCATGCAAAGTATGGCTGTTCTGGAGGGGTTGAGCACCGCCGCGCCCCCCGGAAGCCAGCGTTTGATTGTAAATTAAAAAAAGGGCGGGGTCGCCCCCGTCCTCCCGCATCGCTGTCTTTCCGATTTTCGAGTGCTCTCGCCGCTGTGGCGAGCGACGTCGACTATCCCGCTCGCCGTTCCTCACCTTCGCTCTCACCAACCGCCACGACTCTCGCGTTGGGCTTCTTGGCTCGCGCGTCCGTCGCTTTCCGTCCCATGACCCTGAAGTAGACGTTCTCAATTTCTTCGGCGACCCCTTGCCACTGATATTGCTCCTCGATTCGCTTCTTCGCCGTTCTCCCTGCAGCCGCCCGCACCGCAGGATTCGCGATCAGGAAGCGCAAGCGATCGGCCAGATCCTCCGCATTGCCGCGCTTAAAGGTGAACCCGGCTCCGTCTACCACTTCGCAGTTCTCCGCAACATCGCTCGTCAGCACGCATAACCCCGCTCCCATGGCATCCAACAGCGCCAGAGACAGCCCTTCCAGATCCGACGGCAACACAAATAGCATCGCATTGGTCAGCAGTTCGTCCAGCGTTTCGCCCGAAACCCAGTCGAGCATGCGGATGCGATCGCTGGCATGCGTCCGCAACTCGCGGCTGTAATCGTCGCAGTAGCTGGATGCCCCAGCCATCACCAGCTTCACCTCGGTCTCGATCTGCTCAAACGCCTCAACCAGCAGGTGACAGCCCTTCTCCGGCGAAAACCTTCCCAGGAACAGCACGTACTTCCCCGGATCGAGGCCCCACTCCAGGATTCTCCTCGGCTCACTACGATCGCGCAGCACTCCGCCGTTCGGCACGTAGAACACTTCAACCCCGTGAGTCTCGCGGTATCGTCGTTGTAGAGTCTGCGACACTACCATGGTCCCACTGGGCAGGTGCACCGACGCTCGTTCTCCCATCCGCAGCACCGCCGAAGCCACACGTCCCCATTTCTTTCGCTGCCAGTCCAGCCCTTGGACCGTCACCATCGTCTTTCTTCCCAGCAGCCGTGGCAGAAACGAAAACAGCGCCGGACCCAGCGCGTGATAGTGCACCACGTCATAATTCTGCGTGAGGGCGTGCGCGGTGCTCAGCAGCGTATGAACTACGGTTTCCAAGTGTTTCGATCGGATCGTGGGCAGCCGCACCAGCCGCATGCTGTTGTGTTCCGCCAGCGCCGGGGTGAAGTAGTTTCGGCAGTAGACGGTGACTTCATGTCCCATCTGCGTCAGCCGTTTCCCCACTTCTTCGTAGTAGGTCTCGATTCCGCTATATTTTGAAATCACTCCCCGCCCGCCGATAAACGCAACGCGAAGCGGCATCTGCTCTCCCGCGATAGCACTCTCGCGCGGCGACTGCCCCGGCGGTGGCTCCGAAGCCCGGCGCGATGACTCCTTCACGACTGCGATCGCATTCCGGTTCCTCCTTTGCGTGACCAAGCCTTCGTACACTCCGAGAAGTTTCTGATAATGTTCCCGCGGCGCGTGCCCCTGGCGGACTTTCTCCCATCCTGCGCGTCCCATCTTCTCCGCCAGGTCCGGCCTCGACCCAAGCAACTGAATTGCCTCAGCCAGTTGAGTCACATCGCCCGTGCGATATAGCAATCCGGTTTCACCCTGATGAACCAGCTCCCGCCTCGATCCCATATCCGAGGCCACCACCGCTCGCCCTTCGGCATAAGACTCGAGGATCGTCTTACCTAATGTCTCGTAAGCGTGGGAAGGCAGCACCGTGAACCGCGACCCGGCGATCAGCGAATCCCGCTCCGCCCGTCCCACTTGACCCACAAACTCCACGTTGGACAGTCCCAAAGTCACCGCCAACTCCTGCAACTCCAGGCGCTGTGGCCCGTCGCCAGCAATTATTAGCTGCATGTTCGGAACTTTCTGCATCGACCGCAGCAAGTCGTCGATGCCCTTCTCTGCCGACAGCCTGCCGAAGTACAGCAGCGGCCGGTCCACACTCTTCGACTCCCGTAAGC
This sequence comes from Candidatus Sulfotelmatobacter sp., assembly GCA_049509155.1. Classification (GTDB taxonomy): domain Bacteria; phylum Acidobacteriota; class Terriglobia; order Terriglobales; family Acidobacteriaceae; genus Sulfotelmatobacter. Next base: position 28,248 of record JBELAE010000003.1, read on the forward strand.
TGTGTGTCTCTTGAAAATGTTGCAGCACCTCAAACTTGCTGCCATCCCATCCGTGCTCCACGAACTTGTCGCGCACAAAGCGGCTGGGCGCGAGGAAACGGTCCACACACTTGTCGTAAGTGCCCAGCCAACGATGGACATAGGCCTCGGCCGCTAAAGTCATCTGCGCTGCCCGACCCGGATAACACTGCACCTTCATCGCATGCCAGAATTCGCCGCCCTTGCACGCCTCGCACGCCTCGCCCTGTGCGACCAGGTTATAGCTGGGGCACAGCAGCTTGAAATCATTCAGGTGATACAGCACGGGAACGCCTTGTGCTTTCAACTCCCACAAGATCGACGGCGACAAATGGTGATAGATGTTTCGCACATGGGCCACCTCCGGCCGGAAATCCTCGATCATGGCCCGGATTCGCCGCCGCGCCTCCCAGGAATAGATCGCATGCCCAGCCTGCCACGACTTCCGCCACCATCCCGACTCCGCCTTGAAATCCATGTGCGGCACGAAGTGCTGATCGTACGGAGTCGGCTCTCCGCGCGGATCGGTCATGGAAAACAGCGCCACTTCGTGCCCCTGCTTCCGCATCAGTTCCATCAATTCGAATAGGTAGACCTCGGTGCCGCTGAAGGGATAGTTATATTTGTTGCAATACAAAATTCTCATCAGGAACGCTCTCTGTCTGCGGGGCGATCCGCTGGATAAACAAGTCGCCGAAGGCTTCCAGGTTCCTACTGCGGTTGAAGTTGTTGCGGACCTGCACCCAGGCCGCGTGCTGTACCCACTCCAGTTGCCGGTCCGCCAAACTCCCGGCCGCCGACAAATTTTCGGGACGAACAGCGCCGGAATGAAAATAATCCGGTGCCGGCATAACCGAGCGGATCAGCAGCGAACGAATAAAGAGCAGGCGATCCACAAAACCCTCCAGCGATCCCGCCTCGTACAGGAATCCAGTCCTTCCTGCGATTACGAGTTCGGGAATTCCGGTAATCGCGGGCGCCAGCACGATCTTCCCGCGCGCCATCGCCTCCATCAACACCAGCGGAACCCCCTCGCTCCGGCTGGTCAGCACAACCACATCGGCCCAGTCGTATAGCGAACCCATCCGCTCGCGCGGCATGTGTCCCAGCAGCGTGACTCGCCCATTCAGACCATATTTTCGAATTAGTGATTCCAGCTTCCGCCCCTCGGGTCCGTCGCCCGCGATTGCACACTCGAAGCCCACGTTGCTGCTCTGAAGTTGCTCGCAAGCCCGAACCAGGAATGCATGATCTTTCACCGCATGCAGCCGCCCTACCGCCAGCAGCCGGACCGGAGCACCTTCCGTTTTCAGGCTCGGGGACGGCATCACCCCGCACTCGGCCACTTCCACACCCAGCCGCGTCACCACCACTTTCGCCGCATCCACTCTGGGATAGTGTTCCAGAATGTAACGCCGGTTATATTCCGACACGGTCAGGCAGAACGAACAGGCCTCAAGCTTGGCATCGATATATATCCCGCGCAGCAACAAGTCTGAGCCGTGCAGCGTCACGCTGAATTTCACCCCGAGCAACCGTGCCGCCGTCATCCCGATCCACGATCCGAAATACCCGTGATGTACGTGAATATGCTCAACTCCTCGTCCCTCCAGCAGCACCGCGTAGCAGGCCCCCATCGCGGTGTGTGCCAGGGCCTTGAACCGCTGGAGTAGCCCTTCTCGGCCGCGGAAAACGACCCTCCCGATCAGCGGCGAAATTCGCCTCCATCGGTGCATACACAGCCACATGGCCCGCAACAGAATCATTGCTGAGAGTGGCTGCAAAACGACCTCGGGAACGTTTCTGCCCGACGACCCTTCACGAACAGGGTTGCGCACACTTCCCGCAACCACCCGAACTCCTCGCCTCCGCAGTTCCCCGATCTCCTCCACCACGTATGGCTCAACTGCCGACGGGAACTGATTGGCCAGGTAGGCAACCGTCAGCATGATTCCGCAACCTCTGCTCTCCGCCTCTGCGCCGCCAGCATCCCCGCCATCGTGAACACCAACCCGTTCACGAACTGATAGCTCATCACCACCATCGCCGCATTCACCCAATACACCGCCAGCAGAATCGGCCATATCCGATGAAACTGCGGGCCGAGAAACCCGTCTTTCTCCCCCACCGGAATCGCTCCGCGGCCCAGCCGCCACATCTCCCACATCAGCCACAAATAAAGCCCTAGGCCCGCGAGCCCGTGCTCCACCAGCAGTTCCAAGTATGTATTGTGCGGATACAACACCTTCTCGAAGTATCCGCTGACATGCCGCGGCAACTCGGCCGGCATCTCATGAAAACCCCATCCGGTGAGCGGACGCTCCAGAAACATTTCCCAGCCGCCCGCATAAACCGCCGCGCGATAGTCCAACGGCCCGCGTTCTTCGAGTCGATCGCTCAACGCACCGCCTGACTCATGCGCGCTCAAGACCGCCAGCAGGCCCACCCCCGCCAGCATGACTAGTCCTACACACGCCAGCCGCAGCATGCGGCTCTTCGAAAGAAAGATCAGCGCCAGGACCGTGCCAGCAAACGACAACCACACCGCTCGCGTCATCGTGGCCAGGATCGCGACCGGTACCGAGGCCAGCAACACCACGACCTTTAGCCCTCGCACGCTTCCCCTGCAGTAGGCACGCCAAGCTAGCAATCCCAGCAGGTTCAGCGAAACGCCGTTGGCCACCGCCTGCAGCAGAGGTCCGCGTGCCCGGTCGGCGTGAAACCCAAGGCTTTCATCCAGAATGAACCGGGGAAAGATCAGCGAGTTCGCCCCCACCAGGAATGCAATCGCCGTAAAGCTCAGATACGCGAGCACTACTAGCGCAAATCCTTCAAACTGCCGGAACTGTCGTTCACCCGTAAACACCAGACGGGCCAAATGAAACAGAGTGAACGGAACCACGAACTTCGACGCCAGCAAGCTCCACGTCTCATTGTCGAAGGGCTGACCCAGCACACTGGCGAGAGCCAGCCCTGTCAGCCCGATCATCGGCCACGTCGCCCGTTCCATCACGAATATCCGTTGCCGAAAGACCACCGCCCTCCCCAGCACTCCCACCACGAGAAGCCCGAACGCCACCCGGTCAACCTCATAAAACGCTACATCCGGGTGCCGCAGCAGCATCGCCGTCAGCGCCGCGAGGAACAACAGCGAAGGCGCCGCCGTCAGCGTCTGCAGCAGACGCAGAAATACTTGACACGCCCCGGCATAGAACTGGCCTCCGATCCCGGATCCCGGCGCTCTCAGAGAGATCGACTGCATCAGTCGCCGCTCCCCTGTACTACTGCGAGGAATGTTTTGAGGAGAATTCGCATATCCGACCTCAGACTCCACGTGCGGATGTACTCCCGATCCAATTCCATGCCCCTCTGAAACGATGGATCGCGGCGCGCCGTTACCTGCCATAGACCCGTGATTCCCGGCGTGACGTCCAGCCGGGCGAGGTGTTCGATCTCGTAACCAGCCACATCCTCCAGGGGATGCGGCCGGGGCCCCACTAAACTCATGTCCCCTTTCACAACGTTCCACAACTGCGGCAGTTCATCCAGGCTGTAGCGCCGCAGAAAACGCCCCAGCCGCGTGATCCTCGGATCATTCGAGATCTTGAAGAACGGTCCCGATCGCTGGTTGTTCTCGCGTAGATCGTCTTTCAAGCGATCCGCGCCGCTCACCATGGTGCGAAACTTGTAGCAGCGGAACAGCTTCCCCTTCCGCCCGGCCCGCTGCGCGCAGTAGAGAACCGGGCCCCGTGAATCCAGCCTGATGAAACCGGCGATCACGGCCAGCAACGGCGCCAGCGCCATCAACGTCAGGCCCGCTACGGCCACGTCCAGCACTCGTTTCAAAACCAGACCCGCCGGCAAGCGCTCCGCGTGCAGGCAAATCACCGGCAGGTCCCCGACTCGCTCGTCTTGCGTCCCCGCTGCCTCGCATCCGAACAAGTCCGGAACAATCTCCAGATCCAGCCGCAGCCGCCGAGCCTCGCACAACACTCTCATGGTCAAGTCTCGGTCCCGGGGCGCCGCCAGAATTACTTCGTCCACAAATCCCTTGCGCGCCAGCCGTGCGAGATCGCTCACCCGCCCGATGACCCCGTTGCCTAACGGCCTCTCGTTGTCCAAAAATCCGCACACGGTTCGCCCCGATTCGGGATGCCCCTTTACGTATGCCGCTACGCGCCTGCCGACCCCTCCCGCTCCCACAATCAGCACGATGCGCACATCGCCGGCCCGAGCACCATGGCACTGCCTCGCGCTCTGCCACCGCCATGCCCATAGCGCGCCAAAGTGCAGCAAGCCTGCTCCGCAGAACAAACCACTTGTGGCCCAGGGAGCCCCCTGCAACCCGTAGACGCAGCACATTAAAGCAGTCGCCCAAATGACGGACTTCCCCAGAATCCGCGCCTGCCCCCTCAGCTCGACGCCTCCGGCATCGGCATGAAGTCCCTTGGTGTAGCCCATCAAGGTAATCAACGCCGCATGCAGCAACGCGATACCCAGCAGCGATCCCGGAGCTCCGGCCGCGTAGTCGAACATCCGGACATGCGGAAACAGCACTCGCAGCGGCACGAGCAGAGCCCCGATCGACAGCCAATTCAGCGCCACCAGCGCGAAGTCGGCCGCCATCAAGCGCAACCACCTCCGTGCCATCCGGTTCCGCGTTGGACCCGGTGGGAGTGATTGCACTACCTTCTCTGGCGCGCCCGCTGTCCCCATTTCCAGCACTTTTTCTACAGCGTCAGCGCGAACCGACTGAACCGGCTTCTTTCCACGATGAAACGCCGGAGCCTCGCCGGGTATCAACCGTGCCCAGTCGACTACTTGCGGCTTCTGTTGCTCTGGATTCAATGAAGGAGAGGACACGTCAGATCATTTCCACTTCGTAGCTCGGCTGCATTTCCACAAATCGTCCCATCAAAACGCCGTTCGAGGTCCCACTTCAACCTTCCACCCTGCCAGGTTCGCCGTCGAACTCTTACGCTATAACCGTCGATAAATCCCTTCGGGAATCGGAAATATCCGGTCGCTCAATACGGTTCCAAGGATCCGCGCCTGCGCCGCCTCGAGCACTTCCTTGATCTTGCGCGCCGCAATCCGCCGCGTGCGATGGGCCGACACCACCAGAATGATTCCATCCGCAAACTGCGCGGTGGCCATGGCCTCGTTCGATTCCCCGGCCGGCGGACCTTCCACAACCGAATACTCAAAAACGCTGCGTATCTCGCCCATGTACGAGTGCAACGCGGCAGTGCCGCCCTGATCTCCATCCTTGTCCGAGCCGGGCACCAGCCAAAGATTGCTTTGCACGCGGGTCGCGGACTGCCGTAACTGCGGGTTTGCATCCCTCTCCGGCTGTCCAACGATCTCCGGCTGGTAAGTCTCCGCGCCCGGCAACACCCGCGGATACGCCCCCACGATGGCGACGTTCCCCACCGTCTCCATCGCGAGCGTCTCGCCAACCCTGCGGCAGATATTCCGCACATCCGTCTCCGAATCCAGAGCGCTGAACACAACTTGCCGGACTGGCCTCTCGACCTTCGAAAGAAAGACTTTTCGCACCAGTCCTCGGATCTGTTCCCGGGCAAAGTCTTCGGGATTCCATCCTCCCGCGGCCGCAACGACCCTATCCTCCGGACGCGCTTCCACGCGCACATCCGGTCGCGCAAACAACACTCCCGCACTCATGACTTGTTCCCTCATGCCGAAAGCTTTCCTCGCGCCCTTCGCGGCAGCGATGCCAGAACTGGAGCATTCAAGTACACCAGCACATCCTCCGGCGTGCGGAATGCCGGGTCCACGTAATCCGCCGCGAACGCAGCGGCCGTACCTGTCGCGCCGGCCGCTGCCAATCCTATTGCCAGCACCATCCAGGCCGACCACACCGGTAATGCCGGGGCGACCGGATGCTCAGCGATCGCGACGTTGACAATGCCCCTCTCATCCAGCGCGTCGTCCATCCGCGCCTCGTCTTGTTTCTTCACGTAAAGAAGATAGTTGTCCTGCGCAGCCTTCTCGGTGCTGAGCAGATCATCCTGAATAACAGCATCTTCGCCCAGCTGCTGCGCTATCGCCCGGTACGCCGTCTCCTGCACCGAGGTCGCTGCCTCGCGGGCTTGCAGCGCTTTCAACTGCACCTGCATCTGCTGCAATTCCGATTTCGCCCATTCGTAGTGCTCATTCTTGTCAGTTGTTTCATCCCGCAGCGGCAATCCATTTTCCGTCGCAATCATCGCTTCGTTCTGCGCAATCTGTCGGTCGACTTCCTGCACCAGGCGATGGCCAGGCTCGAATTTTGTCAGCAACTGGGTCCGCTTCAGTTGCAGATCCAGCAGGCTCGACTTCAACGCCTTCAACAGGTCGGGATTATCCGCGGTGTGAACCTGCGTGGTGGTCCGTTCCGGCAGCTTCGCGAGCAGGTCCCCAAGTTCCAATACCCGCTGTTGCGTCTCGGCCAGTTCGATTCGCGTTTGCCGATAACTGCCGTCCACTTCGCTTAACTTCTGCAGCGCCAGATCGCGCTGCTGGGCCGCCACCACTACTCCATGTCCCACCGTGAAATCCAGCAGTTTCCGTTGCGACTCTTCCAACTGTCGCCGCGATTCGTTCGTCTGCTGTTCAAAAAAATGAAACTCGCCCGAGGGGCGATGCACTTCCATATGTTTCTCCAGATACACGTTCGCCACCGCCTGCAGCACCTTCGCCGCCACCTGCGGATCGTCCGCCGCATAGCTGATCGCAATCAAATTCGTTTTCTTCACCGGCTCGACCTCCAACTTCTTTGCCAAACGCCTGGCCGCCCGCTCCACTCGCTCCGCATTCCCTTCACCGAGCCGCAGAAGGTGAAACCAGTCGCGCCCGCCCACTCCGGTCTGCTCGACCACCTTCCGTAGAACCTCATCATCCCGCAACAACTCCACTTCGGAATTCAACTCTTCCTCCGTGATCGTCATCCGCGTCAGGTCGATAGGCGCGTCTTCCGCGGCGCTCACTGGAGCGTCAGCACGCCCCCTGCGCACCAGCACTTTCATGTTGGCCTGATATTTCGTGCCCAACAACGCATACAGGATCGCCAGCGCCAACACTGTCCCCGAAACGCAGACGAAGAGCCGGCGCTGCCGGAACAGCACCATGGCGAGTTCCCGCAGGGTTGGTGGTGACACCTGTTCTCGCACGCGAATTGCGTCTTCATTTGGCATGGGGATTGTGAGATTCTTTTCTAAAATTGAGTGGGGCTTACGTACGCGCTTAGGGAGGGCTTGGTCAGAAAGCGGGCGATTTTCGAAATTGAATTCTGCGGGACAAACACCAGATCCCCCGGTCGAAGATGGGCGTCTTCCTTGAGGGTCTTGTCCTTCAGCATCTTTTTCAGGTTGAGCAGCCGCGTTTCCACCAAATCGTCATTCACTCGCCGGAACAGCACTACCTGGGAGTGTTTCGACTGCTGCGTCAACCCTCCCGCAATCTCCACCGCCTCGGCCACGGTCGTGTCCGAACGCAGTTCATACTTGCCCGGCTTGCCTACTTCGCCGCCCACAATGAAGTAAGGATGCTCAAATTCCTTCAGCGCCACCGCTGCCTGCGGATCATGCAGATATCCGTGGTAGGCCTTCTGCACCGCTTCGCTGAACTCCTGTAGGTTCAATCCTTGCACTTCCACCATGCCGGCGTCTTTTAACATCACGTAGCCGTCCGGCTGCACCGTCAGGGTCTGGTTGAACTCCGGTGCCACGGTAAAGCTCACGTCCACCACATCGCTGGGTCGTAACCGGTAGAGCGGATAGCGCTCCCCTCCGAACATGGGGTTTCTCAGGCTATCCGCTCCGCCGGGTGTTGCGGCCGTCGTGCTACTGCCTCCCGCTCCTGCCCCGGTAAAGCCGGATGGGGAAGTCTTCTGGTCTCCGCCCAGGTCTGTCTTCTCACCCTGTGCGACCGCGGCCGAACCACACTCCAAAGCCAACAGAGCAATTACGATGAATCGCACGAATATAAACGCTTGTCTCATTCACTTTGCCCCGCCCCAGGGCGCCGAGCTTCACTCGCTAGGTTGACTCTCTACTGTTGCAAGTTAAGCTCGCTCGTGGGAACCGGCAAGACATGGGAAGTACCATCCACAAAAGTGGAATGCACTTCCCTTTCGGGAAACGGTCCTGCCGCACGAAGGGTCGTTTCGAACCATAGGCTTGCGCGGGCTTGTCCCGGTGCAACCCTCGGAAGACGCTGCGTGCACCGTCTCTACCAGGAGTACCCACAAAAGTGGACTTGCATGTTTGTCATGTCACACTCACTGGAATGGATCATGCGCGCGATTCCCGTCTTGAAACCGCATGGAGTGGTCGCAGTCACTGAACACCCCCACTTCACTTCCCTCGAGCCGCGCTATGTCCTTTTCTTCCACACCCCGGACGAGCCCCGCTCGCATTGCCGCGTACCAGAAACCCCAATTCCCGATTTGAGAGTGACCCCACAATTTTGTGCTGAGTTTCCTTGTGAACCCGACTTCCCCTCCCTACAATCGCCGCATCGCTTCTCTTTCGGTCTCTTGGGAGATTGTTTGAACCGTCCGTCGTCCGCCGCCACCTCCGATGCAATTGGCGTCCTCATCGCCGACTCCAATCGCATGCAGGCGCAATTGCTCACGACCGCCCTGCGCCGCCACTCCGAGTTCCACATCGTCACCTGCCCGATGGACACTGTCTCTATCCTCCAGGCGGTCAGCACTAAACTGCCCCGCATCGCCGTGCTGTCGTTGAACGCGCCTGCGAACGCCTCAGATACCGTCACGACCCTGCGCCGTTTTCATCTTTCACACCCCGAAATTCCGAAGGTCCTGCTGGTCGACACCTGCGACCGCGAGCTGGTAGTGAGTGCGTTCCGCTCCGGTGCCCGCGGCATTTTCCCCATCACCGAGGCCAATCTCCGACTGCTGTGCAAGTGTTTACTGCGCGTTGCCACCGGACAAATCTGGGCCAACACCGAGCAACTGAACTACGTGATCGACCTCATCTCTGAAGTTCCCTCCCTGCGCGTGCTCAACTCCCGCGGCTCGTCCCTTCTCACCCCGCGCGAGGAACAGGTCGTCGCCCTGGTCGCCGAAGGCCTCGGCAATCGCCAGATTGCCCGCGAACTCAATCTCAGCGAGCACACCATCAAGAAATATCTCTTTCACATCTTCGAGAAGCTCGGCGTCTCCAGCCGCGTCGAACTCGTCCTCTACGCCGTCAATAACGGAGATCCCCGCAACGCCGAATGGATCACCGGCGCCACCCGCCCCCCGCCCAGCGGGTGAATTCCCTGCGGCTCCGAATGATTTCGTCGTGAGGCAAACATGTTAGGCAAACTGTGAGGCAAAAATGTGAGGTAAAAAGAAGACTGCTGGATTGAACTCGCCCGAAGGGCCGTTGCTCAAGCGCGACTGCGGCTCTTCAGGATTTGAAACTCCACGCTCCGCCCTGTATAACTTGGGACGGAACTCCTTGCCCGACGCCGCTTCCAACCCGAATCCTGCTCCTGGAACTCAGCCAGATCCACGGGAAAAGCCCCGCCGCTGGAGCATCGTCGCCGCCGGACTGCTCCTGCTCGCGCTCGCGCTGGTGGTGATCTACACCAGCCGCTCCGCTTTCTACAGCCCGCTCGCCCTGGTCGTCGTAGCGGCCATCGGGATCGCCGCACTCTTGCTGCAACTTCGCCTGCGCAAAGACCTGAGCGTCCAGGCAGGCACCCAAGTTAGCTGCGAAGTTCGTGGTGAAGTCCGAGCCCCGCTCTGGTTGAACGTATTGGGCCTGGTCTTCGCGGTCGCCGCCGTCTCCGCCGACCTCTTCCACTTCAGCGCCAACCTAATGCTAATCGCGGCCCTGGGATCGGTAGTCTGCTTCGCCGTCAGCGGCACCGCGATCCTGCGCGCGCTGCGCAAGAAGAAGGTCTGAACGCGGCGTCGCCTCCTAGGCTTTCCAAAGCAGAAGCCTTTTATTTTTTAAATTCGACCGCCAGCGTCGTCTCCACCACCGCCGGCTCCCCATTCACTCGATAAGGTTCAAACTTCCACCAGCGCAGGGCATCCATCGCCGCCCGCGCCAGTACATCTGGCCCATTCAGCGCGCGCATGCTCACCACCGATCCATCCCGCCCCACCACAATGTCCAGCGCGATAATCCCCTGCAGATTTGCCTTCCGCGCTTCGGCCGGATACGCCGGCTCCACTCTGTGCACCAGTAACTTCTGCATCACTTCCGCGGCCACCTTCGCCTGCGGCTTCTCGGCTGACGTCGTCTCCGGTTTCTTCAACCCTGACTCCAAATCGTCCCAGGTCCGGTTCCACCGCCACAAGGACACACCTGCGACGAACGCCGCAAAAACCACGAAGCAAACTAGAACGATGGTCCATCCCGGCCGTTGTTTCTTCCTTGGCGGGCGTGGTGCTGCGCCGCCAGACTTCGCCGCACCCGACCTTGTCATTCCCGAACTTGCTCCCGTCGATCCTGTTACTCCCGAACTTGCGACGCTCGAGTTCGCCATACCCAAAGTCGCCCCGAATACACCTGCGTCCTCGGCCTCTTTCTTTTCCAGAGCAGGCTTTTCCAGAGCAGGGTTTTCCAGCACAAGCGCCGGACTCTCCTCGATCTCCGTCTCCGCCTTCGACTCTTTCGCCCAGTCCCGGATGGCTGCCCGCTGCGCGAGCGACAACCCCAGAAACTCCAGCCCACAGCGCAGCTGTTCCTGGTGCCGCACCATCGCCCGCGCCCGCAGCGCACCGGCCAGCGGCAGCCGAACCTCAACTCCCACGGTCTCGCCCGGAATCAACTCCCCCGCCAGCATCGCCGAAATTCCGCACTCGCCAACATCCAACGATCGCCCCGGCACCGTGTCCGGAATCCCGGACCGCAGCACCGTGACATCCAGAGGCGCCTGCATCTCAAACCGCGGCACCCGCCTCCGTGAAGGCCCGCTCCACACCGGAACTTGCGCGCCCGCTGCCATTTCAATCCTTATAAATGAAGTATTGTCATTCCGAGATTAAGATAATTCGGATTTCGAGCGAAGCGAGGAATTTGCTCTTGCTCGTGTGGGTCCGGGTCTCAGACCCGGATAGGCCGAGCGCAGCTCGGCTGCCTCGCCTACCTTCTCAACTCCACAATCTCGCTCCCCCGCGCAAGCAGCACGACACTGGCCATTCCGATAAACAACCCATGCTCCACCACCCCCGGCATGTCGCTCAACGCCCGCGCCAGCCCATCGGCATCCTGAATCTGCCCGAAGCGGCAATCCAGAATGTGATTATGCTCGTCGGTCACCCAAGGTTTCCCATCGGCACCCGTTCTCACCGACACCTGCGCTCCCAGCGCCGTAATCCGTTTCACCACCAGCGCCTGCGCGAACTGAATCACCTCCACCGGCAGCGGAAACTTGCCCAGCACCGGCACCTGCTTCGACGCGTCCGCGACAATCACCAACTGCTTCGTCGCCGATGCCACAACCTTCTCCCGCAGCATCGCCCCGCCGCCGCCTTTAATCAAGCGCAACTGCGGATCGATTTCATCCGCCCCATCCACCGTGACCGCAATCTCCTGGCATTCATCTAGCGTCGTCAGCGGAATCCCCAAACTTTGCGCCAGTTCCCCCGACTTCACCGAAGTCGGAATCCCGCGCACCCGCAGCCCGCGCTTCACCTCGTCCGCCAGCAGCCTGATAAAGAACGCCGCCGTCGACCCCGTCCCCAGCCCCACCACCTGCCCATCCTTCACAAACCGCAAACTAGCCCGCGCCGCCGCCTCTTTTTCCTGATCGCTTTTTCCCAGCTCGTTCGCCATAGTGGTTGCGCTGCAGCACTCCCATTCAGAGGTATGTCGCCGGTCGTTTTTCTAGGTTGTCATTCCGACCCATGAGCGGAGCGAGGGGGGAGGAACCTGCTGTTCCCATCCACCAAGGAAACTGCTCAGCCCAGAATCCTCTCCGTATAAATCAAATACCCTGCCAGCGCCAACCCAAACAACACGGTCAAAATCGTGATCAGATCCAGCACAAACCCCGCCGGCTCAAACGTCCCCGAATCCAGCTGCACCCGCGTCCTGCGATATCGCACCAGCCCCGCCACCACCAGCCCCACGCCCGCCAGAATCGCGCCCGACCCCATCCACACCGACACCCCCGCCGTCCGCACCGGATGCCCCTCCAGCGCCGTGAACTGCCGCATAGCAATCGAGAACCGCCCAATCGCAAATCCAAACACAACGATCGCAGCCCCAGTCCGCACCCACGCCAAAAACGTTCGCTCGTTCGCCAGATGATCACGTGCCCGATTGGGATTGGCATTCTCGGTCACAAGTTCTCCGTCACAGAGTCCCCGTCACGAGTTCTCCGTCACACGCGGGATGAGTGCCCCATTTGTCGCGCGCCCTTCGCGCGAGACGTGGGGATTTTCGATAGAGCGAGTCGGACCTGTGGCATCGCAGCACTCCCCACGCCGCCAGCATTATTCCACAGCTTTCCCGATCACAACGCCCGCGCCCGCAAGATTCTTGATCAGCTCCGCCGGCACGCCATGTCGCTCCTGCAAATACTCCGGATCGTTATAAGTGACCGAAACCTTACCCTCAGCATCCTCCGCCACCAGAGCCTTCAGCGGCAGATCAATCGCCAGGCTCGGAGCCGCCACCATCAATGGCGTTCCGCCCTTCGGACTCCCAAAAATTACAACTTTGGTCGGCCTCATCTTCAGCCCAACCTTCTCCGCCTCGCCGCTGTGATCGATCAAAGCAAAAACCTGCATTCCTTTTCCAGCAAAAGCCGCCTCCAGCCGCCGTACCGTCTCCTCCACGGAATAACGACTGGCGACTTGAACCAACCCATTCTCATGCGCCATTCATTTCACCCCTAGCGATCCGCACACCCTCACGTCTCGTTCCTGAGATCCTCATCCCCTGAGCCCGATCATTTTACCCGCTCGTTTTGCCATTCAGCGGGTTATCTGCTTGTGATAAGGTTGTGGCCAAGAAGGTTCGCATGTCTCGCCGCAGCTTTACCATTTGCCTCGCTCTGCTCGCGTCGGCCAGCACTCTGGTTTGCCCACAAACAGCGCCTCCCGCCTCCGGCGACGCCAACACCGTCCTTAAGACCAAAGCCCGCCTCGTTCTGGTCGACGTCGTCGTCACCAACGACAAAGGCGAGCCCGTCACCGGTCTGCAGAAGAAAGACTTCGAAGTACTCGAAGACGGCCAGCCCCAAGCCATTTCCACCTTCGAAGAGCACCGCGGCACACCGATCACCCAGATCCAGCTACCGCCGCTTCCACCGCACGTCTACACCAACTTCCCGCTGGTTCAAGCGGCCGATTCGGTCAATATTATTCTGCTCGATGCCTTGAATACTCCAAACCGCGACCAGGCCTACGTCCGCGCGCAGATGCTCAAGTATCTGAAGACGATTCCTCCCGGTACACGCGTAGCCATTTTCACGCTTGCATCCCAATTGCGCATGCTGCAAGGCGTGACCACAGATTCGACAGAATTGCTTGCCGCCCTCAACAATACGAAGGGGCCTCAACAGTCCGCGCTGCTTCCCTCCGACGCCGAAAACGACGCCAACCAACAACGCATCGACTTTTTGACCCAAGAGGACATGGGACCTCCACCCAAGAATCTAGCTGACGCCTCATTCGATCCCGTCCAGGCCGCCAAGCAGTTCCTGGCCGACACAGCAGCTTTTGAGACGAGACAGCGTATCGAGATCACTCTCGGCGCCATGCAGCAATTGGCTCGCTATCTGTCAGGCGTTCCCGGCCGCAAGAACGTGATCTGGTTTTCAGGATCATTCCCCACGGCGATCTTTTCCGATCCCGATCTGCCCGATCCTTTCAACATCGCAGCCAGTTTCCAGGACGAAATCCGCAAGACCACCGACTTGCTTTCCTCCGCTCAACTCGCTCTTTATCCCATCGCCGCTGAGGGCCTGACCTCGGACGCCATCTTTCAAGCCGATGCCGGCGAGATCGGATCGAAGCGGCCAACCTTGTCCTCGCGCGATCAGATAAAGCAAATGAAGTCCGGAGCTACGGATCGTGATTTGAACCACCAGTCGATGGAGGACCTGGCCAAGGACACCGGCGGCCAAGCCTACTACAACACCAACGGACTTGCCGGCGCTCTGTCTCGCGTGGTCAATAACGGTGCACGCTACTACTCCCTGTCTTACTCGCCGTCCAACACCGCAATGGATGGAAAATTCCGCCGCATTCAGGTGAAGCTCGTCAGCGGCAAGGTCTCTCTCTCCTACCGGCGCGGATATTATGCCGACGACCTTGCGACCGCGCTCTCTGCAGGACAGAAACCGGACGCTGATCCCCTGCTGCCCCTTATGGGACGCAACCTGCCCGATTACACTCAGATTCTGTACAAGGTCCTCGTACAACCGTCGAATCCGCAGCCCGCGCCTGACGCACCCCACATCGGCAGCAATACAGAATTGAAGGGGCCGTTCACGCGCTACAGCGTGGATTTTGCCATCTCGGTAGGAGACCTCAAGCTTGATCCTGCTCCCGATGGCGCCCGGCACGGCCGCATCGAAGTCGTGCTGCTGGCCTACAGCCGCGAGGGCAAGCCGCTGAACTTCGTGGTCATGCAAGGCAACGTCGTTCTGCAACCCAAAGAATATGAAAGCGTACGGAAGGGCGGCCTGCAGATTCACAAGGAGATCGACGTGCCCAACGGATACGCATTCCTGCGAACGGGCATCTACGATTTCAAGTCGAGCACTGCAGGCACACTCGGAGTTCCGCTGACCGACACCGTAACCACCGCCGCCAAGTGACGGCCACATCCCAGGGCTCCGGCACCCCCGACTACTTTGCTTTCTCGTGGGCAGCTGCCCGATCCCGCGCCTTGGCCACCAGCGCCTCAAAGCGCGAATCCCCTCGCAACGACTTTATATCGTTGTCGACCTCCATCCACTGGAAACTCTCATACCCTTGATCGACCGCCCGGCCTAGATACTGGAGCGCTTCGTCACGCCGCCCCGCCACAGCCGCCCCGCCGGCAAAGTTATACCAGGCATCCCCCAGAATCCCCGGCTGCTTGCTTCCCTCGGCCTTCAGGATCGCGTCGCGGAAAAGTTTTTCTGCCTCCGCGAACCTTCCCAGATGACTGAGCGCGGTCGCCTCATTTCCCAGATCGTTCACCGCCGATCCTGCGTCAATCGGGAAACGGCTCTCGATCTCCAGCGTCTCGCGCAGCAGTTTCTCCGCCTCTTCATAACGCTCTTCCTCCAGCAGAGTGGCCGACAGGCTCTCCATCGCATACACCGTTTGGGGGTGTTCCGGACCGAGGATACGGCGTTTGATGTCGAGCGCCTTGCGCTCCAGTTCGTCCGCCTCTGCGAAGCGGCCTTCGTTCACCAGATCGCTCGCTAGCGCATTCATGGAATACAGAGTGTCGGGGTGCTCAGCTCCGAGGACGCGGCGTTGGATATCCAACGTCGCGCGGTACTCTTTTTCCGCATCTGCGTAGCGATTCTCAAAAATCAGAGTGGTGGCCAGCGAAGTCATTGAATTCAAGGTACCGATGTTCTCCGGTCCGAGGACGCGGCGCTGCACGTCAATGGTCTCGCGCAGCAGTTTCTCCGCTTCCACGTAATGCCCTTCATATCGCAGTGCGTCGGCCAGATGGCGCATCGAATGGAGTGTGTCCGGGTGCTCGGGGCCAAGCACGCGGCGCTGCACCTCGAGCGTCTCGCGCGCCATCTTCTCCGCTTCCGCGTAAAGCCCTTCCACCTCCAACAGGGATGCCAGAAAACTCAGCGAGCGCAGCGTCTCCGGATTCTCCGGGCCCAGCGCCCGCCGCTGAATCTCCACCGCGCCCTCAAGCAGGGATTTAGCGCGGGAGGTAAGACCGAGACCAGTATAGGTATCAGCCATGGTGTACATCATTTTGGCCTGCAGCTCCGGGTCATTGCTCAGGCTCTGGTCGATGTCTTTCGACGACTTATCGAGAATTTCGCGCGCCGTCACGGTGTTGCCGCGCGCTTCGCTCGGGTCCGCCACTTTGAACATGCCGGTCATAAACTCCGTAACCCGGTCCGCGCGGTCGCGCTCCCTCGTAATCCGCCGCAACTGAATCGCCTGCATGATCGCGAATGCGATCAGCAACAGTGCAAGGGCAGTCGCCCCAGCCACTCCGAATTTATGGCGCTGCACATATTTCTGCGCGCGGTACGCCACGCTGGCCTTATGAGCCGTCACCGGTTCATTCCGCAAGTAATGATGGATATCTGCCGCCAGCTCCGACGGCGTGCCATACCTGCGGGCGCGATCCTTTTCAAGAGCCTTGAGCGTGATCCAGTCGAGATCACCGCGCAGCAGGCTGGCCAGTTGCCGCGGATCCGACTTCCGGCTCTCCGCCACAGCTGTAGCCGTGGGCTCTCCTATGATGCGCGTGCTCGGACTCGGGGGATCCTCTTCGTGCAACTGCCGCAACACCTCGTGGAACGGTCTGGTCTGCCACTGCTTCGCATCGAAGGGCAGAAAGCCGGTCAGCAGCACATAAAGCACCACGCCGAGAGAATAAACGTCCGTGCGCGTGTCGATGTCCTGTACGCTCGGGTCGGCCTGCTCCGGGCTCATATATCCCGGCGTTCCTACCATCCCCCCAACTCGCGTCATCAGCGTCTCGTCCTCAGTTCGCTGCGCGATCGCCTTCGCGATGCCGAAGTCGATAATCCGCGGCATCGCCTGGCCATCCACTTCCACCACGAGGATATTCGAGGGCTTCAGATCGCGATGAATGATCGCCTTCTGGTGCGCATGTTGCACCCCTTCGCACACCTTAATGAACAATTCCAGCCGCTCTCGCGCCGTCAGCCGTTTCCGGTCGCAGTACTGAGTAATGGGCAGCCCCGGCACGTACTCCATCACGAAATAGGGCTGGCCTTCGGAAGTTGAGCCCGCATCGAACACCTTGGCGATGGCCGGGTGATCCATAATCGCCAGGGCCTGCCGTTCCATGTCGAAGCGCGCCAGCGCCGAGTGGTCGTACTGCCCAGCTCGAATGATTTTCAGCGCAACTTCTCGCTTGACCGGAGCTGACTGTTCGGCCAGCCACACCTGCCCCATCCCGCCCTCGCCGAGTCGTCGAATCAGCCGGTAGGGCCCAATAGAGCCGAATTCGGCCGCGCCAAACCCAGCCGGAGCAACCGCCGAGTCCAGCGTCGCTTCAGGATCGGAATTGCCTTCCGAGTTGGGCAGCTCAGGATTAGGGAAAGCGTCGCTCACGGTGTTCTCGTTCTCTCAACAAAAAGAGACTGAATCGCCGATAAGTTTAGCATCGAGGAATAGGTTGCGCGGGCTGGGGCGCCGTGCGATCCAATCGCTCGGTCTGCCTCGCCGCCAAGCTGTTGAAAGGCCGGTTCTCGGGGGTTGGTTTTTGGGTGGCGAAGCGCTTCAGCGCTGCGATAACTGGTTATTTTCAATATCGGCTTTAGCCGCTGAGGTCTGACTGCTACGCCGAAAATGCTCTTTCAGCAGGCCTCCTACGGCCCAACCATCACCTGCAGCGGTCCCGGCGTCTCCAGGTATTCGCGGTAAATCAAGTTCTTCGCAGCCACTTCTCCCACGGCATCCACGTGGACCACATACCCGCCATGCGGCAGCGTCTCGCCAAAAGGCAACTCCATGTCGAGCGTGCCCCGCCGCAGCACAAAATGCTGATATCCGATCGCCGTCGCTCGGCCATTCGACGCCACCGCCAGCACATAGAACGTCAAATCCACATCGTCCGGCGTCGTATTCGAAACCTCGGCGCTGCCCTCAATCCGGTTCCCGTCCACGTGCGCCCCAGCCTTCCAATTCAGGTTCAATGCCGAGGTTACGCGCAGCACAAACCCCTTCTGCACAGCTCGCTCCCGGCCGCCGTCGGTCACCGAAAGCGTAAACTGAAACTCCCCCGCGTGATCCGCCCGCCCGTGTAGCCGGCCGTCCGTCTCCAGCTTCATGCCTTGCGGCAACGCGCCTTTCTCGACGCTCCAGCGCGGCGTCGAGATATTCCCGTGTGCCCGAAATCGCACTTCATACGGCGCGTGCGGATGACTATCCGGCAATTCCGAATCATTCTCGATCACCAACCCGGGAACGTCCTGCGGCGGACTCATTGCCCCCGGAGCCTGCTCCCGCTCATCGGATATCTTGGCCCACGCGAACTGGCAGACCGCCATGCTCGCGGCCAATGCCAGAAGGGTTACCATCCCCGCAACCCACGATCTCTGCCCCTTTGTCATCTTCTTTCACCTCAGGTCCCCTGCTTCGGAAAATGAACACAGTCATTCGCAGCCCAAAAGGCCATCCTCTACTCTCCCACAGTTCTCGCGCCACAATATAGGAATGTTCTGCCTGAGCGATCTTGCGCACCGCCCTCCACTCGGAAGTCACATTGACTTCGATTTGAGATTTCTGCCAAACTACCGACTTAGGAAGTTCGTTGCTGCCTGAGTCTGGGATTTCATTGGAATTGATGCTCAATCTCGCATGGCTGCTTTTGGCGATGCCCGCCTATTGGCTGTGGCGCGATTCCAGAACTGCCCGCAGGTTCACGTCCCTGCAATGCCTGTTGGCTTTAGGCTGTCTGCTGTTCATCCTTTTCCCGGTGGTTTCGGCCACTGACGACCTCCGCGCCATGCGCAACGAGATGGAAGAATCGCCCGCCAGCAAGCGCAGCGTCCGGCAGGCCAGCAGCGAAAAAGCTTCGGTCTGGAAGTGGCAGAGTCCTCCGGCCCTGGCTGCAACCGCGAGTTCTCTGGTCGTGAATGACGAGGGCTGGCTGGAATCACTCCCCACCACCTCACTCTTGCCGGCAGTGCCCGCCATTGAGCGGGTGGGCCGAGCTCCTCCTGCCTTTCTTCCTGCTCAGGTTCCCGAATCGCCGAAAGTCAAAGAATCGTTGGCCTAAACGGCGAATCTCACTCGTTCTTACTTAATTCTTAGGCCGAAAACGAGATAGTAATGTTGTCGGCTCAGTCGTCGGCAAGCATAACTGCCGGGGCCGAAATCTTTTCCCTCTGTCGGCCAAGTGCCTGACGGACGCCGGCAAAAATGGATTGCCGGATGGAGCTCTTGATGCGTGGGAGATTGTCGAGCACAGCGTTGCTTCTTGGAGCGGCGAGCCTGTTCGCCCAGGCTGCGCCCCCAGCCGCACCTCCGCCCACAGCTCAGGTCTGGACTTGGGACAACGTCAAAGACCGCTTCCGGATGAACAATCCGACCCTGCTGGCAGGCTTTTTGAACATTGATGAACTGAAAGCCCAGGAAATCACAGCCAACTTGCGCCCCAATCCCGATTTCACCCTCTCGGCCGACGGAACCCAGATCGCTCCCAGTCACGGCGTGTGGCAGCCCTTTGCCGGCACTCTGATCTCGCCCGCCGTCAGCTATCTATTCGAACGCCGCAACAAACGTGGGCTGCGCTACGAGGTCGCTAAAGAAGGCACCGCCGTTGGCGTCGCCCAGCAGGACGATTCCGAGCGCAATTTGCTGTTCAATCTGCGCAGCGCTTTCGTCGGCGTCCTGCAGGCCAAAGCCGTGCTGAAGCTCGCGCAGGACAATATCGACTACTACGACAAGATTCTGAAAATCAGCCGTGACCGCTACCAGGCCGGCGACATCGCCCAGATCGACCTCGATCGTCTAGAACTACAGCGCCTGCAATATGAGTCCGACGTGCAAACCGCGTTGGTGAATCTGCGCACGACCAAGATTAACTTGCTGGCGCTACTCAACGACCGCAGACCCATCGACAGCTTCGACGTCGATGGACCGTTCGATTTCGCAGAAGACGTGCTCACCCTCGACGACTATCGCAGGCAAGCACTCGACACCCGCCCCGACCTGCGCGCCGCCGTACTTTCCGTACAGCAGGCCGAAAGCAGCTACAAGCTGGCCGAAGCCAACGGATCCACCGATCCTACCGTCAGCGTCTGGTTCACCCACAACGGCTCCTACAACAATCCCGACGCCCTGAACACTCTCGGAGCCAGCGTCAGCATCCCGCTGCGTATCTTCGACACCAACCAGGGCGAGAAGCTGCGCACAAAAATCGACATCAAGCGCAACGAAAAGCTGCGCGAAGCGGCGGAAACTCAAGTCTACAGCGACGTGGATTCAGCCTTCGCCACTCTCAACAGCAACATTACTCTGCTCAAGCCGTACAAGAGCCACTACCTGGAGCAAGCCGTCCGAGTCCGCGACACCATTCTCTTTTCCTACCAGCATGGCGGCGCGTCGTTACTGGATTTCTTAAATGCAGAAAGCGATTACCGCACCGTGCAGCTGAGTTACGTGAATCTGGTCGGCGCCTATCTAACAGCGGCGGCCCAGATGAACTTGTCGGTAGGCCGCGAGGTTATTCCATGAAGACTCATAACGAAAATATCAACGCAGGGACCAAAAATGCCCATGTGGGGACAGCCGCCCCTTCGCCAAGCTCAGGGCAGGCTCTCGGCTGTCCGGTCGAGCAAAGCTCGACTGCCTCGCCACGCCCGACCTTTAAGCATCTCTTCTGCGCCCTTCCCTTGGCACTCGCTCTATCCCTCATCGCCTGCAGCAGCGGCAAAGCAGACCCCAAGGCCGAAGCTCCACCCAACGCCGCTGTCGAGCCCGACCTCGACGCCAACAACTTCAAAGTCGATCACCCCGACCAGTTCCCCTTGTTCACTGCGGTCGAGCACAAAGCGGTTCCCGCATTGAACGTGACCGGCGTCGTGCAACCCGACATCACCCGCGCCGTCCCCGTAATTTCCCTCGCTGCCGGACGAGTCATCGAGCTCAAAGCCAGACTGGGAGACGTTGTCGAAAAAGGCCAGATCTTATTAAGAGTTCGCAGCAACGACGTTTCCGGCGCCTACCAGACCTATCTCAAAGCTGAAAACGACGAGCGCCTGGCCCGCGTCCAACTCGAGCGCGCCCAAACCCTCTACGACAAAGGAGCCGTCGCCAAAAGCGCCCTTGAACAAGCCGAAGCCACCGAAGCCGACGCCAAGACCGACCTGAACGCAGCGACCGAGCAGTTGCACACGCTCGGCATCGACAAAGACCATCCCTCCGGCATCATCGACATCGCCGCGCCCATCTCCGGCGTCATTACCGATCAGCAGATCACCAACGCGTCCGGGGTTCAAGGACTTTCCGGTCCGAATCCTTTCACCATCTCCGACCTCAGCTTCGTCTGGATCGTGTGCGACGTCTACGAAAATGACCTCGACGCGGTGCGCGTCGGCGACTCGGCCGACGTCCGTCTCAGCACCTATCCCAACCAGGTATTCAAGGCCCGCGTGGATAACATTCTTCCGGTCCTCGATCCCAGCATCCGCACCGCCAAAGTGCGTCTGGAAGTAAAGAACCCCGGCCAGATGCGCATTGGAATGTTCGTCACCGCAACGTTCTACGGCAAGCAGCCGCAGGCGCACTCCGCCGTCCCAGCCAGCGCGATTCTGCATTTGCACGACCGCGAGTGGGTCTATACCCCGTTCGGCAACGCTCACTTCAAGCGCGTGGAAGTGGTCACCGGCAACATGCTGCCCGGCAGCCAGCAGGAAGTAGTTTCCGGCATCAAGCCCGGTGATCAAGTCGTATCGAACGCCCTCGACTTGCAGAACACGGTGGAGCAATGAAGCTGAGCAATGAAGTTGAACAATGAAACAGTCCTCGATTGAAACCGAATGCACCAGTCTTTTCGAGTGCGTCATTCCGAGCGGAGCCGCTCTTCAGGCGAAGCGAGGAATCTCGCGCGAACCGGCTCCGCACTCACGAGAACTGCAGGAGCCTGGCAATGAAGCCGAAGGTTGGAAACTGAGAACTGAGAACCGAGAACTGAGAACTTCTTAAAATGATTCGCCGCGTCGTCGATTTCGCCCTTAGCAATCGCCTGCTCATCCTCGGGCTGGCGCTCGTCTTGTTTGTCTGGGGCATCATCTCGTTCCACAACCTGCCCATCGAAGCCTATCCCGACGTCGCCGACAATTACGTCGAAATCATCACCCAGTGGCCGGGAATCTCCGCCGAACAAATCGAGCAACAGGTCACCATTCCCCTCGAAACCGCCGTGGGCGGCATCCCCGGCGTCGTGCACCTGCGTTCCTTCTCCCTGTTCGGCCTCTCCGATCTAAAGCTTGTCTTCGAGGACGGCACCGATAACGCATGGAACCGCGAGCGCGTCCTCGAGCGTCTGAGCCAGGTCACTCTCCCCAACGGCGTTCTGCCCCAGATGGGCACCGACTGGAGCCCCGTCGGCCAGATTTATTTCTTCACCCTGCACAGCACCAATCCGCAGTATGACGCCATGGAGCTGAAATCTCTCGAAGACTGGGTCGTCGAAAAAAACCTCAAGTCCGTCCCCGACATCGTCGACGTCGCCAGCTTTGGCGGACCCACCCGCGAATACCAGGTTCGCGTCGATCCCAACAAACTCGTTTCCTACGGCCTGAGCCTAGCCCAGGTCGAGCAGCAACTCACCAACAACAACGCCAATGCAGGCGGCAGTTTCATCCAGGAGGGCCTGCAGGAGATCAATGTCCGCGAAGTCGGACAAGTCGATAAAGTTCACGACATCGAACAAACCGTCATTCTCACCAAGAGTGGCACTCCTATCCGCGTAAAAGACATTGCCGTCGTTTCTCAAGGCCCGAAAATCCGCCTGGGCCAATTCGCCCGCGCGTGCGTCTCTTGCCCCTACGGCTCCCATGGTGCAATCCAGCATGATGACGGCAAAATCATCGACAACGATGATGTCGTTTCCGGCATCGCCCTGTTGCGCAAAGGCGCGCCCGCCGACCCCGCGCTCAAAGCTCTCCACGAAAAAATCGACGAGATGAACGATCACATCCTTCCCAAAGGCGTGAAGATCGTCCCTTTCATCGATCGCAGCGATCTCGTCCACTTCACCAGCCACACCGTGCTGCACAATCTGACGGAAGGCATGATCCTGGTCTCGATCATTCTTTTCATCTTCCTCGGCAACGTCCGGGGCGGGCTCATCGTTGCGGCGACCATTCCTTTTTCTTTGTTGTTCGCGTCGATCTGTCTCGACCTGAAAGGCGTTCCCGCGAATCTTCTGTCTCTCGGAGCGCTCGATTTCGGCATGGTTGTCGATGGCGCCGTGGTCATGATCGAAAACATCGTCCGCCACATGGGTTTCACGCACGGCACCCAAACCGCCACAGAACGCATTAGCGAAGCCACGCACGAAGTCCAGCGCCCAGTGTTTTATGCCATCGCCATCATCATCACGGCATATTTGCCCATCTTCACGCTGCAGCGCGTCGAAGGCCGTTTATTCCAGCCCATGGCCTGGACGGTTGCCTTCGCCCTGCTCGGCGCGTTGATCTTCTCCATTCTGATCGCGCCCGTCCTGGCCAGTTTCGCTTTCGCCAAGGGCGCCAAGGAATGGCATAACCCCGTAATGCAATTCCTGATCGAACAATACCGCGTCGCGGTTCGTTGGGCGATTCGTCATCGTGCCGTCACCGTTGGCGTATGCCTGGTCGGCGTCGCCGTGGGAAATTATCTTGCCTTCAGCGGCGCCATCGGCTCCGAATTTCTGCCGCACCTCGATGAAGGCGCTCTCTGGGTGCGTGGAACGCTCGCTCCCAGCACTGGCCCCGACGAGGGCATCCGCGTCGCCAACCAGGCCCGCATCGTGCTCTGCTCGTTTCCCGAAGTTCCGCAGTGCACCAGCCAGGTCGGCCGTCCCGACGACGGCACCGACACCACCGGCTTCTTTAATACCGAATTTTTTGTCGATCTGAAGCCCAAAGACCAGTGGCGTCCCGTCTTCCACGAAGACAAAGACGAACTCATCGCCGCCATGAATCGTGAACTCAGCAAGATTCCCGGCGTTCTTTGGGGCTTTTCGCAGCCCATTGAAGACAACATGGAAGAGGCCGTCAGCGGCGTCAAAGGCGAACTCGCCACCAAGGTCTATGGGACGGATCTGAAGGTTCTGGAAGGCAAGGCCGACGAGATCACCGCGATCATGCGCCAAATCCCCGGCATCGAAGATCTCGGAGTCTTCCGCGTCCTCGGCCAACCCAATCTGAACGTCACTGTCGATCGCGACGCCGCCGCCCGCTACCAGATCAACGTCGCCGACGTGCAGGACGCCATTCAAACCGCGGTCGGCGGCAACGCCCTAACGCAGGTCCTGCAGGAAGAAGCCCGCTACGACCTCGTCCTGCGCTATCTTCCGCAATTTCGCGACACTCGCGAAGCCATCGAAAAGATTCGCCTGCTCTCTCCCACCGGAGAACGAGTCTCCCTCGCGCAACTCTGCAAGATCGAGGTCTCCGACGGCGCATCCGAAGTCTATCGCGAAGGCAACGAGCGTTACATCGCCATCAAATACAGCGTCCGCGGCCGCGACCTCGGCAGCACCGTCGAAGAGGCCATCAAGAATGTCAACGAGAAGGTGAAATTACCCACCGGCTATCACCTCAAGTGGGAAGGTGAATACGCCAGCCAGAAAAGAGCGAACGCTCGCTTGCTGATCGTGCTCCCCATCACCATCCTCATCATCTTCATAATCCTCTACACCATGTTCCACTCATTTAAATGGGCCATGCTGATCATGGCCAACATCGCCATCGCGCCCATCGGCGGCCTGCTCGCGCTTCTTTTCACCGGCACGAACTTCAGCGTTTCTTCCGGTGTAGGCTTCCTCGCCCTTTTCGGAGTCTCAGTACAGACCGGCGTCATCATGCTGGAATACATCAACCAGCTCCGCGTGCGCCGCTACACCATCGAAGACGCCGCTGTCGAAGGCGCCGTCCTGCGTCTTCGCCCCATCATGATGACCATGCTGGTCGCCACCCTGGGCCTGTTGCCCGCCGCCACGTCCCACGCCATTGGCTCGGACTCGCAACGCCCCTTCGCCATAGTCATCGTCGGCGGACTGGTGGCAGCCTTGCTCATGAGCGTCTTCCTGCTGCCCACGCTCTACGTCTGGATCGCCACCGACCACGACGTCCTTCCCCACGCCGAAGGAGAATTCTCCGAGGGCGAGCACGTCGACTAGACCTCTTTCGGATTCGCCGAAAGACTCTTCTTAAACGGCACCACGAGGGCCTACCCTCGCACTTAGTGTCCGGCCCTCGCGATATCTCCCACCCCTAACATCCGCTTGATATCGTCATCGTCGCCTTAGGGATTCGCGCGCGAATATTCCCCACGAAACACAACATTCCAGCTGGCGCCGTTGTCGGTGGATTTTTCCCAAGTCTGCTCAACTTTGTTCGGATTCAGTCGTGCTAACTTCACTCGGTTCAATACGCTCTCTCCGTGGGGTCCGCGGCTTGTGCCTTCAAATTCCGCAGTGCCGGACGCGATCTTGCCAGAGGTGAACACATGAACCCTACCCTCGTTGTCCGCGAACATCCCATACCAGCTCTTGTCGTCACCGCTATAGCCAAAGACATTCTGTCCGTAATGACCCCTTCCCCCGTCCCAATTCTCGACCACGAGGCACTTGTCGAGCGACAATGTGACCGTGCTGTGAGCGTTCCCTGAAGAACCCTCGGCGCCGACCTTCCAATTGCCGAGCCAATAATCAAGTTGCCGATTTGCCGTGTTCGTAGCACACGAATCGGCATCGGTAGCCGCAAAGCCGTTGGTTGCGCAAGCCAAGCCAAACAGAATGGCGAGCAAGAGGTGACAATAGATGTCGCAAAAGCGCCAAAATGGAATTTTCGATCGCTCGCGCGATCGTAAGTCAGCAATCACAACTCTCACCCACGATTATCCAGCCGGCCACGTCATACCCTTGCACTTCCATGATCGAGATCAACTTGTCTACGCTTCGCGCGGGGTGATGACAATCCGTACCCGAGATGGCACTTGGGTTGTCCCTCCCCATCGTGCCGTGTGGATTCCGGCCGAGATTCCCCACACCATCACGATGTCAGGTTTAGTGGCGATGCGAACCCTATATCTGAAACCCAGGCTGGCAAAAGGCCTGCCGCGAGATTGTTGCGTGATCAATGTCTCAGCTCTGCTCAAGGAGCTCATCCTTCACATATGCACCGTGCATGCGTCGAAGAAAAAATCGAAGTCGCAAGCGCACCTGGTTGCCGTCGTCCTTCATCAACTGGAAGCGGCGCCGACGATCCCGTTGCAGCTCCCGCATTTGTCTGATCGCCGGCTGGTTCGAATCGAAGAAATACTAATGAGCAATCCCCGCGATTCTCGAACTCTCGCTGAGCTTTGCCGGGCGACGGGGGCGGGAAAGCGGTCTGTCGAAAGACTGTTCCAACAGGAGATCGGAATGGCGTTTGGGAAATGGCGGCAGCAAGTTCGGCTTATGCAGGGGATGCGGCTCTTGGCCGAGGGCGCAAAAGTCACGCATGCAGCTCTGGAGTCGGGCTACAGTACGCCGAGCGCTTTCATTTCCATGTTCAGGAAGGCCTTAGGAATCACGCCGAGTTCCTACTTTAGGTAGGTGCGGAACTTAATCGCCGGGTTCAACGCGAATGGCCTAGACCGCCGGCAGCAAATCCTCGTCCCACTTCTCTACCCCCGGGGGCACCGTTCCCTTCAGCAACGCCACCAAATTCTCCAGCGCTTTTCGCGCATCGCCAATCGGGTAATAAAACGCCGCCCAGTGGTCGCTGTCCTCGCCGTCGTGATTCGCAATCACGGATTGAAAACGCCACGCTTCGCCCATCTCACGATACGCGCTCCCGGCCCGAGTCTCGATCTCCTCCAAATCCTTCAGCGACAATTCTTGTTTGTGCCGCCGCGTCCGCCGCAGCAGCTTGCGACGCATGACGTCCGTCACGAACTCCGGCAACGAAATGTTCCGCTCCGGCGCCTTCAAATAAACAATCTCTTCTCGCGATAGCGGCGACACAAAAATGCTGAGCTTATTCACCTCGGCGAGTCGGGGATGCTCCTCCAACGCCCGCCCCACAAACGGACTGCCCTCAAAGAACACATCGCCGCGCTTCAGCAAGGACTCAAGCTCATCCACGTCCAACGCCTGCAGATCACTGCGCACTTCGAGTACCGCATACCGGTTCTCCGTTCTGAGTGACTCAACCTGAATTCGAGTGCGAAAGTGATATTCCACGCCATCCATCTCGCCCGGTCGCGGACGCCGGCTGTTAAACAGCACCAATTTATGCAGCTTGCTGTGCAGTTCGGGATGAAACTCCTCGAGCGCCCTCGCCAGCGGAGTCTTGCCCACACACGAAGGCCCGCTCACAATGATCAGACGCCCATCGCCAGCACTCTTCATGAACTCCTCCCAGGCCGCCAGCGCCTCTATGTATTTTAATTTGTGATCGGGACCAACAGGAGTTACAGAGGACCGCTGCGGTGGGGGTCAAGCCAATAGCTAACGGCTAAGAGCTGATAGCTGAAAGCTGAAAAAATAAGAGTTCCGAGGTGGTGTGGGGTCCATTCGTCTCGGCCAGTAGCTCGCGTTTGACCCTCGCTCGACCTGCTTTCGCCTGCTTCCCTTGCGGGCTGCTGCGCGCGATCTTCGCTTGGGCTCCGGGCTCACCGCCAACCGGATAAACCTACCCTACGCCTCGGAACTCTATCTTGCCTTCAACATTTCTTCTTCGTTCTCCTCAACCAGCGCTTTGCTATAG
>JBELAE010000030.1:0-21852 GCA_049509155.1 Candidatus Sulfotelmatobacter sp.
TCAGGAAGCAGTCGCCGACGCGACCGGCGGCCGGGCCTTCTACAGCGACAACGACGTGGCCAGCGCAATGGAAGATGCCACCGAACAGGGCGGCAACTTCTACACGCTCACCTATTCGCCCCCCGACCGGTCCGATGACGAGAAGTGTCACAACATAAGGGTGAAACTCAACAAGGGCAACTATCAGCTCTCCTACCGGCGCAGTTATTGCCGGGTTCCGCTGGTGTCCGCTGCGGCGGATGAAAGCGGGGACTCGGGGCCTGCGACGCTGGCGGTTCCGCTCCAGGCGGGGGATGTATTGCAGGCCAACATGAAGCAGGGCGCGCCCATGGTGCATGATCTGATGTTCTCGGCGCACGTGCGCGCCCAAGGTGGAGCAACGCTGGCGACCCCCGCGCAGATGGAGCAACTGCAGACGCAGTCAGCGTTCTTTCGCACGCACCGCCGGAACCAGCCGCTGAAGCCGTTGCCTCCGGTGAAGATTCAGGCCTACACCATCGACTATCGCGTGCTCGATCCGCAGTTCGTTAAGGCGCAGGCGGCCCATACCGATAAACAACCGGCGCTTGAGTTTGCCGTGGCCGCATTCGACGAGGACGGTAAAACACTCAATGGCACGGTGAACGACGCCGTGCCGGACGCTTCCACGCAGTCGTCAGAGAACAAGAACGGATTGTTCCGTGTGCGGCAGTCGCTGGTCGTACCGGTCAGCGCCAAGTCCATACGCGTCGGCGTGCGCGACCGCACGAACGATCGCATGGGCACGTTGGAAGTGCCACTACCATTGGTGCCAGAACCCGCAAGTAAGGCGGGGATGCTGGCGCACTAGCAGTTTTGCCACATCGAAAAGCCACTGGTAATCTCTGCGATCCGTCGGGAAACTCGCCAAGATTGCGCTCAAAGAATCGTAATCCTCGCGTATACTCCAACTCCAACATGGCTGAGGGCACACATCAGGTCACGCATCTGGCTGCTTCGCGTCCGGAACTCTCTCGCGATCTGGGCGTGAGCCACGCCTCCGCGGTGGTTGTCGGGACGATTATCGGCAGCGGAATTTTTCTCGTGCCCGCCGAGATGATGCAAGCCGTGGGCTCGGCCAAGCTCGTCTACCTTGCGTGGGTGGTCGGCGGACTGCTTTCTTTCTTCGGCGCGCTCACTTACGCCGAACTGGGCGCGATGAAACCGCAGGCCGGCGGAGAGTACGTCTACGTGCGCGATGCCTACGGGCCCGGGGCCGGGTTTCTCTATGCCTGGACGTGGTTCGTGATCGCCAAGCCAGCTTCGATCGCCACAGTCGTCACCGGCTTGGTGCGAATCCTGGGGACCTTCTCTGTCTTCTCTTTTTTCTCCGTCAACTTGATCACCTGGCCCTTTGCAGTGAACTGGGGGCAGATGGTCGCCATCGCCGCCGCCGTCCTGATTTCTCTCCTGAATTATCTCGGAGTGAAAAAGGCTGGCGAATTCCAGCTTGTGTTCACATTGCTGAAGGTTGCGATCATTCTCGGAATCGTGGTGGTTTGCTTCAGCGGAATCGGCAACGTCACAAGCCGAGGATGGAGCAACTTCGCGGGCACCTTCGCCGGCGCGAAGGGTGGAATCGCCGGCTTCATGGCCGCGCTGGTGGCCGCTCTCTGGGCCTACGACGGATGGAACGATCTGAACATGGTGGCCGGTGAGGTGAAGCGCCCTGAGCGGAATATTCCCATCGCCTTGATCGCCGGCGTGGCTACCGTGGGAGTGCTATACATGCTGGTCAATGCGGCGGTGCAGTATGTGCTCCCCGCCAGCGCGATTGCGGCTTCGCCGCGTCCCGCATCGGATGCGGTCGCGCTGGTGCTGGGGCGAGTAGGCGCCAGCATCGTTTCGGCGGGCATGGCGCTGTCCATGCTGGTCACGCTCAACGGCACCACCATGAGCGGAGCGCGCGTGCCCTACGCCGTGGCTCGCGACGGATATTTTTTTCGTGCCTTGGCCGAGGTGCATCCCCGCTTTCACACCCCTTCGGTGGCGATTATCGTGCAAGCCGTGCTCTCGATTCTTCTGCTGCTCGTGGGCGCAAATTTCCGGCAACTGTTTTCCCTGACGATTTTCGCGGAGTGGCTGTTTTACATGATTGCGGGCAGCACGATTTTCATATTCCGGCAGCGCCAACCGCTGGCCGTGCGTCCATATCGCATGTGGGGCTATCCCTTCGTTCCCATTGTTTTCGTGGCGGTGGCGGCGCTTCTTCTCGGCTACACCTTCAAGAACGATTGGCCGAGTTCCGGTTATGGCCTGCTCGTCATCTTGGCCGGAATTCCAGTGTTCGCCTATTTTTCCCGGCGGCGAAACCCTTTCGCCAAGGGTCCGGGGAATTCCCTCGATCTCTGAGGATTCGCAGAAACTCAGCTTAGAAGTTGCTCATAGCCTTCCGCTCGGTTTTTCCTGCCTGTTCGTTCCCTGTTTCTTCCTTGTTTCGTGGGGTCGGGGACGTAGTCGGATCGGCGGAAAGGCCTGTCCCAAGCCCGTTTTGGGTCACTTCCTCACTCGTGCCACCGCGCAGGTTACCTAAGGTCAAGAGCCGTTGACACGTTTACCCCCTGTCCTATCTCCCGTATTTTTAAGACTCCAAGTCCCGGAGGATCTCCCCATCACCAGGACCCCTAACGGAGCGAAATTGCATGGCAACGCCTTACCGCGGCTTTCAACTCGGATTACTGCCCGAACGTAAGATCGACAAACGGGCGCTGGCGACCAGCTATGGACTGGTGGCCATGGTCCTGCTCATCGTGATTAATCTCGGGGTGTTCTTCCCGGAAACGCTGCAACTCACCACCTATCACGTGACCGAGATGATTCCGATGCCGACGCTGCGGCCCGCGCCCGCACCGGAGCCGATCAAGGTTAAGCCGCAGGTCCAGCCCAAGCTGCCCGCAGTGAAGCTCGCGGAACTGGATACGCCCAAGCTGGTGGTGCCACGGGAAGTGCGCCGGGTAGCCCCTCAGCCGGTGGAAGCGCCTCAGGTAGTGGTGAACCAGTTCAAGGCTCCGGAGATAAAAATCGCCAGCGCGGCGCGTCCGCAACTGGTGCACACCGGAGACTTCGGCGGCAGTTCTGCGAAACCCACCGTCAACGCGGCAGTAGAAAAAGTACAGACCGGCGGGTTTGGCGATGACAACGGTTTGAAGGGGACAGGCAAACAGGGCGCGAAATTGTACGCGGCCGCGGCCGGTGGCTTCGACATGCCCGTGGGTCCGGGGCAGGGCAACGGATCGGGCGGAGCAAAAGGAATCAAGGGCACGGTCGCCAGCGCGGATTTCGGTAACGGCATAGCGACCGGCGGCAACGGAGATGGGCGGGCCAACGGCAAGGCAGTTGCGACCGGAGGGTTTGGATCGGAGCAGGTGGTGCACGGCGGCCCGAAGATCTTGGCAGAAGCCGGACCGACCACGACTCCGGTGGAGATCATGTTCAAGCCGAGTCCGGTTTATACCGATGAAGCCCGCAGCTTAAAGCTGGAAGGCGAAGTGCTTCTCGAGGTGAGTTTTTCGGCCAACGGCACTCTGCATGTGAATCGCGTGGTACGGGGTCTGGGCCATGGTCTGGACGAGGCTGCAGTCGCCGCCGCCACCAAGATCCGGTTCAAGCCCGCGTCGCGCGGTGGTCAGCCGGTGGATTCCACGGCAATCGTTCACGTGACGTTCCAGCTGGCATAAGCAAAGTTTTGGCGAAGTAACTCTGGCAACTTGGCAACAGAAATGAACTTGGGTCACTGACACTGGGTTACCTGAAACTAGGTCGAAGAAACTGGTTCAGAGAAATATGGAGAATAAGGTCATGCGTACTTGGAACGTGCTACTTACCGCGCTTCTGCTGGCATCCGTGAGCGCAGCCGCACAGCAGGCGGCGTCGACGCCGTCCGCACAGCCACCCGCGCCCGATGCGACGCAGACGGCGCAATCGTCTCAGCCGGCCGCCGCCGCAACCGATCAGCCGGCACCGGCTTCTTCCGCGCCGCAGCAGACTTCGCAGCCCGCGCCTGCGCCGGTAACGGCTGTGCCACTGCCGGCCGCCGCGCCTGCTCCCACCACCATGGACCAGGTCGTGACCCTGTTCATTGAGCGGGAGCACGGTCTGATCAAAGTACTCTCCACGCGCACGCCCGTGGTAGAGACCTATCTGCAGGATCTGGTCGCCGACCCGCAGCTCGGCTCCGTGCCCAGCGAGGACCATTATTTCCTCGGCCGCATGGATATGGGCGAGACCGTCGACCGGAAAGATTATCTGAAAGAACAGGAGACCAGCATGCAGTCTCGCCTGCTGGGCGGCTTCCACAAGCTCTACAAGGTGCAATACCAGCCCCTGGGCTTCTCCTGGATGGTCTATGCCGACCGCACCGACTTCGACCGCGAGCATTATGATTTCCGCTACGCCCGCCGCGAATTTCTGGGCGACGTGCGCTGCCTGGTGTTTGACGTTACGCCGAAACCGAAGTCAGGCCGTGGCCGTTTTCTGGGCCGCATCTGGGTGGAAGATCAGGGATTCAATATCGTGCGCCTGAACGGGACCTACCAATCGGCCGTGCACAACACATTTTTCTTCCACATGGACAGCTGGCGCCTGAACCTGATTCCGGGCTACTGGGTGCCGTCGTACATCTACAGCGAAGAAGGCGACTTCAGCGCCGGCGTCAAGAACAAAACGGCCTTCAAGGCGCAGACCCGCATCTGGGGCTATGACCTGAAGAAAGGCGGCAAGGACGACGAGTTGACGCAGATTCGCGTCGACAGCGTGACCGACGAGAGTGCGAGTACGCAGGATGCGTCCCCGCTGCAGGCCGAGCGCGTATGGCAGCAGCAGGCGGAAGACAACGTTGTCGAGCGCCTGACCAACGCCGGCTTGCTCGCCCCCGAGGGCGACCTGGACCGGATTCTCCAGACCGTCGTCAACAATCTGGAGGTCACCAACAACATCGATCTGCCCCGGCCCGTGCGTACGCGCGTGCTGCTTACCGCTCCGCTCGAAACCTTCAGCGTGGGCAACACCATCGTGATCAGTAAAGGTCTGGTCGACGTGCTGCCGGACGAAGCCAGCCTGGCCGCCGTGCTCTCTCATGAACTCGCGCACATCGTGCTCGGGCACAACCTGGGCAGCAAGTATGCGTTCAATGATCGCATGCTGTTCGACGACGACTCCACCTACCAGAACCTCGGCTTCAAGCACATTCCGGAAGAGGAAGCAGCCGCGGACAAAAAAGCTCTGGAACTTCTCAAGAACTCGCCTTACGCGCAAAAGCTGGACAACGTGGGATTGTTCCTACGTGCGTTGCAGCAGCGGGCTCCGCAACTCGGCGCTCTGTTGACCACGCACCTGGGCAATTCCCTGGCGGTGAACGGAACCATCACTCGTTTGTCGGGTCTGGCCACGCAGGGTCCGGCTCTGGATAACAACAAACTGGATCAGATCGCGGCTCTGCCCCTGGGCGGCCGCGTGAAGATCAACCCTTGGGACGACAAGGCGGAAATGGTGAAGGCATCTCCGGTTGCCATCACTTCGGCGCGCGACAAGATGCCGTTTGAAGTCACGCCTTTCTTCCCGCGGTTAATTCGCTATGGCACCGGTGTCGCCGCTCCGGCTGCGACTCCGACCACAGCTGCCGCTACTCCGAGCTCGGGCAACTAGTTCGGCAAAAGCTGTACTTCAAGTTGAACGAAGACGTGGGCCGGGATCCGGAACTTCCTTCCGGGATACCCGGCCTTCGTTCTTTTCTGGCGGGCCGGCGGATTGTTATCATAACGAGAGGATGGCATTTCCTATTAAAGTCTGCGCTGTCTGCTCCGAGGAGTTCGAACTGAAGCCGGGAAAACCCGGCTTTGCCAATCGCTGCCCGGCCTGCAGCGAACCTGAGACTGCCGGCCCCGAAACTAAGCGGTCGATGGACGCCGACGAGCGCAAGGCTCTCTCGGAAGCCAACGAAGCGCGCCGCGCAGCAATGCGCAATCTTCTCTACCGCAAGGACAGCTGAGGCCTCAGCGCACAATCCCTGGCACTGGATTGTCAGAAGCCGGCTAGTTACCGTGTGCAGTGAAAGATCAGTGCAGGCAGGATGTTGAAGAGCTGGAAATTAAGCCTGACCGAGCTGAAGCTCGACTCGAGGTAAGGCAGCAGCGCTCGCGTGTATTGGAACAGCACCATCGAACCATCCGCCCGCAGGGCTAAGCGGGACTCTTCAAGAATTTCGCGACGCAGCGAGTCCGGCATGTTGAGATAGGGCAGGCCAGAAATGATGTAATCGGCCTGCGCAAGATTCTGTTCCGCCAGGACGCTGCGCACCCGCGCGGCCGAACCGTGTACGACCCGGAAGCGGGGATCGCGGACGTGGTTGCTGAGATAGTCCACGAAGTCGGTATTCAGTTCGATAGCCACAAGAATGGCATCCGGCCGCATCCGCTTAAGAATCTCCCGCGTAAACGTGCCCACGCCCGGGCCGTACTCCACCACCACCCGCGCCCGGTCCCAGTCAACCTGGCTCATCATGTCATTCACCAGGAACGGCGAACTGGGAAACACCGAGCCCAGCATCGCCGGACTCCTAAAGAAATTGCGGGTAAACAACGCGTAGGAAAACAACGCAAGCCACGACGAAGGTGCGGCGGGCTTCTTGGCGGCCTGACTCAGCATCCGGTTATTCTCGCAAAAAGAGAGCAGAACTTTAATCCTAGCCCAACCGGAAGCCATCTGGAGTGTCCCCCGTCTACACCGAAGTAGTAACGGTGTTGGTACTTTGGTCACCAGACTGTGGGATGCAAAACGGCCTCGATACGGTTGGCAGACGATTGGCGGCCGTTGAGCCGCGCCGGACCGAACCGCTTGCCCTCGGTAACTTGCGGCTAGGACTGATGGTCATGGAGAATTGAGAATCGAGAATCGAGAATCGATTATGACGTCTCTGGATGGCCGAGGCGTCTGAAGCAATGCGCCTGAGGGAATATGTTTTGAGGCTTTGGGTCAATACTGTACTGAAGGCGGTTGCAGGGGCGTATTTCGTTCTGACCTCGTTATATTGCCTGCTGGCCTTCCTGCCCTACACCTTCTGCGCCTTCATCAAAACACCGCCTTATGCCTGGATGCCGTGGCTTGCGCATCACCAGGCAGGGCTCTATTGGGCAGCTCTAGCAGCTGCATTGCTCTCCGGTTGGCCGGTGCGCGACTGGCGGAAGGCCAAGCGAACCCAGGCTGTGATTGGCCTGCTCCTAGCCTGCGGAGCGTACGTAACCCTGCGTCCCTTCCTGCCGGGCCTGCAGAATAACAACGCCGCTTATTACTGGAGTCTGACCGCGCTGCTTCCTCTGCTCGCGATCTCGGTATGGCAAATGTCAACTGCGGCGGAACAACGCGGGCCGCGCAACGGCGCCGAGAGCGCCGCGCCCTTCGGATTCTCTGCCGGCCTTCTGGTCGCGCTCGCGGTTAGCCTGATTTACACCGTCGGCGCGCGAGTGCGCCTTTACGGCGACACTCACATGCTGGGGTTTCACTGGCAGGATGCGGAAGTCGCATTCTGGAGTCTGGTTTCTCATGCCGCACTCGCGATCATCGTGTTATCAGCTCTGAATCTGATTTTTCTGCTCGCGGCGAAAACCTCTTGGCCGCAAGCTGTGCGCCGCGCATTGGTAGGAATTTTGATTGCGGTCATCCTGTCGATTGTGCTGGTGCGCTTTGTCGGCAATGCCATGAGCTTCGATGGACGGAGCGCCTACCTCTACGCTATCACCTTAGCGCTCACTCTTACGCTCTGGGGATTCGCCATGGTCGAGCCGTTTCTGGCACGCAAGCAACGGGTAGCTTCGCCGTCTACGAACGCGCGGCTTTCTTCTGGACTCTCTTCCGGACAGGCAATCGCCACGTGGATGACGATTGTAGCGGTCACGCTGCTGGCGCTCGGTTCGCGCTGGCTCATCGGCGGCGAAGACTGGAATGGCTTTGTCGAAAGCACTTCCGCTCTGGTGTTCTGGATCGCGATGAGCCTGTGCGTCTACCGCTTGCGCCCGGTGCGCAAGAGATATTCCGCCGCAGTCATCGTCGGAGTCCTGCTGGCCGGCATCTTCCTCTACAAAGCGCTGCAGGCAACCGAGATTTTCTGGGGCAAGTCGGTGGGCTCAACCGACGACGAAATTTCGCTCAAACTCGAGGAATACGGTGCCGGCGACGCCTCGTTTCTGCTGGCTCATCACATGCTGGGCAATGGCCGCGGAGAAGTTTGCGGCGATCTCTGCCGCATCATGCGGGAATACAGCAATGTCCGCGATACCCGCACCAACACGGAAGTTCGGCTCGTCGACCACCTCCTACCGACCCAAGGCGCGCGCCCGAATATTTTCGTCTTTGTGATTGACGCCATGCGCCCGGATTATCTTGGCCCCTACAATCCTCGCGTCGATTACACCCCCAACCTCGACGCCTTCGCCCGCGACAGCATCGTGCTGCACAACGCGTACTCGCAATATGCGGGAACATCGCTTTCGGAACCGGCGCTATGGGCTGGCGCCATGATGCTCCATGCGCACTACCTGCAGCCGTTCTCGAAAGTGAATGGCCTGGAACAGATGCTGCGCGCCGACCACTACCACATGGTCGTCAGCATGGACGAAGTGGTCAAAGAAATCCTGTCGCCCAGCGACGATCTGGTGAAGCTGGACATGGACAAGAAACTCTGGAACCACCTGGAAATCGGCGACACATTGCGCCAGGCAGAAGCGGTTCTCGATGCTCGTGCCCGCTCGCAGGAACCGATTTTCTTCTACGATCAGCCCAAGAATGTGCACCAGTTCGCGCGCAATGACGTGCCCTCGCCGACTTCGCAGCATTGGCCCGACCGGCCCGGTCTAAACACGCGCATTACCTATGAAGTGCACTGGGTCGACGCGCATCTGGGAGAATTCTTCAGCTATCTCAAGCAGCATGGCATGTATGACAACAGCATCATCATCGTAACCAGCGACCACGGCGACGCCACGGGCGAGTTCGGAC
Source organism: Candidatus Sulfotelmatobacter sp. (assembly GCA_049509155.1). Taxonomy (GTDB): domain Bacteria; phylum Acidobacteriota; class Terriglobia; order Terriglobales; family Acidobacteriaceae; genus Sulfotelmatobacter. Next base: position 9,007 of record JBELAE010000030.1, read on the forward strand.
GCATGAGCCACTCGACCTCGATCTGGCCAGAAATCATGCGGGTGCCGCTTATCATTCATCTGCCGCCCGAAATGATGACGCGGGAACATCTCGTCTATGACGACTCTCGTCTCTCGACGTTAACCGACGTGACGCCGACGCTTTACTACCTGCTGGGGCACCGGCCCATTGTGCAGAACGTGCTCTACGGCCGGCCTTTGTTTGCCGAGACGAAACAGGAACTCGACAGCTACCCTCGGAAAGATCTTCTACTCGCGTCGGACGTGCGTGCCGTGTACGGCATCCTGACTGCAGATCAACGTTATCTGTACACAACCTACGATTCGCCGGCGCAGAGTTATCTCTTCGACCTCGTATCTGATCCCAATGCCGAACACAACATTTTGACTCCGGCGTTGAAGCAGCGCTACGACGAAGAGATCATCGATCATCTCCACCTGATCGGCGACTTCTACGGCTACAAGCCCGGAGTGGGCTCGATGCTGGCCTCAGTACGTTGAGTCAAGGCTGAAAGCCGGATACTAGACCTCTGGGTGCCCCATGTCTCGCGTCTTTTGCGAGACGTGGGGGTTCGTGCATCGTCGATCATCTCGAAGACGTCCTCGACATCAGCACGAATTACTTCGCGCCCAGATCGTCGTGTTCGTGATAGTTGGGAAACGGCGGACGTTTAATCTCGGGCAGCGGATGCTCCTTCAATTGCTGCATCACCACCTCGATTGCTTTTTCGAGCTGCGCGTCGTGGCCCGTGCGCCAGGCAGCGGGTTCGAGATCGACTTCAACATCCGGCGCGACTCCGTGGTTTTCGACTTCCCACTCGCCGTTAAGGCCGTAGATGGCGGCTCGCGGCGCGGTAACGCGGCCGCCGTCGATCAGTTCCGGATAGCCCCCGATGCCGACGAGCCCGCCCCAGGTTTTCTTGCCCACCAGTGGACCGAGCCCGGCCTTGCGGAAATACCACGGCAACGCGTCGCCGCCCGAGCCCGACATTTCGTTAATCATCATCACCTTGGGACCGTAGATGGCTTCCGAAGGGCTCGACCAGTCATGGCCTTCGCGGGTGACCACCTTGCTCAGCATGGGGCGGCGCAGGTAGTCGATGATGTAGTCGGCCAGCTGGCCGCCTTCGTTGAAGCGTTCGTCGATGATTGCGCCTTCTTTGCCGACCTGCGAAAAGAAGTAGCGATTGAAGCTGGTGTATCCGCCACCTGCGGTATTGGGCACGTGCACGTAGGCAATACGGCCTCCGGTGGCTTGATCGACGCGGCGGCGATTGCTCTCGATCCAGGCCAGATGGCGTAGATTTTCTTCGCTCTCAACCGGAACCACGGTGACGTCGCGGGAATTGTTTCCGTCCGCATTTGGAGCGACCTTGAGCACGACCTGCTTGCCCGCGGTCTCTTCGAAGAAGCTGTAGATGTTATCGGAAGCGTGCAGATCGCGTCCATTCACGGCGAGGATGTAGTCTCCGGTTTTGACGTTGACGCCGGGTTGAGTTAACGGCGCTTCATTGCCGGGATTCCAGTTCTCGCCGTCGTAAACCTTGGCCACGCGATAGCGTCCATTCTCCAGACTGTAGTCGGCGCCGAGAAGACCGACTTTCAGTTTTTTCGGCTCCGGAGCCTCACCACCTCCAACGAACATGTGGCCGACCGTAATCTCGCCCAGACATTCCTGAAACAGATAAGTCAGTTCATCGCGGGACGCGATGCCGTCGAGGTAAGGCGCATATTTTTTCTTGGCCTTGTCGAGGTCGAGACCGTGATAATGCGGGTCATAGAAGAAATCGCGTTCGATGCGCCAGGTCTCGTTGTAGATCTGCTTCCACACGGCGCGGGGCTCGACATAGACTTCCCATCCGTCAAGTTTGAGTGGACCGAAACCTGGCTTGGGCGGGCCTCCGGGGCCTGCAGCAGGGCCGTCGTCGGCCGACGCAGTCGCCCAGGAGTCGCCTTTGCGGTAGAGAATTTTTTCGCCATCGAACGAGACAGCGAAGTCGTTGACCTCCTCCATGAACTTGTCGACCTTGCGCTTGCTGAGGTCGAACTTCTGGATGGTCTGATTCACGTTAGGGTAGTCGTCCTCCGTGACGACGAGCGGCGCTTCAAAGAGGAATAGGATGCCGGACTTGCCCGGGAGCATGTTGCTGTAATTCTTGGCTGGAATCGGAAGCGAGAGAATGCGCTGGCCGATCCCTTCGGTGTCGATTTTCACCACGACCGGTTCGTCCTTCTTGTCTTTATCTTTTTCTTTGTCTTTACTCTTGTCCTTGGCGTCTGCGTTTTCCGTCTTAGCCTTGTCTTTGTCTTTGTCCTTTGCCTTGTCCTTGGCCTGATCTGAGGTTTTATCTTTATCCTGATCGGGCTTCTTCTCGTCTTTCGGTTTATTCTCCTCGTCGCTTTCGGGAGCGAGTGGCGACTTCTCATCCTTGCTGAGCACGGCGACGTAGACGCTGCGCGTAACGCGGTGCTCGTCGCTCGACATATCGAGCCCGGCGGTCGAGAGTGCGGTGTTCGTCGAAGCGGTGAAGTAAAGATATTTCCCGTTCTTGTCGAAGCTGGGATAGAGCGCGTCGCTCATGCCGTCGGTGACCTGGAAAGTCTTAGCTTGATCGAGCGAGTAAACGAAGACCGCGTGCAGGCCGCTGGGAAGTTGCTTGGTGTATACAATCCACTTGTTGTCGGGGGACCAGGTTTGGTTGAGCTGCGTGGGGCCGAATCCACCGAAGTAGTCGGCGTCAACCAGCTTGGGCTTCGGGTTGTCGAGATCGATGTACCACAACTGCAGACGCTTATCGCTGTAGGCAATCTTCTTGCTGTCAGGAGACCACGTGGGCGTGTAGAAAAAAGACGGCGGGTTGCCCAGGTTAATGTGGCGCGCCGTGCCCAGCCCATTCTGATCGCGGATGGCTAATTCATACTCGCCGGATTCGTCCGAGAAATACGCGATGGACTTGCCGTCGGGCGACCATGCCGGATCGCGGTCGGCAACGGCCGGGCTGCTGGTGATGTTACGAATGTCGCCCTTATCGGTGGGCACGGTGAAAATTTCTCCCCAGGCTTCAAAGACGGCACGCGCGCCGGTGGGCGACATACCGAAGTTCTGAATGCGCTTGGGCTCGACCTTGGCGAAGTGCGGCCGCACGGCCTCGATATCTCCGGCAACGTGGATCGTTATGTTTTTCGCCTGGTGGGTTTGCAGATCGTAGAGCTTGATGGCCCCGAACTGCTCAATCACAATGGCGTCGGGTCCGGCTGAAGCGGTCTTGAAGTCGAGGCCATCACTGTGCAGAGCCTCGGAAACCTGCTTGGTCTTCACGTCATAAGCGAAGAGACTTTCAGAGCCGTTGCGGTCGGAAAGAAAATAAATCGTGTCGCCCACCCACATGGGATGGTGATCGTTGGAATTGTCGCGGGGAATCTTTACCACGCTGGAGTCTTTGAGATCGGCAATCCAGATGGGCGTAGTCTGCCCTCCGTGGTAGCGCTTCCAGGCTTGCTGCCACTTGGGATGTGGGACGTAAGCGATATGAGTTCCGTCCGGCGAAAACGAAGCGTCCTCGGCGACGGGAAGCGGCAGTTGCGTGGGCAATCCGCCTTCGACAGGAACGGCGTATAGCTGATCCTCGAAGTGCATGAAGCTGTTGCCCCAGGAATTGAACAGGATCTTCTTGCCGTCGGGAGTCCAGCCGGCGACGTATTCTTCGGCGGGATGATAAGTCAGCCGTCGCGGCACGCCGCCTGTGGCGGGGACGACGTAGACATCGCGATTGCCATCGTATTCGCCGGTGAAGGCGATCATCGAGCCGTCGGGAGAGAAATAGGGAAGAGCCTCAATCCCGATGCCGGAAGTAAGGCGGCGGGCGTCGCCGCCGTCACGGCTGACGATCCACAAATCATCGGCGTAGTTGAAAACAATCTGCGTCCGGCTGACGGTAGGGAAGCGCAGCAGCAGCGGAGGATTCGACTGGGCTGCAGTCGTCTGCGGGAAGGTCGACGCGAGGGCTAGCAAGATGACGTACGAAATGACGGCGAGGAGTTTGCGCATTTGGGCTCCCAAAGATTTATGTGAAGACTCGGCGAACCGGAATCTTAGTGCGCAAACCGAGCACGGTCAAGGTCAGCGGTAAGAAGCTATCTCGTACTATGTTTCGCGAAGGCACGGTTTTGGGAAGGGCACGGCTTCAGCCGTGCCATAAAGCGCCCGGAAAGACAAGGGCTTTAGCCCTGAGGGAACCGATCGCCTACTCCTTCATTTCCTCATTAAAACGCCGTTAGGTAGGTTTCGGTTTGTTCTTGCCGGGTAGGCTGGCCGGATTCTCATGAACGCGCTCGCGGAAGCTGCCTTTCATCCCGGCGGCCAGTTTGACGCTGGACTCGCCAAATTTATCGCGCAGTCGGTCCGCGGCGGCCAACGCGTCTTTCCAGCGTTGCTGGCGGTTGCTGTCGAGAAGATTGATCTGACCGGGTAGCGCCGTGAACGACGAGGCCTGCACGCCGAGCAGGCGAACCTGTGCACCTTTTTTCCAATTCTTGCGAAACAGTTCGCGAATCTGCTCGAAAATCTCAGTGTCGAGTTGAGTCGGCGCCGCGAGAGTGTGAGCGCGGGTCAGCGTGGTGAAATCCTTATACCGCAGTTTGAGTTGAATCGTGCGCGCGTGAAACTGCGATTCGCGCAGGCGGCGGCCGACCATCTCGGAAAGCCGCATCAGCGTGGCTTCGAGCTGGCTGACGTCGGCAGTGTCATCGTTGTAAGTGTGCTCGTGGCTGATGGACTTGGCAGCAATGTCGGCTCCGACCTCGGAGTCGAACCATCCTCCGGCATCTTCACCGCGAGCCTTGCCCGCCAGAGCGAGCCCCCATTTTCCGAAGCGGTCACTCAACTCTGATTCTTCGAGGCGCGCCAGGTCTCCAACTTTCTTGATGCCGAGCGCGTGCAGATGAGTCTCCATGACTTTGCCGACGCCGGGAATTTCGCGCACGTCGAGTGGAGCTAGAAATTTGGCCTCTTCGCCGGGAACGATCCAGAGCACGCCGTTGGGCTTAGCCTGCGCTGAGGAAACTTTCGCGATCAGGCGCGAGGTTCCGATTCCAACCGAACAGTTCAGACCCGTGTTAACCTTCATCCGCTGATGCAGAGTGTGCGCGGCTTTCAGCGGCGGACCGTGCAAACGGTCGGTGCCGGTCATGTCGATGTAAGCTTCGTCGATGGAAGCCATCTCTACTTGAGGAGAAAACGTGCCGAGGACTTTGTGAACTTTTTCCGAGCACTCGCGGTAACGCTCGGGATGGCCGTTGACGAAGATCGCTTGCGGGCACATTTTGGCCGCGGTTCGCAGCGGCATCGCGGAATGCACTCCGAATTTGCGGGCTTCATACGAGGCTGCGGAGACGACGCCGCGCTCGTCGCGCTGCCCCCCGACCACGACGGCTTTGCCTTTCAGCGTGGGATCGAAGAGTTCCTCCACCGACACAAAGAAAGCGTCCATATCGACGTGGAAGATGGTGCGGGTGAAAGCGGGCTGGTGAGCGACGCCCATGCACCAGCAATTTTAGCAGCGGCTCTAACAATGGTCAGTCCCATCCGGAGTGCTTAAACAAGTGCGCTCGAAGTCGTACCGCTGGTAGAATCCGCATCATGCACGGACGTGCGATCAGGATTACAGCTCGCATCGTTTTCTTTGTCTGCGGGGTGACCTCGCTTTTGACCGGCGCTCCCTACGTGCTGCTGCGAGGTGTCGACCTGCCGGTTCAGAGCGAATGGGTCGTGTTTGTGGGTGTCCTGGGTCTGGTGGGCGTTTTCAGCTTGGCGGTTGCGGTGCTGCCCCGCTCGTGGATTGCGAGAGCATGCAAGAAAGATCGCGACGATACACAGTTGTTTTCAACGCCCATCAAGCTGCTCGGTTACTTCGCGGCAATTTCATATCTCGTAGCGCTGGTGGCCTATTTCGCCCCGCACAGCTGGAATCTCGATCCTCAACTCATGATCGTGCTGTGTCCGCTGTATTTCGTGAAGATGACGTTCGATCCCCCGCTCATAGCTGTCTTTTTCCTGCTAGCTCCCATGAACGCGGCGGTGTACGGCTCCCTCGGCCTCACTGTGGGATATGCGTGGTTGGCCTTCCGTAAAGGAAGATCTCGTTAGCCGACCAGCACCTTTTCTGGCGCCGCTGAGGTGCTGCGCATCTGCTTCACGCGGTCGTAGATCTTCCCATACTCCCGCGCCGATGCGTTCCAGGAGAAGTCTTTGTTCATTCCGTTGCGCATGAGCGCCTGCCATGAAGTCTGGTCGCTATAGGCCTCGAGCGCCTGCTTGATCGAAAGCAGGAGCGCCCCGCCATTGTATTCAGTGAACTTGAAGCCGGTACCTTTGCCGGTGCGGGCGTCCCAGGGTTCGATGGTGTCGTCGAGCCCGCCAGTGGCGCGGACGATGGGCACAGTGCCGTATTTCAGGCTGTAAATCTGGTTGAGGCCGCAAGGTTCGTAGCGCGAGGGCATCAGGAACATGTCCGCTCCGGCTTCGATCTTGTGAGCGATCGCGTTGTCGTAAGCGACCTTCACGGCAATCTTGTTGGGGAACTGCTTGCTGAGGCGAAGGAACATTTCCTCATAAATCTTGTCGCCCGCACCGAGCGCGACGATGATCATCTCTTCGCGCGCCAGGCGGTCTGCGATCTGCGCGATCAGATCGAAGCCTTTCTGAGCCGCAAAGCGGGAGACAATTCCGATCACGGGCAGCTTCGGGTTGGCATTGCTGACTCCGAACGCGGCCAGCAGATCCTGCTTGCACTTGGCTTTGCCAGCCAGATCCTGAGGCGAGAACTTGGCCGCCGTGAATTTATCGGTCTGCGGACTCCACTCTTCGTAATCGACTCCATTCAGAATCCCGGTCACAGTCGAGGAGCGGGCGTGCAGCACGCCTTCCAGACCAAATCCATATTCGGCGGTCTGAATTTCGTAGCTATATTTCTTGCTGACCGTGGTGATGAAGTCGGAATAAGTCAACGCGCCTTTCAGGAAATTCACCTGGCCAAAGAACTCCATCTTCGACATGGTAAACAGATCCCAGGGCAGCATGAGCAACGGCAGCGTGTCGGGCGGAAAGAGGCCCTGGTAGCCCATGTTGTGGATGGTGAAGACCGTGCCGGCGTCTTTAAAGGCTGGATCCTCAGCGTAGATCGTGCGCAGCAGAACCGGCACCAGGGCCGACTGCCAGTCGTGGCAGTGAAAAATGTCGGGCACGCCAAGAATTTTCGAAGCCTCCAGCACGGTGCGCGAGAAGAGCGCAAAGCGCTCGGCATTGTCGGGATAGTCCCCGGCCGGCGTGCCATAGAGGGCGTCACGATCGAAGTATTGCGGATACTCAACAAAATAAAAACGCACCCCACCCTGACTGCCTCCGCTCACTACCGAAGCAAACCGGTACTGGTCGTCGAAAGGAATAGTGACGCTGCGAACCACCGTCGCGGGGTCGCTGAGCTTGGTCTGGCGATAGCGCGGCAAATAAACGCTGACGTGATGGCCCAGAGCCGCGAGGGCGCGCGGCAGGGCTCCCACCACGTCGGCCAGTCCGCCCGTTTTGGAAAAAGGAACGCCTTCGGAAGCTGCGAATACGATATTCATGAGTGCGGACCTCCAGAAGCGCCCACGGTTTTCGCGGGGCACGCTATTATGAATGAGTCTCGGGCCGTGAGGGTCGTGCAGCCGGAATGCATAGGACCAACTTTCAGAGTCTACGTCTCGAGGCAGTGAGGGTCAACGTGCCAAAGGTCGCATCGACGCGCCGTCCGCAATCCAAGCCTAAATTGGGACAACATTTCCTGGCTAGTGAAGACCTGGCGGCGCGGGTGGTCGACACTTTAGGCGAAGTGTCGCAGAGCACGGTGCTCGAAATCGGTCCGGGACGCGGCATTATGACCTCGTTGCTGGCCAAGCGTGCGCGGCGGCTGATCGCAGTCGAACTGGACCGCGTGCTGGCGGCACAACTGCGGCTGCGATTTGGCATGACGCGTAACGTCGAGATCATCGAGGGCGACATCTTGGCTATCGACTTCGATTCGCTGTTCGGACCGAAACCTGGGCTGAGCCGCCCCGGCATTGACATCAAGCCCGAGCCCGTGAAAGTGGTGGGCAACCTTCCTTATTACATTACGTCTGAAATTGTTCTGCGCTTGTTTGAATTCTCGAAATACTTCGACAGCATCGTGATCATGGTGCAGCGTGAAGTCGCCGACCGGATCGCGGCCGAGCCGGGCGGCCGCGACTATGGCATGCTCTCGGCGACGGCACAGTTGTACGCTCGCGTGGAAAAGCTCTTCACGCTGCCGCCAGGGGCGTTCGTGCCTCCACCGAAAGTGCATTCAACGGTGCTGCGCTTGACCATTGATCCGCAGCAAGAAAAGTTGGGCGTCGCGGGCGATGGCTTCATCGATTTTCTGCGCCTCTCGTTCGGACAAAAGCGCAAGACCCTGTGGAACAATCTGAAAGCGAAGTACGAGCCAGCAGAGTTGAAACGCGCTCTAGCTGACGCCAAGGTAAAAGCTACCGCGCGCGCCGAGACGCTGAACCTGCAACAGAGCGCGGCTGTCTACCGCGCCTTGCGCAACGCGCAGGCCGGGTCATAGCATTGCATTCATAGCATTTCATTTTGGTTCGGTGGGCAGGAAGGTTGAAAAGTTCATGTCTACCACAATCCTGCGTCGTCCTGCAGTGGCGGGGCGATTCTATCCCGTCGACCCTCACGACCTGCGCGCCGAAGCGCTCGCCTATCTGGCGGAAGCGAGTTCCCCGAATCACCCTCCGGTGCGGGCCTTGGGCTGCATCGCGCCGCATGCCGGATACGTCTATTCCGGGCATGTTGCGGGCGCGGTCTTTGCGCGAATAGAAGTGCCGAAGCGCTGCATTGTGTTGTGTCCCAACCACACTGGAATGGGCCGCGCGCTGGCAGTGATGAGCGAAGGCGCGTGGCAGACGCCGCTGGGCGACGTTCCCATCGATTCCGAACTCGCCTCAGCTTTGAAGCAGCGGTTCCCGGCGCTGCAGGAAGATTCGGCGGCGCATCGCGCCGAACATGCGGCCGAAGTGGAGCTTCCGTTTCTGTTGTTGCGTCAGCGAGAACTCAGCTTCGTGCCTATCGCTCTGGGGACGGGACAATTCGACACCCTCGAACAACTCGGCAAGGCCGTGGCCGAAGTCATCGCACGACAAATCGAAGGGCAGCGGGGGCCCGTTTTGATCGTTGCTTCGAGCGACATGAATCATTACGAATCGGACACAGTGACCCGTGCGAAAGATCATCGGGCAATCGAGCGCATTCTCACGCTGGACCCGCGCGGGCTTTTCGAGGTGGTTACGCAACAGAACATCAGCATGTGCGGTTTCGGGCCGGCGGTGGTCATGCTCACGGCGGTTCGGGAGTTAGGCGCCAAGTCGGCGGAGTTGGTCAAGTACGCGACCTCAGGCGACATTTCCGGCGACCGCAACATGGTCGTGGGGTACGCGGGGGTCGTGGTGGTGTAACCGCTAAGAGCCAGCTCGCCGCAATTACGACATTATTTCTGCGCTAGAATTCGCTCCTGAAGTCCAAGACTTCGTACCTCGTCCGCTGCTTCGCGGGCTTTCTGCTCCCGTACTGGGAGTTTGTTAGTGGCGGAGCATTGTTTAGAATCATTTCAGGGACCTTTCCGCTTCCCCACATCGTACTAATCGTTGGATGGTTGAACCGGTTGGATGGTTGAATCGGATGTCTTTCATCAGGATGATCCGAATCGGATGGTTTGAATTATGAAGCTCATACGGCCGTTGATATTCACGCTGGTGATTGCCGGCGGATTTTTCTACTTCACCACCTGGCGTTCAAACTCGCTGGGCAGCGGATTGCACCCTTCGAACTGGCTGAGCCATCCCGAGCAGGTGGAGATCACCGAAGCGGCTCCCAGCGAGTCTCTCGACAGTGAAGAGCAGAACAACATTTCCGTCTACAAGAAGAATATTCCGTCGGTCGTGAACGTCACGTCGCGCGCCATGACGTTCGACTTTTTTTATGGCATGGTGCCGCAGGAAGGGCAGGGCTCGGGATTTGTGATCGACAAAGAGGGCCACATCCTGACCAACTATCACGTGATCGCCGAAGCGCGGCAAGTGGAAGTCACCATGCACAATCGTAGGAAATACAAGGCGACCGTGGTAGGCACCGACCCGCCGCACGATCTGGCGGTGATCCAGATCAAGGCTCCCGACCTGATTCCGGCGGTGCTGGGCGATTCGCGCAATTTGCAGGTCGGGCAAAAAGTGTATGCCATCGGCAATCCCTTTGGCCTGGCGGGAACCATGACCCGCGGCATCGTAAGTTCGATTCGCCCAGTGCGCGAGCCGAACGGCGCAACGATTGATGAAGCCATTCAGACCGATGCTGCCATCAATCCGGGCAACTCCGGCGGGCCGCTGATGAACTGGCACGGTGAAGTAATCGGCATCAACACCATGATTCTTTCGAATGCGAACCAGAGTGCGGGCATAGGCTTTGCCATTCCTATCAACACCGCGAAAGCCGTCTTAAATGATCTGATGACGCTGGGCCGGGTGAGGCGCCCGGCGCTGGGCGTGCGCACGATTCCGATCAGCCCTGAACTGGCCGATGAAATCGGTTTGCCCGTCGACTACGGATTGCTGATCATCCAGGTCACGCCGGGCGGTTCGGCCGACGCAGCGGGCCTGCGCGCCGGCACTGAGCGGGCGTACCTGGGGAATACGCCCATCATGCTGGGCGGCGATTTAATTGTGGCCATCGATGATCAAAAAATACAGGACGAGGACGACCTCTCGCAGATGATGAACAACCACCGCGCCGGAGATACCGTGAAGATCACCATCTATCGCAACAAGAAAAAGATGGAAGTGACGGTGCCGCTGGGCGAAGCGCGGCAGCAGGTGTGAGAAAAGCTGCTGTCAGCTATCAGCTCTCAGCTTTCAGTGATGCCCTCGATCCTGGCTCCGTCTTCGCTTGAAAACTGCGCGATTCCACGGTAGTCTGTCGTCCTGCCTATGACTGCCGTCCTTTAATTCCGCTGTTTGAATGGTTGAGCGAGATGCGCGCGGAGGTGTGCGCACGCAGCGCTCTTGCCTTGGCTGCCCCAATTTCACTTTTTCGAAAATCAGAAAGGATGATTCCCCATGCAATTCGTGGATAGGGCATTCGCCCGCCGTCTAGAGTCGGCGGAGGAGATGCCGCAAGTTCTGTACGCACGAACGTTTCAGAAGACGCGACCCGAGATTGGGGCGGCCGAAGAAGAAATTTGCGGCGGGCACATGGTGTTCGCTGGGCTGGGCTCGCCCATCGGACGGGCAACCGGCGTGGGCCTCGATCGTCCATTCACCGCGGCTGACCTCGATCGCGTGGAGGCGTTTTATCGCGCGCACCATGCTCCGTCGCAAGTGGATATATGTTCCATGCACGAGCCCGCCGTATTCGAGTTGTTCAAGGAACGCGGATACGCGATTGCTGAGCTGAACAACGTGCTGTACCGCAAGCTCGAAGGGGATTCGGAGTTGAGAGGGAAGTACGACGAGAAGCTACCTCCGCTACAGCCGGGATGCGAGATTCGCCGCAGTCTCCCGGAGGAAGCCGACGCCGCGGGCGCGATCGTCGAAAGCGCATTCTTCCCGGACGGCGCGCCGGAAGCATTCGGTGGCCTGATCGCGCCCTTCTACCAGATGGAGCGGGCGCTGGCCTTCGTAGCCAGTGTCGAGGGCAAACTAGTGGCGTGCGGCACCGGGCTGGTTATCCCCGAGCACAAAGTGTTTGCGTTATGCGGCGCCGGCACGCTAGCCGAGTTTCGTGGACGCGGCCTGCAGACCGCGCTGCTGCGCGCCCGCATGGCAGCCGCACTCGAAGCCGGATGCGAGTACGCCGTGGTGGTGACCAACGGCGGCACAACCTCGCAGCGCAACGCCGAGCGCCTCGGTTTCCGCGTGGCGTACAGCAAGGCCACGGTGATCAAGCAGTTAGCCTTGCAGAGTTGATTGGGTTCGAGATGATCCTCAGGCTGCATTTGGGTGGCGCAGCGGTTTCAGCGCTGCGCCACCCAAAACCTCATCGTTGCCGCTTTTTGCCGTTGCGATCGCACACAATCTCATTGCATAGTGGAAGCGATGACGACCGATAACATTACCCTCGAAGGCAGGCACGTCCGCCTCGAGCCTCTGGAGCATCGCCACGTCGACGGCCTGGTTGCAGCAGCCGGAGACGATGCCGCGCTGTACCAGTGGAGCCCTGTCCCGCGAGGCAAGGCCGCGGCCACGAGCTACGTGGAAACCGCGCTGGCCTGGCGCGATGCCGGGAGCGCCGTGCCGTTTGCCATTGTGCGTCTGAACGACGTCGCTGTCCTCGGCTCAACACGCTTCTGGAATCTGGAGCGCTGGTCGTGGCCGGAAGGTCATCGATCGCACGGGCGCGGCGTTCCGGACGCCTGCGAAATCGGCTACACCTGGCTGACCCGCTCGGCCATCCGGACGGCGGCCAACACCGAGGCAAAATTGCTCATGCTGACCCATGCCTTCGAGACTTGGCAGGCACTCCGCGTCTGCTTTCATACGGATTCGCGCAACCAGCGTTCCCGCGCAGCCCTCGAACGCATCGGCGGACAATTCGAAGGAATTCTGCGCGCCCACCGCATGGCCGCCGACTTCATCCCGCGCGACTCGGTGCGCTACTCCATCGTGGCAGCGGAGTGGCCGGCAGTGAAACAGCGACTGCTTCAGTTGATGGATCAATTTGTGAGAAAGTAGTTCCGGCACTGACGAGGAACTTGCTATGACTGTGGATTCCATTCGCGCGTACTGCCTGTCG